>NZ_JBSKBR010000005.1:0-310535 GCF_053714315.1 Mesorhizobium sp. PL10 | reverse complement strand
GGTTCACCGTTTCCGCGAAACGGTGAACCGCTCTAGTCTCACGGCCCGCGCCCTGTCCAGCGCCAGAACTCGGTCCAGCACCATAACAAGGAAGCTAACGATGCCCATCCCTGCCCCCTTCGTCTCCAAACCGATGGACATCGAGAAGGACTGGATCGACTACAACGGCCACCTCAACATGGCCTATTACAACGTGCTGTTCGACCGCTGCTCGGATGAGGCGTTCGAGGCGATGGGCATGGGGCTTGACTATGTCAAGGAGCGGCGCCTGACCATCTACACGGCCGAGGTTCATGTCTGTTACGTCCAGGAGCTGCACCTCGAACACAAGGTCGTCGTATCCTTCCAGCTGATCGACCATGACGACAAGCGGCTGCGGGCTTACCAGGAAATCCACCACGTCGACGGCTGGCTCGCCGCCACCTCCGAAACCCTGTCGTTGCATGTCGATATGTCCGGGCCGAAGGTTGCGCCCTTCCCCGCCGACGTGCAGGCCAAGGTGGAAGCGATGCGCGCCGCCCATTCAGGCCTGCCGATGCCCGAACGCGCCGGCCGGTCGATCGGCATTCGCCGCAAGACCGCTTGAAGCCCTCCGGCACCCGCGTTAACCTTACCAAGGTTTTAACGTTAACAAACCATTTGAGCCATTGAACGACTCAGCAGACCGTTTGAGAACGGGCTGATCCAAGTTGCGATGCGGGCGGCGGGCACAGGCGGTTCGAGGAACGTGCATGAAAACCGACATCAAGGTCGAAGTGGACAGGTTGGCTGCCGATCCGCGTATCACCGACTATGATTTCTGGCGCTCGTTGAAGAACGTCAACAACGAGATCTTCCACATCGCCAACAGCAACGAGCCGATCCCCTTCGACATGATTCGCTGGCGCGCCATCCTGAAGCAGGCGCGCATGAAACGCGGCCACGCCTGACACCGAAAGCTAGGCCAGTTTCTCCTTCAGGAAAGCGATCGTCCTGCCCCAGGCGAGATCGGCTGCCTTCTTGTCGTAGCGCGCGGCCGACGTGTCGTTGTTGAAGGCGTGGTTGACGCCGTCATAGACATAGACCGTGTATTCGACATGCGCCGCGTCGAGCGCCTTCTTGTAGGCATCGATGCCGGCGTCGATGCGCTCGTCGAGCCCGGCATAGTGCAGCAACAGGGCCGCCTTGATCTTCGCCGCATCCTCGGCCTCCGGTTGCATGCCGTAGTAGGCGACGCCGGCCGCAAGATCGGGCGCGTTGACGGCCAGCGCGTTGACCGTGCCGCCGCCCCAGCAGAAGCCGACCGCGCCGACCTTGCCATTGCCGTCCTTCTCGCCCTTGAGATAGGCGATGGTCGCCAGGCCATCGGCGGTGACCTGCTTGGCGTCGAGCTGGGTGAACATGTCGCGCGCCTTGTCTTCGTCAGCGGGAGTGCCGCCGAGCGGCGAGAGGAAATCCGGCGCCAGCGCCACGAAACCCTCAAGCGCCACCCGCCGCGCGATATCCCTGATATGCGGATTGAGGCCACGGTTTTCGTGAATGACGATGACCGTGCCGAGCTTGCCGGACTGGTCCGCCGGCTTGACCAGATAGCCCTTCATTTCACCGCTGCTGCCGGGAAAGGTGATTTCTTGCGCTTTCACCCGCGGATCGTTGTCGGCGACAACAGCCGCCCGCGCCGAATTGGCAGCCAGCAGCGGCGCGATCGCGGTCGCGGCCGCACCTGATCCGGCAAGCCTGGTCAGCTGCTCCATGAAGCGACGGCGATCGAGCGTCAGATGGGTGTATTCGTCATAGGCGTCGATCATCGCCTGGGTGATGGCGGGTTTACCGGGCTTGGCTGCTTCGGCGGTGGGTTTCGTCATGGCGGTGCTCCTCGCTCAGACATGAGCTCGCGGATCAAGATAGGGTGCAAGCTGGCACGGTCCAGTCACGGGTCGGTGACGGTTCCGCCGTAGGGCCGTGCAGGTGGCACAGCTGCAACAACCGCGACGCCATCACATTTTGGTCATTTCAGAGAATGTTGATGGTGCTGCCACAATATCAGGAGAGGTTGATTGCGGCTTCGCCCGTTGCCGCAGCCAGACGAGAAGGAACAACGCCATGACCTTGTCCACTCCGATCCTCGTAAGCGCACTCGTCCTTGCCGGCGCGGCCTTGCTGGCCCTGCGCTCCGCCGCGTCGGAAGCCGCCAGGCGGATGGTCAAGGTCCGGGTCGACCGACGCCGTTCGAAAACCCGATAACCGACAGCAAGACCGAGGGGGGAAGAGCATGGACGCCCAGAGCATCGTGAATACCGTTGCCGAGAAAGCCGGGCTCGACATGGCGCAGATCCAGAAGGCCGGCGCCACGCTGATCCAGCAGGCCGAAGCCGCCGCTGGGCCGAAGCTGACCAACGAAGTACTGGGCTCGGTGCCCAGCCTGAAGGGCCATCTGGGACTTTGAGCGAAGGCTACTTCGGCAGCGTATACGCCATCACATAATCGCCCGGCTTGGTGCCGACCGAGCCGTGGCCGCCGGCGACGATGACCACGAACTGGCGGCCGTCGGCGACAGTGTATGTCATCGGCGTCGATTGCCCGCCTGCCGGCAGCCTGGCCCGCCAGAGCTGCTTGCCCGATGTCACATCATAGGCGCGCAGATAATCGTCGACCGCCGCACCCAGGAACGCGACACCGCCGGCGGTGATCATCGGCCCGCCAATGCCAGGCACGCCGACTTTAAGCGGCAAGGGCAGCGGCGTCATGTCGTAGACCGTGCCGTTGCGGTGCTTGTAGGCGATCGTGCCGGTTCTGAGATCGGCGCCCGCGACATAGCCCCATGGCGGCGCCTGGCAGGGGACGCCGAGCGGCGACAGGAACGGCCCCATCACCACCGCGTAAGGCGCACCCTCATTGCGGTTCAGCCCCTGTTCGCTGCCGCGGCCTTCATCCGGTGGCGGCACCTGATCGCGCGGAATGAGCTGCGATTTGAAGGCCAGATAGGTCGGCATGCCGAACATCACCTGCCGCACCGGATCGACGGCGACGCCACCCCAGTTGAAGGTGCCGAAATTGCCGGGATAGATCAGCGACCCCTGCACGGAAGGCGGGGTATAGCGGCCCTCATAGCGCAGGCCCTGAAACTCGATTCGACAGGCCAGCTGATCGAACATGGTGATGCCCCACATGTCGGCGCCGGTCAGTGGCTTCGGATTGAAGGAGAGATCCGAGGTCGGCTGCGTTGGCGAAGTGTGATCGCCCTCGATCGCACCGCCCGGCGCCGGCACTTCCTTGACCGGAATGATCGGCTCGCCGCTGCGCCGGTCGAGCACGTAGAGGTCGCCCTGCTTGGTTGGGCCCACCAGCGCCGGCACCACGCCGGCGGCGGTGGTGATGTCGACCAGCGTCGGTTGCGCCGGCACGTCCATATCCCAGAGGTCGTGGTGCACGGTCTGCCGCACCCAGCGCAATTGTCCGGTGGCGAGATCGAGCGCGGTGATCGAGGAGGAGAACTTCTCCACATTGGCGCTGCGGCCGGCGCCGAGCTGGTCCGGCGTCTGGTTGCCGAGCGGCACATAGAGCAAGCCGAGCTTCTCGTCGGCGCTCGCCGTCGACCACATGTTGGGCGAGTTGTGGGTGTAGGTCTGGCCTGCCGGCAGCGGTGTCGTCTGGTCCGGATTGCCGGAATCCCAGTTCCACACCAGAGCGCCGGTGTCGACATCGAAGGCGCGGATGACGCCGGACGGTTCCTCCGTTGAATAATTGTCGTTGACCGCGCCGCCGACGATGATCTTGCCACCAACGATCAGCGGCGCCGAGGTCGAATAATAATAGCCCGACTTCGGGTACGGCATGTTGATCAACAAATTGAGCGTGCCGGCTTCGGCGAAGGAGGCGCAGACCTGGCCGTTGGCGGCGTCGAGCGCGATCAGCCGCGCGTCGGATGTCGGCAGGTAGACTCGCGTCGCGCAGGGCTGGCCAGCCGCGATCCTGGCATCGGCATAATAGGACACGCCGCGGCAGGTCTGATGCTGGCGGTCCTTGTCCAGCTTGATCTTGGGGTCGAAACGCCATTTCTCCTTGCCGGTCGCGGCGTCGATGGCGATGGCGAAATTGTGCGGCGTGCAGATGTAGAGCGCATCGCCCACCTTCAGCGGCGTCACCTGATAGGTGGTCTCGCCGATGTCGTCCGGACCCTTGACGTCACCGGTCTGGTATGTCCAGGCCGGCTGCAGCTTGGCGACATTGTCCGGCGTGATCTGGTCGAGCGGCGAATAGCGCTGGCCGAATTGCGTGCGGCCGTAGAAGTGCCACTCACCGGGAGGCACATTGCCGCCGAGATCGGCCGTCGGCGTCACCTTGTCGGCGCTGAGGTCGCCGGCGATGTCCTTGGGGTCGGCGGTCATCGAATAGCCGGCGACCGCGAGTGATGCGAGCACGGCCAGAATGAGCGGCGCCCGCGCGTCGGGACCAGTGAGGCCCCGCCTTGCCCACGGCGTCAGCAGCCACAGCGCCAGAAGCACGATCACACCACCGCGCGGGCCCAGTTCCCACCAGTCGAAGCCGATTTCCCACACCGCCCAGGCCAGCGTGCCGATAACTATCGCCGCATAGAGCCACAGCGCGGTCGACTTGCGCCGGAAGAACAGCCAGGCGGCGATCAGGAAGGCCAGACCGGTGATGACATAATACCAGCTGCCGCCCAGCATCGCGAGCTTGATGCCACCGCCACCAAGTGCCAGGCCGATGAGAAACAGGATGAGGGAGGTGATGACAACAGCCAAGACGATACTCCTTCGACTGATGCGCGTCCCGCGCCGCGGCAAGGGCATCCCGTTCCCGCCCCGAGCGCAACTTTCTCCCGCAAGCCACGTGTGTCAAGCAAAGCCTGCCAGCATAGGCTGAGAGCCCAGCATGCTCTCACCTTTCGCGCCGGCTCCTCCCAACCAACGTGTTTTGGCCCGGGTGGGTGGATTCAGGCCAACAATTCAACACGGAGCCCGGGAATCTGACTTCCAAACCAGAACAAAACGTAGACACTTCTGGTCTTTCGCTGCCGAATCACTACATTCGGGGGCGATGTCCGGCTTTTCGGAAGACATGCCCTTTTTTGACGAACCCAATGCGCGGCCTTTGGCCCCGTCGGGCATAGCCGCGCGCGCCATGGCTGCCCGCAGCGGCAACAACAGCGCGCCCGACTATCTCAAGGGATTGAACCCGGAACAGCGGCTGGCCGTCGAAACCACGGAAGGCCCGGTCCTGGTGCTGGCCGGCGCCGGCACTGGCAAGACGCGCGTGCTCACCACCCGCATCGCCCACATCCTCGCTACCGGCAAGGCCTTCCCCTCGCAGATTTTGGCAGTAACCTTCACCAACAAGGCCGCACGCGAGATGAAGCAGCGCATCGGCCTTTTGGTCGGTGAAGCCGTCGAAGGCATGCCCTGGCTCGGCACCTTCCACTCCATCGGTGTCAAGCTGTTGCGCCGCCACGCCGAGCTGGCCGGCCTGAAATCGGACTTCACCATTCTCGACACCGACGACGTCGTGCGGCTGATCAAGCAGTTGATCCAGGCCGAAGGCCTCGACGACAAGCGCTGGCCGGCCAAGCAGTTCGCCCAGATGATCGACGGCTGGAAGAACAAGGGCCTCGGCCCCGCTGACATTCCCGAAGGCGACGCCCGCAGCTTTGCCAACGGCAAGGGCCGCGAGCTCTACAAGGCCTATCAGGAACGGCTGCAGACGCTGAACGCCTGCGACTTCGGCGATCTTCTGTGCCACCCGATCCGCATCTTCCGCGCCAATCCGGATGTGCTCAAGGACTACCACAAGCGCTTCAAATACATTCTCGTCGACGAATACCAGGACACCAACACCGCGCAGTATATGTGGCTGCGGCTGCTAGCGCAGCGGCCGGAAGGCAAGCCAATCTCCCCCCATGTGGGGGAGATGTCCGGCAGGACAGAGGGGGGCGCGAAGGATCGCAACGCCTCCAATACCCATAGCCGACATGCCGGCGGGACAGCGCCCCCCTCTGTCGGCTCCGCCGACATCTCCCCCACAAGGGGGGAGATTGGAGCTAGCACTGTAAACATTTGCTGCGTCGGGGACGACGACCAGTCCATCTATGGCTGGCGGGGCGCCGAGGTCGACAACATACTGCGCTTCGACAAGGACTTTCCCGGCGCCACCATCATCCGGCTGGAGCGCAACTATCGCTCCACCGCGCATATCCTTGGCGCCGCTTCCCATCTCATTGCCAACAATGAAGGCCGTTTCGGCAAGACGCTGTTCACCGACCGCAACGAGCCGGAGGACGGCAAGGTCAACGTCCACGCCTCCTGGGATTCCGGGGAAGAGGCCCGCGCCATCGGCGAGACCATCGAGGCCTACCAGCGCCAGAAACATAAACTCAACGACATGGCGATTCTTGTCCGCGCGTCCTTCCAGATGCGCGCCTTCGAGGATCGCTTCATGGAGATCGGCCTGAACCACCGCGTCATCGGCGGCCCGCGTTTCTACGAGCGCCTCGAAATCCGCGACGCAATGGCTTTCTTCCGTGTCGTCGCGCAAGGCGCCGACGACCTCGCCTTCGAGCGCATCGTCAACGTGCCGAAGCGCGGGCTGGGCGAAGCCACCATTCGCCAGATCCACGACACGGCGCGCGCACTGCGCATTCCGATGCTGGAGGCTGCCGGCAATCTCGCCGAAAGCGACGAGTTGAAGCCGAAGCCGCGCGCCGCGTTGCGCGAAGTGGCCGCCAATTTCGAGCGCTGGCAGAAGGCGCTGGAGACCACGCCACACACCGAACTCGCCGAGACCATCCTGGAGGAGAGCGGCTACACCGACATGTGGAAGAACGACCGCTCGGCCGAGGCGCCGGGCCGGCTGGAGAACCTTAAGGAACTGATCCGTTCGATGGAGGACTACGAGTCGCTGCGCTCCTTCCTCGAACATGTGGCGCTGGTCATGGATGCCGAGCAGAATGCCGGGCAAGACGCCGTCTCGATCATGACGCTGCATTCGGCCAAGGGCCTCGAATTCGAGACCGTTTTTCTTCCCGGCTGGGAGGACGGCCTATTCCCGCACCAGCGCGCGCTCGACGAAGGCGGCCGCTCAGGACTGGAGGAGGAGCGCCGCCTTGCCTATGTCGGACTGACTCGCGCCAAGAGGAACCTTCATATCTGGTTCGTCTCCAACCGCCTCATCCACGGGCTCTGGCAATCGACCATCCCGTCGCGCTTCCTCGAGGAACTGCCGGAATCCCATATCGAAATCGCCGAAAGCGGCAACTCCTATGGCGGCTACGGCAATCCCTATGGCGGCGGCTCGTTCGCCTCCGGCCGTGGCGGCCGGCAGAATCCATACGGCGCCTCGCGCTTCGACAATGTCGGCGCCGACACGGAAAAATCCGGCGCCTTCTCCAACACCTATTCGACACCCGGCTGGCAGCGCGCGCAGGCCAACCGCACCGAGGCCACAGACCGCAACTGGGGCACCCGCTCCGGCCACCAGGTCGAACGCATCGGCTATGGCGAAACCGACAGCGGCTACGGCGCCGGCCGCACCTCGGTCAAAGGCCGCACCATCGATGGCGAACTGGTCGCCAAATCCGTGTCCGACACCCCTTCGGCTTTTAGTGTCGGCGACCGCGTCTTCCACCAGAAATTCGGCAACGGCAACATCTCCGCCATCGAAGGCAACAAGCTCACCATCGACTTCGACAAGGCCGGCCAGAAACGCGTGCTGGATGGGTTTGTCGCGGCAGTGTGAGTAATCCAGACTTGATCAAGGTATTCGATGCCCAATCCCATCAGCGTCACCGGCATAGACCTTGATGACGAACGGTGGATGCTGTTTTCAGGCGGATATCGTATTCCCTACGATCCGCGAAAAGCGCTTCGCTCTCTCGAACTTGATGAGGACGTCGAAGCCGCGTGGCAAGAGTTGGCCACCGAACTCTATCACCAAGGGGACGTCGGAGAGGCGTCCTACGCCGCTGTCCCTCATTTGGTCCGGATTCATGAGCAGCGAGGCGTTGCTGACTGGAATACCTATGCACTGGTGGCGATGATCGAGGAAGCACGGCAGATCGGGAAAAACCCTGTCCTGACGGCCGATCTTCGAGAGCCTTATGAGCAGGCTTGGCAACGCCTCGTTCACGTCGGCCTCAGGGAACTTGACGCAGCCGAAGAGCCATTGCTTGTCTCATGCATCATCGCCGTGATCGCGATGGGCAAAAGTCAGTTCAATCTTGGCCGATTCGCCGTCCTGTTCGATGAAGACGAGCGCAAGCGACTCTTCGACGAAGCCATATGGTCCTGACTCACCTATACCTCGCCTGGTTCCACTTATGCCCGAGCAGCGACAGGATGATGATCAGCCCGTTGAAGAACTGCACGTAGAAGCCGCTCAGCCCCGCCGCCACCACTCCGGTCTGGATGAAGGACACGGTGACCGCGCCGATTGCGCCGCCGACCACGGTGCCGATGCCGCCCCAGGTCGGCGTGCCGCCGACGAACACCGAGGCCAGCACCGGCAGCAAATAGCCGTCGCCGGCCGTCGGCCACCAGGTGAAGTTGATCATCACCGAGAAGCAGCCGGCGATCGCGGCACCTATGCCGACGAAGACGAACACTTTCACCCGCACGCGTTTGACGTCGATGCCCATCTGCTGGGCGCTGTCGGGATTGTCGCCGACCACCCTCACCTGCGCGCCAAAGCGATGTCTGTTGTAGAGCAGCGCCGAGAGCACGACGAAGGCAATGGCCCAGAAGATCTGCACCGGGATACCGTGGATCTGGCTGGAGAAGATCGTGTAGGCCCAGCTGCCGCTGAGGCTGGTCAGCGAGATCGACTTGCCTTCGTTGATGATCTGGATCAGGCCGCGCAGCAGGAAATTCATGCCGAGCGTGGCGATCAGCGACGACAGCCCGCCATAGACCACCAACGACCCGACCAGGAAACCGAGCAGCATGCCGGTGACAAGTGCCGCGGCGATGCCGAGGAACGGATCATATCCGGCCTGCACGACCAGCGCGAAGACCCATGAAGCAAGGCCCATCGTCGCCGGAAACGACAGGTCGATTTCGTTGCAGGTAACGACAAAGACCAGCGGCACCACCACGAACAGCGCCACCGGCAGCGTGGTCAGCACCGAGCTGTAGAGATACCAGGTGGTGAAGACGGTCGGGTTGGCGATGATGAACACCGCCATCATGATTATGAACACGCCGAGCGTGCCGAGCGAGGCGCGGTTGTCGAGGATGAAACCGCGCATCCAGTGATCGGATGGGTGCTTCCACTCCTTCCGGGGATTGGGGCGGGGAATGCTGGCCGCCGGCTCGTGCAGATCGGGTTCCATGGTCTTGCTCATCGTGCTCTCTGCTCCGCGTCGCCGGCGTCGTGCAGCCCGGGCAACCCACCCGGATGCGCGACCTCTTCCATGAAGTTGATGAGATCCTCGGCCGACTTGACCTGGCTGCAGTCGGTGGTCAGCGCGACCTTGCCGCGATCGAGCACGACGAAGCGATCGGCGATGTCGAAGACATGATGGATGTTGTGGCCGATGAACAGGATCGAGCGGCCGCTCGCCCGCACCTGGCGCACGAAATGGAAGACCTTGGCGGTCTCGGTCAGCGACAGCGCCGTCGTCGGCTCGTCGAGGACGATCAGCTCTGCCTGCTTGTAGATGGCGCGCGCGATCGCCACGCCCTGGCGTTCGCCGCCCGACAGCTGGCCGACGATCGACTGCGGCGTGAACACCTTTGAGGTGAAGCCGATCTCGCGCATCAGCCGGCTGGCCTCCTCGATCTCCTTGTTGACCTTCAGAAAGCCCATGAAGCCGGTGAGTTCACGGCCCATGAAGATGTTGCGCACGATGGTCTGCTGCACGGCCAGCGCCCGGTCCTGGAACACCGTCTCTATGCCGGCGTCGCGCGAGCGCGCCGCGCTCCATCCGGTCACCGGCTCGCCGCGCACCAGAATCTCGCCGCTGGTCGGCTTTACGACGCCCGACAGGATCTTGATCAGCGTCGATTTGCCGGCGCCATTGTCACCGAGGAGACCGACCACCTCGCCGCGATCGACGCTGAGATTGACTCCGCCCAGTGCATAGACCTGGCCATAGGACTTGCTGATGTCGCGCAGTTCGATAAGGCGTTCGGCCATCGGATCCTCGCTTGATTGTCGCATGCCGACCTTTTCGCCGGCGGCCCCGCCGGCCGGGCCTGAACCCGGCCGACGGCTTGGGAGGTCAGCGCAGCGCCTGCTTGGCGAGGTCGGCGACGATCTCGTAATTGTCGGGTGTGACGAAACCGGCGCCGGTGTCGACATTCATCGGCGCCAGCCCCAGCACCACCTGTTGGCAGAGGCTGAGGATCGGCAGATAGCCCTGCAGGAACGGCTGCTGGTCGGCCGTCAGTTGCACCCAGCCGCCCTTGAACGCCTCGACGATCTGCGGACTGGTGTCGAAGCCGAAATTGAAGATGTCGCCGGGCTTGCGCCCTGCTGCCTGCATGTATGTCGGCACATTGCCGAGCATCTGGCCGCCGGGGTAACCGACCACCTTCACGTCGGGATTGTTCAAAAGAGCTGCCGTGATCACCGGTATCGCGAGATTGGGATCCGCCGCCCATTCGGTCTGCGAACTGATTTGTACCACTTCGACGCCTGCCTCCTTCAGCGCCGCGACCGTTCCGCGCTCGCGCGCGCCGCGGCTCTCATTGTCGAACGGCCCGATCATGATCGCCTTGTCGCCGGCCTTCAGCTTGGCGAGCTTGAACGCCTCGACGCCGAGCGCACGGCCCTGCTGCTCTTGCTGGGCCCCGACATAGCCGCCGCCGAACGCCGCGACGACCGTCGGCAGGGGAACGTTCTGATACATCATCTTGATGCCGTCCTTGTGCGCCTGCTCGGCCAGCGGCATGATGGCGGCGTCGCCCGGGTGGCCCATCATGGCAATGCCGTTGGGCTTGACGGCGACGGCTTCGCGCAGCTGCTGCACCATCATTTCGATGTTCCAGGCGGAGAAGATGTAGTCGACCTTCGGTCCGAGATCGGCCGCCGCCTGCTTGGCGCCACTATAGACGATGGTGCCGAAGGCGTCGCCCTCGGCGCCGCCGACGAAGAATCGGATGTGGACGTCCTTGCACCACTGGGCGTCGAGCGCCCGCGCCGGCAGAGTGGAGATGGCGGCGCAGAGCGCCGTGGCGGCGGCCACGACAGCCGAGCGCAGAACTGTTCTTCTCATTGCGATGCTCATGCACGTTCCTCCCTTTTGTCCTCGGAAGCCGAGGGTTTTCGACATTCGCTTCGGCAGTGCGCCGCAATCTGTCCAGGCCGGCTCCTCCAGCCGGCCGCTGTCACGCCGGGTTCGGCAAATAGGTTGCTCCTCCGCGGCATTGCTGGAGATACTCCAGCGCACGCACCTGACCGGTGATTTCGAGATCGCCGCGATAGACCGGGTCGTGCCAGCCTTCGATGTCGATGGCGCCCTTGTAGCCGACCAGCCGCAACTCGCTGATCACCCGCGTCCAGTCGCTGTCGCCGAAACCCGGCGTGCGCATCTGCACGAAGGGCAGCCGGCCGAATACGCCATGCTCGCGGATGACGTCCCAGCGCACCGTCGCGTCCTTGCCGTGCACATGGAAGATTTTCGGCGCCCATTTGCGGATCTGCGGCAGCGGATCGATGAGATAGACCAGCTGATGACAAGGCTCCCATTCCAGCCCCAGATTCTCGTCAGGCAATTCGTTGAACATCAGCTCCCAGGCGTCGGGATTGTGGGCGATGTTCCAGTCGCCGCTTGCCCAGTTGCCGTCCATGGCGCAATTCTCGAAGGCGATGCGCACGCCCTTGTCGGCCGCGCGCTTGGCCAGCTTCCCCCACACCTCGCGAAAGCGCGGCAGGCTGTCGGTCAGCTTCCTGCCGCGCAGGCGGCCGGTGAAGCCAGTGACCATCGAAGCTCCGAACAGATGCGCATTGTCGATGACAGTTTCCCAGGCGGCGAGCACGCCGCGATCGACCTCGCCATCCTCCAGCGGATTGCCGAACACGCCGATCGAGGACACGGCGACATCGGCATCGCCGATCGCCTCGCGAATCTCGCCGGCCAGCCGCGGCAGATCCTTGCCGCCCAGCGTCTGCCAGAAGAAGGGCTGGATGCTCTCGAAGCCCAACGGCAGGATCTGCCTGATATAGGCCGCGGGATCGTCGAGATTGGCCCGCACCATGGTGCCGATGCGGATGTCGAGAAGCGGGTTTGGCGTCATGATGCTTCCTGTGCGATGGCAACGCGGCGTCCGGTCTCGGCGCTTTCGATGGCGCCGAAAACCATGGCCAGGCTTTTGATGTTGTCGGCGCCGCGCGTTTCCGGCTCGGTCCCGGTTTCGATGGCCTGCATGAAATCCCGGATGATGCCGAGATGGCCGCCAACGCGGTCGGCGGAATCGAGCGGCAGCACGTCGATCGGCTGGGTTTTGGCAAACAGGCCGTCTCGACCCAGCACCACCATTTCCGCCTTCAGCGTATCGTTGCCATCCCAAATGAGGCTGCCGCGCTCGGCAACGATGCGCCAGCTGCCTTCCCAGCTGGTGCGGAAACCGTCGGCGCACCAAGAGCCGGCATAGGTGAACACCTTGCCGCCGCCGAGATCGAAGACGGCGCTCGCCGACGAACCCTGCCGGTACCAGGAATTGGCGGGCTCCCATTCCTGGCAATAGACGCCGGCCGGCTCGCCGCCGACCATGTAGCGGGCTGCGTCGAAAGTATGGATCGCCATGTCGAGCAGCAGCACATGCGCCATCTCCTCGCGAAAGCCGCCGAAATGCGGCGCGACGAAGAAATCGGCATGGATGCTGGTCGGCTTGCCGAGGGCGCCCGAGTCCAGAAACCGCCTTATGCGCCGGACATTGGCGACATAGCGCCGGTTCTGCACCACGGCATGGACGCGCCCGGCACGGCGCGCCGCTTCGACAATGGCGCGGGCATTTTCCGGCGTGTCGGCCAGCGGCTTTTCGGTGAGCAGATGGCAATTGTGGGCAAAGGCAGCGAAGGCAACGTCACGGCGGGCGGCGGGAACGACGACATCGAACACCGCGTCCGGCCTGATCTGGTCGAGCACCTGATCCAGGCTGCTGCCAATGACGACGCCATCCAGCCCGTATTCGCGCGCCCTCACCTTCGCCCGTTCGGCGTCGAGGTCGACCAGGCCGACAATCGCAAGCCCGTCGATTTGCCTTGCGGCATCGAGCCAGGCCTTGCTCATCGCACCACAGCCGACGAGGACGGCATTCATCATCCGGCATTCCTCCCGTCCGGTCCCTCCAGACCGAATGTCACGGCATCCACGGCATCACCGTAAACGTTTTTCCGTAAACGTTTACGAGAACACACCCGATGGCGTAGAATGTCAATCGGCTGCCAGCAAAAATCATCCCGAAGCCTTGGCCTGAGCGGCAGCCGGTGCTAGCCAAGGCAGGGGGAGAACAGTCCTTGGCGTCCAGCATCCACGACCTTGCGCGTCACCTGAACATTTCGATCGGCACCGTGTCGCGGGCGCTGAACGGCCGCGCCGACGTCAATGCCGACACCCGCCAGCGCGTGCTCGCCGCCGCCAAGCAGCTGAACTATTCGCCCAACCAGTCCGGCCGCAGTCTGCGGCAAGGCGCCACCCATTCGATCGCCTTCATGCTGCAGCCGCATCCGGGCGACCAGCAATATGGCGAACCGTTCTTCATCCCGTTCCTGATCGGGCTCCAGGGCCGGCTGGCCGAAAGCGGGCTCGACCTCACCGTGGTCATGGGCGCGCCCGGCGACTATCAGCAGGAACGCCTGCGCCGCGTCGTCGAGACGCGTCGGGCCGATGCCGTGGTGCTGGCCTGGACGCGGCGCGAGGACGAGCGCATCGACTATCTGCTCGAGGCCGGCTTCCCCTTCGCCACGCTCGGCCGCAGCCGCACCGGCGGCAAGGCCTATCCCTCGCTCGACCTCGATTTCGAAAAGGCCGGCAGCGACGCCGTCGACCGGCTGGTGGCGCGCGGCCACCGCCGCATCGCCGCCATCCGCCCGTCGCTCAATCTGAATTTCGGCTATCTGTTCGTCGACGGCTACCGCAAGGCGCTGAAGCGGCACGGCATCGAGGTCGATCCGGCGCTGATCGCCGACGGCTTCATCAACGAGGCCGGCGGCTACCAGGTGACGCCGCGCGTGATGCTGGCAAAGGACCGGCCGACGGCCATCATCTTCAACAATGACGCCATGGCGCTCGGCGGCTGCAAGGCACTGGCCGAGATGGGCATCCGACCCGGCCACGACATTGCGGTGACCGTCATCGTCGACACGCCGCTCTGCCGCTATTTCTCGCCGGCGCTGACCGCCTTCCGTCCGTCGCTGGAGCCCATGGGCCGGCGGTTGGCCGAAATGCTGCTGGCCTCGCTCCCCGCCTTCGCCGGCCCCGAAGGCACGCGCATCATCCGCGAAGTCTGGCCGCTGGAGCTGATCGCAAGGGATAGCGATTGAGCACTGCCGGACGTTGGCTGGCCGGCGTCAATCCACCTTCTTCTCGCCCCGCTCGCCGGCCTTGACGATATCGCCTGTGGTGAACAGGATTTCCTTCAATTCCGCCCGCCAGTCTTTCTTCTGGCGCAGCAGGAATTCCAGATCCATGCCGAAATGCTTGAACTCCTCGCCTTGGGCGTTCTTCATGATCGCCTTGGCCTGAGGGTCCTTTTCCACCGACATGCGCTGCTCATACCAGCCGATCGCTTCCGCCTCCTCGATCAGCGACGCGATCATGCGGGCAAAGGTCCGCACCTTCTGCGTCAGTTCTTCCGGCGGCTCGTGATACTGATCGAAACCCATGTCGCCTCCCTCGAACGGACCGGCAAATCTGGCCGTACCCATGAATGCACTGGAGCGCCGCAAGTTCCGCTTACTGCTGCAATTCAATCAAAGTCCTCTGCAGAGGCGCAGACGATATCTGGATCGGACCGGAGAACGGTATATCCATGTCGAGGATGAGGTAGAGAGCGCTGGCAATCAGCGCAGCCGACACCACGAACGTCTCTATGGTGATGGCATTTCGCGGCGCCCTGAAACCGAAACTGGCGAAGATCAGCACCAGCCAGGCAACGAGCATAACGATCAGCGGCCGCGGGATGGTGCCTTCCGATTGCTCGATCAAAGCCCAGCGCAGTTCCACCACCTTCTGCAGATGCTGGTGGGCGTCCTCCAGCACGGAAACATGCGCTGCGTCGGCGGGCTGCAGAGCGGCCAATCGTGTGCTGATCTCGGTCAACAGACGTTCGGACAGCCGGTTGGCGACGAGCGGTGTTTCGTTTGATTCTGTCCAGTTGTTGGTCTGTCTTTGCACATAAGCCACCAGCGGCTGACGGACCTCGGCGGTCTCAGGCCCATATTGCCGAAGCGACCGGTCGAGAAGGATCAACTCGGTCGCATATGTGTGCACGTTGCGGTCGATCGACTCGAAAGTGTTCTTGGCCGAGTTGATCATGAGACCAAGCACCAGCGAAGTCATGACGACGAACAGGTTGGCGGCCAGCCTTACCACATTGTTGGTTTCGTCCTCGCGGTGATGCGCGGGCAATTTGCCATAGACAGCCATGCTGGCCAGTGGCGCCGCCGTCAGGCAGAGGAAAACGGCCACCGCGATGAGTGTTTCGTGCATGCAGCCATTTCTGCACAGCAAGGACCGAATGCCAATGGCCGGCAGAACGCACTTGTCACGCAAGTATCATGTTCGCGTCCTAGACCGCTTTGCGGGAGGGCGAGATCGTCGATGCGACGCAGAGCCCTTTGCAGTCTCGGCCGCTCGAAGGCTTGTCACAAAGAGGATCTCCATGAAAATCTCGCACCGAACCCTGTCGCTCGGCGCCGCATTGGCGCTGTTTACCGCCTTGACCCCTGCCCTTGCCGACAGCACCGCCACCGTCGGCGGCGTCTCCTTTGTCAACAAGGGCCTGGTCGGCGTCGGCCGCCTCCCCGCCGACCTGAAGGACAAGTTTGGCGAGACCTTCGGCTCCGGCTCCGGCATGTCGATCGACGCCGCAAGCTGGACGCATGACGCCAATGGCTACAAGGGCTCGCTCTGGCTGCTGCCGGATCGCGGCTACAATGTCGTCGGCACCACCGACTACCGGCCGCGCCTCAACACCATTGCCATCGAACTCACGCCGACCGCGCTGGGTGCTGCGCCCGCCGCCGGCCAGGAGCAGACCGGCGTCAAGGCGACGCTTGCCGATTCCATGCTCTTGACCTACGACAAGGGCACTGACGCCACCGGCCTCGATCCGCTCAACGGCGTGCGCGCGGCCAGCGGCGAGCTGCCGATCCTGCCCGAGGCCAATGGCAAGCTGGCGCTCGACAATGAGGCGATCGCCCGGCTGCCCGACGGCACCATGTTCATCTCGGACGAATACGGCCCCAACATCTACCGCTTCTCGGCCGACGGTAAGCTGATGTCGGCAACGCAGCCGCCGGCCGCCCTGGTGCCGATGCGCAAGGGCACGCCGAACTTCGCTTCCGACAATCCGGGCCCGGGCGCCGCAGAGCCCGATCCGAAGGATCCTGAAACCGGCCGCCAGAACAACCAGGGCCTCGAAGGCATGGCGCTGACGCCGGACGGCAAGTCGCTGATCGCGGTGCTGCAGTCGGCGCCCCGCCAGGATGGCGGCGATTCCGGTTCGACCCGCCAGAACACCCGCGCACTGGTCTATGACGCCTCCGACCCGGCGCATCTGAAACTGGTGCATGAATATGTCGTGCCGCTGCCGGTGTTCAAGGACGACAAGGGCAAGACCAAAATCGCCGCGCAGAGCGAGATCGTGGCGCTGTCCGACAAGACCTTCCTGATGCTGGCGCGCGACAGCGGCAACGGCCAGGGGGTGAAGGGCGACACCTCGCTTGTGCGCCAGATCTTCGTCGTCGATGTCTCTGGTGCCACCGACATTGCCGGCGGCGCCTTCGATGCCGCCGACAAGCCGCTGGCGCCCAAAGGCGTACTCGACCCCTCGGTGACGCCGGCCAAGCTGACGCCGTTCATCGACATCAACGACAACAAGGAACTCGGCCGCTTCGGCTTGCATGACGGCAAGCCGAACGACAAGAACAACCTGTCTGAGAAGTGGGAGGCGATGTCGGTGGTGAGCGTGCTCGATCCGGCGCTGCCCGACGACTATTTCCTGTTCGTCGGCAACGACAACGACTTCCTCGCCCAGGACGGTTTTCAGGTCGGCGCGCCCTACAAGGCCGAAGACGGCGCCGATGTCGACACCATGTTCCTGGTCTATCAGGTCACGCTTCCCGGGCTCGCCAAGAAGTAGTTGGATACAACAAACAAAAGCGGACGCGCCAGGCGCGTCCGCTTTTTTTGTCGGCGATCAGCGGACCGCTGGCGCCCTATTTCAGGATCTCTGCGTCCCTCGGCACGCCGGCATCGATCGGCTCGGCGGTCTTGTTCGACACGGCCATGATCTTGCCGGCCGGCGACAGGTTCGGGCGCACATAGACCTGGGTTACACCGTTGACCCGGCTGTAGAGGTCGATGATGTCCTGGTTCATGAAGCGCACGCAGCCCGACGACGCGTTCTTGCCGATGGAATCCCATTCCGGCGTGCCGTGCAGCCGGTACATCGTGTCCTTGCCGTCGCGGAACAGATAGAGCGAACGCGCCCCGAGCGGGCTCTGCGGTCCCGGCGGCATGCCGTCCTTGTATTTCGCCAGTTCCGGCCGGCGCTGGATCATTTCCGGCGGCGGCGTCCACACCGGCCATTTCTTGCGCGCCTGGACCACGGCACTGCCGGTCCAGCCGAAACCGGCCTTGCCGAGGCTGACGCCGTAGCGGATCGCCTTGCCGCCATCGCGCACCAGATAGAGGAAATGCTCTGAGGTATCGACGACGATGGTGCCGGGCTTTTCGCCGGTCGGATCGTCCACTATCTGGCGCACGAACTTCGGATCGAGCTTGGATACCGGGATCGCCGGCAGTTGATAGCCCTCGTCGACGCGTGCCGCGTACATGCTTTCGGCAGCGCCGAAAGCCGAATCGCTTGGCGGCGGCGGCGCTGCCACCGGCGGCGCCACGTCCGTGGTTGTGCAGGCCGAAAGCGCCACGGAAGCGGCACCCAAGGCGGATGCCCCGAGAAACGCGCGCCGGTTCAGGCGCTCGGAAAAAAGCGGATTGTCGGACATGATCCCCCCGGTTTGCGACCCCTCGCGGCGACGATCCATATCCCATTCCGAATGCTTTGAGAACCTGATTGGCGCGAGGCAGCCAGGCGGACTGTTCCGATGGCGCATCGACCTTATCCGTCAAATCGGCAATCATTGCCGGGCGGACTTTGAGATGAACCTTCGCCGAGCAACACATGGACGAAAAAAATGCCCGCGCGCCGGCGCACCGTCGACCTGACCAGCGGCCCCATCCCGCGCACCCTGCTTTTGTTCGCGCTGCCGGTGCTCGGCTCCAACGTGCTGCAATCGCTCAACGGTTCGATCAACGCCGTCTGGGTCGGCCGCCTTCTCGGCGAATCCGCGCTGACCGCGACGTCCAACGCCAATCTGGTGCTGTTCCTGATCCTCGGCACTGTGTTCGGCATCGGCATGGCGGCGACCATCCTGGTGGCGCAGTCGGTCGGCGCCCGTGATTTGCCGGAGGCGCGCCGCATCGTCGGCACCAGCGCCACCTTCTTCTTCCTCGTCTCGGTGGTGTTCGCCGTCTGCGGCTTGATCTGGGTCGACGCAATCCTGAACACGCTTGGCACGCCACCCGACGCGCTGCCGCTGGCGCGCTCCTATCTGCGCATCATCTTCGTCGCTGTGCCGATGATGAACCTCCTGTCCTTCGTCATGACGGTGCTGCGCGGTGCGGGCGATTCACGCACGCCGTTCTTTTTCATGGCGCTGGCGGTCGTGCTCGACATCGTGCTGAACCCGCTGCTGATCCGCGGCATCGGCCCCTTCCCCGAACTCGGCATTGCCGGCTCCGCCACCTCGACGCTGGTCGGCCAGACGGTGAGCGTGATCGCCATCCTCGTCGTGCTGTATGCGCGAAAGCATCCGCTCAGGATCGCCGGCGTCGACCTCGCTCTGCTGCGGCCGGACCCGACCCTGCTCAGGATCGTCGTCTTCAAGGGTGTTCCGATGGGTCTGCAGATGATCGTGATTTCGGCCGCCGCGCTCACGGTGATGGGCATCGTCAATACCTACGGCTCGCAGGTCGCCGCCGCCTACGGCATCGCCGCGCAGCTGTGGACCTACATCCAGATGCCGGCGCTGGCGATCGGCGCCGCGGTCTCCTCCATGGCGGCGCAGAATGTCGGCGCCGGGCGCTGGGACCGGATCAGCCGCATCGCCGCTTCCGGCGTCGGCTTCAACCTCGTGCTCACCGGCGCGCTGGTGGCGCTGTTGTTCTTCTTCGCCCGGCCGGTGCTCAGCCTTTTCCTGAGTGGTGACAGCACCGCGATCGAGATCGCCGCCCACATCAATAAGGTGGCGTCCTGGTCATTCATCCTGTTCGGCGTCACCATCGTGCTGTTCGCCACCGTGCGCGCCACGGGTGCCGTGATGCCGCCGCTGATTATCCTGGTGATTTCGGTGCTGGTCGTGCGCACCGGCTTCGCCTACTTCTTCCGCAGCTACATCGGCCAGGAGGCGCTGTGGTGGAGTTTTCCGGCGGGGTCGATCACCTCGCTGCTGCTGGCTACGGCCTACTATCGTTTCGGTCGCTGGCGCACCATGCACATGATCGAGGATCGGCCGGCAGCCGGTGAGCCGCCAGACACTGGCCTGGGCATGCCACGCCATCGCGCCAACATGGCGCCCGAGACACCGAACGGTTAAACCTCAGCGCGCGTACTTCGCGCCGAAGGCCAGTGCCACGAGCGAAAAGACCGTAATCATCCCAGCAAAGGCCAGGCTTGCCGTGGCGGCACTGGTCCAACTCGACAGCAGGCCGATGCCGATCACCGGCAGCGCATTGCCGCAGAAGCAGCAGATGAAGAAAGCCGACACCACTTCGGCGCGGCGATCCGCCGGTGCGATCTGGCTCACAACCTGCAGGCCGCCTCGATAGCCGAGCGCGCCCACCACGCCGCACAGGGCGGTCGCGACGATCATCAGCGACATCGAGGCAAAGATCTGGGCCGCGACCACCAGCGCCACTGCCGGGATCATCAGCGCCAGCGCCGCCAGCATACCAGTGCGGCTGAGCAGCCAGGTCGTGCCCAGAATGGTGGCGGCCGCAACGATCGACAGTTCGAAGAACAGCCCGCCGGCCTCGGCATGATTGGCCACATGCAGCTGCTGCGCCAGGATGCTCGGCGCCAGTGCTGCATAGAAGCCGACCAGCGCCATGGCGCCGAAACCGGTGACGGCGGGCGCGACGAAGGCGGCGCGGATGTCGGCCGGCACCGACAACCGCGGCCGCAGCGAAACATCGGCCAGCCGCCCCGGCCGCGAGACCGTCTCCCGCGTGCGCCATATCAGGATCGTGACCATCACGAGTAAGGCAAGATAGACCGCAAACGTCAGTCTCAATGGCCACGGCGCATATTCGGCGAGCAGCCCGGACACCAGCGCACCAACGCCGAGGCCGACGAAGTTGGTGCTCGTGGCGATGACGGCGGCGCGCGACTTGTCCTCTCCCTCGATCAACTCCGCCAGCCAGGCGGTGCCGGTTCCCGCGCCGATGCCGATGCCAAGGCCGCTCAGGATGCGGGCCGCATCGAGCCAGGCGACATTCTCGGCCAGCAGGAACACCAGCGCGCTGACCACCGCCACCGCCATCGCCGCCAGGGCCGCAGGACGGCGGCCAATGCCGTCGGACAAACGTCCGAACATGAGCAATGCTCCAAGATTGCCGACGACATAGACGGCGTAGACCAGCGTCAGCGTGATCTGCGAGAAACCGAAGGCCTGCTTGTAGATGACGTAAAGCGGCGTCAGCGCCGTGCTGCCGGCGAACAAAGCTGCAATCATCGCAGCAACGGCGGCCATCCCGGCGCGGCCGCCGAGTTCATTGTCGCGCGTCGTCATGGTCTCGGCATAGCTGGTCATGGCAACCTCCGGCCAGTTGCCCAACGCCCCAATAGAAGTCCAACGTCCATGTAAGGACGGCCGTTCCACTTGCCCAACCCGCTCCTGACAATCTTGCCAGTATGGCCTTGCCCGAAATCCTCCCTTAACGTCGGCCAAACGAGAGGGAGGAATCATGGGCAAAGGCAGGGTCGAGGCGTTCACCGATGGCGTCGTCGCCATCATCATCACCATCATGGTGCTGGAGCTGAAAGTGCCGCATGGTGAGGATCTTTCGGCGCTGGCGCCGCTGTGGCCGATCTTCTTCAGCTATGTCTTGTCCTTCATCAATGTCGGCATCTACTGGAACAATCTGCACAACATGTTCCACACCGTGCAGCGCGTCGACGGCCGCGTGCTTTGGGCCAACCTGAACCTTCTGTTCTGGCTGTCGCTGATCCCGGCAACGACCGCCTTCATGGGCGAGAATCATTTCGCGCCGATCCCTGTCGCCGTCTATGGCGTCGACCTCGTGCTGTGTGGTGTCGCCTACAGGTTTCTTGTGACCAAGCTGCACCATCTGCACGGCAACGAGACCGCCTTCGCCAAGGCGCTGGGCAGTGACCGCAAGGGCAAGATTTCGGTAGCGCTTTACACAACGGCGGTGCTGCTGACGTTCGTCAACCAGTGGATCGGCTTGGCGATCTATGTTCTGGTGGCCGCGATCTGGTTCGTGCCGGATACGCGTTTTTCGCGGGTGATCGAAAAGTAGCGCACGCTGCTGCTACTTGCGCATTGCCTTCAGCTTTTCGGCGACCGACGCGGCGAGATCGGCATAGCGCTCCTCAAGCCGTTCGGCCGCCTTGATGATCGAAAAATCATGGCCGAATTTCTCCAGCGCCATGCGCAATTTCTCGACGAACTCGGCCTGTTTTTCCAGCGCCGAAAACAGCGTCTTCACCTGTGCTTCGCTGATATCGGGATTGGCGAGCATCTGCGGCACCTCGCGGCCCATCTGGTCACCGGTGGCGGTCTGCTCCTTCAGGATTGCAATCCAGTCGGTCAATCGGTCGATCTCCTTCGATAGCAGGCAGCATGCGCAGCGCCCACCGCTCCGGTCAACCCGAAGCCACGGCAGCGGGCTTGCCTGGGCCGCGTCCGGCGCTAAGTTCGGCGCAACCCCAAGCCAAGGAAAAGACCATGACCTCCGACGCCGAAATTCAGTCCCCTTTGCACGCCCTCAGCCCAGGCAATGTCGCCGTTATCACCGGCAGCGCCAGCGGCATCGGCCTTGCCGCGGCCAAAAGGCTGGCGGCGATGGGCATGAAGATTGTGCTGGCCGACATGGGCGGCGCGCGCCTCGATGCTGCCCGCCAGGCGGTCGCCGCGATCGCCGGCGAGGATGCCGTGCTTGCCGTCGCCACCGACGTCTCGAAGGCGGACGAACTCGGCCGGCTGGCGGAAAAGACCTACAGTGCTTTCGGCACTGCCTCGCTACTGATGAACAATGCCGGCGTCGGTAACAATCCGGGAAAACCCTGGGAAAACGGCGACGCGTGGAAGCGGCTGATCGACATCAATTTCTGGGGCGTCGTGCACGGTGTCGAGGCCTTCGCGCCGGCCATGCTAGCTTCGGGCAAACCCGGCTTGATCGTCAACACCGGCTCCAAGCAAGGCATCACCACGCCGCCCGGCAATCTGGCCTACAACGTTTCCAAATCGGCGCTGAAGACCTTCACCGAAGGCTTGGCGCACGCACTGCGCAACGAACCGGGCGCGAAGGTTGCGGCACATCTTCTCATTCCCGGCTTCACTTTCACCGGCATCACCGGGGGCGCGACCGAAAAACCAGCCGGCGCCTGGACCGGCGAGCAGGTCATCGACTTCATGCTGGCCTCCCTCATGCGTGGCGATTTCTACATCCTTTGCCCGGACAATGAGGTGAAGCGGCCGACGGACGAAAAACGCATGGCCTGGGCGATCGGCGACATCATCGAGAACCGCCCTGCCCTCTCGCGCTGGCACCCCGATCACAAGGACGCTTTTGCGGCCTTCATGGAACGCTGAGCAGTATATTCAGGCGGCGCGTTTTTTCGCGGTGCGCTTCTGCGTGACGGCTTTCTTGGCAGCCACCTCGGCGATCTCGCGGTCGTGACGCTTTGCCGCGCGCTCGCATTTGTCACGGATCTCCTCGACCTCGGTTTCGGTCAGGTGCTCGATGCCGATGAAATGGTTGTGACCCTTGCCGACCCGGATCAGTTCATCGAGCTTGGCCTGGATCGCGGCGCCGTCGCGGTTCTGGGTGTTCTGGATCAGGAACACCATCAGGAAGGTGATGATCGTCGTTCCGGTGTTGATGACCAATTGCCATGTATCGGAAAAGCCGAAGAATGGTCCGGTGACCGCCCAGACGATAACGATCGCGCAGCAGCCGACAAATGTCAGCGGCAGCCCGGCCAGATGAGCGACCGTGTTGGCGATCCTCGTGAACAGCTTTTCCAATTCAAAATCCTTCAATTGCCCGAAAAGCGGCAAGCCGGACTGCGCCGCATTCATCGCTCAGCAAGAAACAGTCGGCAGCCGCTTCCGGTTCCCTGTCGCAGGTGATATCGCGGCTACAATTGAACACACGCGAAAAGCGTAGCACCCGGAAAAGCCGCCTTATGGCTTTGTTGCCATAGTCCCTGTGCAGGCCAAAGAGCCTGGTCCTTCCGCTTCACGGCGGTTTATCTCCAAAGCCCCTTCCGCTGCGCCACCCCCGCAGAGCGGAAGGGGTTCTGTTGCCGCAGACCGGCGGATCTCTTCCCGACAGGCGCGCTGTTCAGAACCTGGGCGCGAGGATTTAGACCCGCCAGCCGACGAAGACGCGCATGCGCATCGAGGAACCCGCGGCATGCTCATCTGAGCGCTGCGCTCAGGAACACTCCTGTTCCCAGCGGTCAAGGAAAGCTTCGATCGGCAAGGCCTGCATGTCGGGAACCGCCTTGGCCAGTTTTTCCGGCGGCCAGTCCCACCAGGCGAGGCTTTCAATCCGCGCCGCGATCTCAGGGGAAAAACGTCGGCGCAACGGTTTTGCCGGCACGCCGGCGACGATTGCATAGGCCGGCACATCCCGCGTCACCACTGCATTGGCGCCGATAATGGCGCCGTTGCCAATGCTGATGCCGGGCATGATGACAGCGCCATGGCCGATCCAGACATCGTTGCCGATGCTGACGGCCTTGGCCTGCCGCCGCTCGCGGAACGCCGCGTCGACGCCCAGCCAGCGGAAATACTCGTTCGGCCGGTAGCTCAGCTTGTGCTGGGTCAGCCGCTCGATCGGATGCTCCAGTGCATTGATGCGGCTGTTGGCAGCGATCGAGCAGAATTTACCGATCGTGGTGTAGATCGCCTCGGCGTGGCGCTCGAAATAGGAGAAGTCGCCGACATTGACCTCGCGCAGCACGACGCGCTCGCCGATCGAGGCATAGCGCCCGAGTTTGCACGCCTTGAGCTCCGCGGTCGGATGAATCCGCGGCTCAGGGTCTTTCAGGACAAGGTTTTCAGTACGGTCCATGGCGCGGCTTTACCTCCGCGCAATTGCGGAAGCAATTGTCACATCACCAAACAGCCTAGAGTAACCGGCTATTTCGGCTGGCCGTTGGTCCACACCACGCTCTGGCCGAACAGCGGCACGGTGGTCACCGACATTTTCGCCGAGCCGTCCTGCACTTGGCGCGAATGCGACAGATAGATCAGCGTCTCGTTTTTCTTGTCGTAGATGCGGTTCACCACCTGCTTCTTCCAGATCAGGCTGATGCTTTGCTTGAACACCTCTTCGCCGCCCTCGCTCATGTCGATGTCGCCGATGGTGATCGGCCCGGTCTGGCGGCAGGAAATCGAGGAATCGGACGGGTCCTCAAACCAGTTGCCTTTCTGCAGGCGGTCGATCACGCCGCGGTCGAAATAGGAGACGTGGCATGTAATGCCGTCGACTTTGGGATCCTTGATGGCCTCGACGATGATGTCGTTGCCGAGCCAGTCAACGCCGACCTTGCCGACTTCCTCGGCCGCGGCAGCACCGGCGCCAAGGGCGATGCATGCGGCCAGCGCGCCGCCGAACAGTTTCTGCCCAATCCGTCGTAGCAAGGAAGCCTCCTCAGGTTCAGTTTGCCGGCCTCAGGTGGGATAAGGGCCTGCTGTTTGCAAGGTTAGTGCTCAGCCCGGTTGCGGCAACGCGGCATCTTTGCCTAGACCCTCGCGACCGGCTAAGACTGCCGCTGCAGGCGCCAATCCGGCGCCCATCAAAATCACGACGGACACTTCCTGATGATGCGTTCAATCCTGGTCGGCATTCTGGTTCTGATGGCGGCCGGCATCGGCTGGCTCACCTTCGACTGGTACAAGGGCCATTATGGCGGCGAGCCGTATGGCGGCGCCTTCGCGCTGGTCGACCAGAAAGGCGGACCGATCACCGAGGCCGCCTTGCGGAGCGGCCATCCCAGCGTCGTCTTCTTCGGCTTCACCCATTGCCCGGAAGTCTGCCCGACCACGCTGTTTGAACTGGCCGGTTGGCTGAAGACCCTGGGGGACGACGGCAAGAACCTCAATGCCTATTTCGTTACCGTAGACCCGGAGCGCGACACGCCCGAGGTGATGAAAACCTATGTCGGCAATTTTTCCGACCGCATCGTCGGCATATCGGGCGATCCCGATAAAGTGCACGCGATGGCGAAGTCCTTCAGCATCTACTGGAAGAAGGTCGACACCGGCGACGGCGACTACACGATGGACCACACCGCCTCGGTGCTGCTGCTCAATGCCAAGGGCGAGTTCGCCGGCACCATCGCTTACGGTGAGAGCGCCGACACTGCGATTGCCAAGCTGAAGCGGCTGGCGGCAGGCTAAGCATGATCCCGAAAAGTGGAATCCCGTCTTCTCGGACAAAAAGGTTTTGTCCGGAGATCATGCTCAAACAAGAGACCAGCTGATGGTGCAGACCAGGCTCCATTTCATCGCTGGCAAGGTCGAAGCCGACAGCATCTTCGCCGCGCTCGAACTGGCTTTCGAGGATGAAGGCCTGCCGCTTGCCGTGCTCGAGGTCGACGAGGACCGCGATATCTACGAAGTCTCGCTCTATGCCGACGGCAATGTCGATGTGGTTGAGACAAGGCTGAAAGACATCCTTGCCGGACTTTCGCTACCGAAGCCTATCGAACGCGAGGTCTTGCCTGACATCGACTGGGTGGCGCGCTCGCTGGAAGGGCTGAAGCCGGTGCGCGCCGGGCGTTTCTTGGTCCATGGCGCGCATGACCGCCGGAAGCGCCATAGCGGCGAACTCGCCATCGAGATCGAAGCCGGCCTTGCCTTCGGCACCGGCCATCACGGCACCACCGCCGGCTGCCTGGAAATGCTGGAGCGGGTGGTGCGGCGCGAGCATCCCAGGAATGCTCTCGACCTCGGCACCGGCAGCGCGGTGCTGGCCATTGCCGTCGCCAAGCTGGCGCATATTCCGGTGCTGGCGACCGACATCGATCCGATCGCCGTCCGGGTCGCCGCCGCCAATTCCCGCCTCAACCATGTGAAAGCCCTGGTCGAAACCGTGACGGCGCCCGGCTTCCACCACCCGATCTTCGGCGAGCGCTCGCCTTTCGACCTTATCGTCGCCAACATATTGGCGCGCCCATTGATGCGGCTCGCGCCGGAAATGGCAAAGCATATCAGGCTCGGCGGCTCGATCGTGCTGTCCGGCATCCTCGATCGCCAATGCAACGCGGTGATCTCGGCCTATGTCGGCCAGAATTTTCGCCATGTCAGGACCTTGCACCGCGAGGGCTGGGTGACGATCCACCTCAAGCACTGAGCTGGACCAATTCGCGTCATCGAAAATCGATTCCGGTTTTCCGGGTCATGCGCTACGGTCGCTCGCAATACAGGAGGACCCGCCATGTTCCAGACCTTTGATTCCGCCGGCGATGCCAGTGTCGGCAAGCCGCGCGTGAAGCTGCTGCGGCAATGGCTGGCGGACAATGGCCTGGATGGTTTCCTCGTGCCCCGCGCCGACGAGCATCAGGGCGAATATGTCGCCGACCGCTCGGCGCGGCTGAAATGGCTGACCGGCTTCAGCGGCTCCGCCGGCGTCGCACTCGTGCTGCGCGACCGCGCCTTCATGTTCGTCGACGGGCGTTACACGCTGCAGGTGCGCGGTGAGGTCGATCTCGACATTTTTGCCATCGAGAGCCTGGTCGACAATCCACCGGCGTCCTGGATCAAGGACAATCTCGGCAAGGGAGCGCGGCTTGGCTTCGACCCCTGGCTGCACACGATCAACGAGGTCAAGGCGCTGAAAACCTCGGCCGAGCAATCCGGCGCGACGCTGGTGCCGCTCGACAAAAATCCGATCGATATCATCTGGAAGGATCAGCCGGCACTGCCGGCAGCACCCGTCGAGATTCACCCGATCGGCTTCGCCGGCGAACTGGCCAAGGACAAGCTGGTGCGGCTGGCGACGGCAATCGGCAAGGACGGCGCAACGCACGCCGTGCTCACCGATCCCTCCTCGATCGCCTGGGCCTTCAACATTCGCGGCGGCGACGTGCCGCACACGCCGCTGGCCCTCGGCTTTGCGATCCTCGCCGCCGACGGCAAACATCAGCTGTTCATGGACCAGCGCAAGTTTTCGCGCACGGTCGCGGCCTATCTCACTCAGCTTGCCGACTTGCACGAGCCCGCCGAGTTCGAGGCGGCAGTCGTCGCCCTTGCCAAGGGCGGCGCAAGGATCGCGCTCGACCCGGTGCTGGCGGCGGAAAAGCTCAGAATGCTGGTCGAGGACAATGGCGGCACCGTTGTTTCCGCGCCCGATCCCGCCCGCATTCCGCGTGCGACCAAGAACCAGGCCGAAATCGCCGGCAGCCGCGCAGCGCATCGCCGCGACGGCGCGGCGGTGGCGAAGCTGTTGTGCTGGCTGGAGCGGCATGAGCCGGGCTCGCTCGACGAAATAACCGTCGTCACCAAACTGGAAGAGACGCGCCGGCTGACCGGCGAGGAAACGCAGATGCCGTTGCGCGACGTCTCCTTCGACACCATTTCCGGCGCCGGCCCGAACGGCGCCATCATGCATTATCGCGTGTCGCGCGCCACCAACCGAAAGCTCGCCGCCGGCGAATTGTTCCTGCTGGATTCCGGTGCGCAGTATCAGGACGGCACGACTGACATCACCCGCACTGTGCCGATCGGCCAGCCGACCGAAGAAATGCGCGAGCGCTTCACCCTGGTACTGAAAGGCATGATCGGTATTTCCACACTGCGGTTCCCCGCCGGCACGCGCGGCTCCGAAATCGACGCAGTGGCGCGCATGGCGCTGTGGAAGCATGGCTGCGACTTCGCCCACGGCACCGGCCATGGCGTCGGCTCCTATCTGGCCGTCCATGAAGGACCGCAGCGCATTGCCCGCACCGGCACCGAAAAGCTGCTTGCCGGCATGATGCTCTCCAACGAACCCGGCTACTACAAGGAAGGCTCCTACGGCATCCGAATCGAGAACCTGATCCTGGTGACGCCGGCCGAACCGGTAGAGGGCGGCGACATCGCCATGCACAGTTTCGAGACGCTGACACTGGCGCCGATCGACAAGCGCCTGATCCGCACCGACCTCTTGCATCGCGACGAGCTGCAATGGCTCGACCGGTATCACGGCTGGGTGCTGGCCGAGATCGGCCCGATGCTCGACGGCGAGACGCTGGCCTGGCTGGAGAAGGCGACGGCTCCGCTGCCGCACGACGCCAAGATTTGAGCTTCTACCCGACGAACTGCCGCGCCAGGATCAGCACGGCCGCCCCGGCCAAAAACATCGCCATCAGGCCGCCGCGCAACGACACCACGGCGGTGACGATCAGCGCCGCCCATTCGGCCGGCCCGGCGCTAAGGGCGGCCGGCGCCACCAGCGTCGTCAGCACCGCGGCCGGCACGGCGTTCAGGCCGGCCTCGACGCGTGGGTGGATGTGGTCGAAGCGCGAGATCACCAGATGGCCGCCGACGCGGGTGAGATAGGTGGCGACCGCACCGGCAATGATGATCCAGAAGGTCGCGCTCATCGCTTTGCCTCCACGCCGCTATGGTGCGGCGGCAGGATAACCGCCAGGAGCACGCCGGCAATGGCGCCGATGGAAACGTGCCAGGGCGAACCGACGGTCTTGTAGGCAATGATCGAGGCGGCGGCGCTGGCGATCACGACCGGCAGCCACAAAGGCCGCTTGCGAAAGCCCAACACCAGGCCAAGGAAATAGATCGGCAGCAGGAAATCGATGCCGAGTGCGTGCGTGTCCGGGATGAGCTTGCCGAACACGGCGCCCAGGCCGCTCTCGATCACCCAGAACACGTAGACCGGCAGGCCGACGCCCATATACCAGACGAAGCCGACGGGACGGCCGGATTCTGCCCTCGCTTCGGCGATGGCGAATTGTGGATCGGTGAGGACGAAATAGCCCAGCGCCTGCTGGATCACAGGCCAGTGCGCGATGCGCCGCCCGATGCCGGCGGAATAGAGCACATGACGAAAGTTCACCGCAAAAATCGACAACACGATCAGCCAAGGCGCGACGTGCTGGCCGAACAGCTCGATGCCGACCATCTGGCTGGCGCCACCATAGATGGTGGCGCTCATCAGAAAAGCTTCGAGAACGGAAAAGCCGTTATCCACCGCGATTGCACCGAACAGCACCCCGAACGGGGCCGCGGCGACCACCACCGGCAACGACAGCCGTACGCCGTCCCAGAAATCGCTGGCCACAGATTTTTCGGTTAAGGTCTCTGCCGACATGTCACATTTCCCAGTCGCGCTGCTATGTAGGAGCCAACGTTCGAAAAGTCAGACGAATTCGCTTGAGCCAACAGATCAGCGAAACTGATGTAAGGCGTCGCGAAGCTTCACGAGGGGTTCACATGATCGTCTACGATTTCACCGGCAGGCACGCGGTCGTCACTGGCGCCGGTGGCGGTATGGGCGAGGCAATCACGCTGGCGTTGCTCGATGCCGGGGCCTCGGTCACCGCCATCGACATCAAGCCGCGTCCGGCGTCCCTTGCCGCCTATGACGACCGGCTCACCTTCGCCCAGGGCGACCTCACCGACGCCACCTTTGTCGAGCAGACCATTGGAGCGGCAGGTCGCGAGCGCGGCGGCATCGACTATCTCGCCAATGTCGCAGGCGTGCTCTGGTTCGGCCGCGACAAGTCAGCCCTTGAAATGGACCTCGATGTCTGGGACCAGGTCTTCAACATCAATCTGAAATCCTTCGTCCATACCGCGCGGGCGGTTGTTCCGCATATGCGCGCCGGCGGGCGCGGCGGCGCCATGGTGCATTTCTCGACCATCCAGTGGTATCGCGGCGATCCCAAACCGCAGGATGCCTACCAGGCCTCCAAAGCCGGCGTCTGCGCGCTGTCGAAGTCGCTCGCCATGCAGTTGGCGAGCGATGGTATCCGCTCCAATTCGATCTGCCCGGGCATGGCGCTGACGCCGCTGCAGGCGCGCTGGGACACCGAGGAGAAGCGCGCCGCCGTTGCCGACTACACCCCGCTCGGCCGCATCGGCACGCCGCAGGACATGGCCAATGCCGCTCTCTTCCTGCTTTCCGATGCGGCAAGCTACATCACCGGTATCGAATTGCCGGTCGACGGCGGTCTTTTGATGCGGATGTAGCCACGCAGCGTGCCTGGGCTAGCTCCGCGGCACGGTGCCCTGGATCGCCCTGCCCCAGTCGAGCAGCGGCCTGGCGCGTAATGTAAAATCGACAAGCTCGTCGACCAGCGCCGGCGCGTGAATTTCGGCCGGATCGATGACACGCTGGACGACGAAATGCCGGTTGCGCACGGCCTCCGCGAGATCGGCGTCGGCGATCTTCTCGAAACCACGCGGCGCCCGCTTCATGCGGCCTTCGGTTTCGAATTCGAGGCCGTTTTTCTTCAACGTTGAAAGCAGCTTGCGGAAATCGCCGGGCCGATCGGTGATCGCCTTGCGCATCGCCAGCAAGAGCGGCGGCTCAGGGTTCCACCAGGCGACGTCGGCGAAGCAGCGCTCGAGCCCGATATGCACGTAGAATACGCCCAGCCCCGTCTTGCTGCCATCCGGCGACAGGATGGCCGAAACATGCCGGTTGTAGGGCCGTTTGTCCTTGGCGAAGCGGACGTCGCGGTTGATGCGGAACAGCGATTTCTTGCGGTCGCCGCGCAGGCCAAGCCCCGCCGCTGCAAAACGCTCCGTCAGCGTCTCGACCAAATCGCCGATCGGCCCATGCAGATCGCTGTCGTAAAGCGCGCGGTTCTCCTGGAACCATTCGCGGCTCTGGTGGAAATCCAGCGCCTTGAAGAACGGAATGGCTTTCGGACCAAAGCCTTTGAATGCGCCGCCGGTCACGCCTTGCCGACCCGCTGCAGCCAGGTGTCCTCGTCGATGACTTCGACGCCGAGTTCACTGGCAAGCTTCAGTTTGGAGCCCGCACCCGGCCCGGCCACCAGCAGATCCGTCTTCGCCGATACCGAACCTGCCACCTTGGCGCCGAGCCGTTCGGCCATCGCCTTGGCTTCGGAGCGTGTCATCTTTTCCAGCGTGCCGGTGAACACGATGGTCTTGCCGGCAACCTCGCTGTCGGCAGAAACGGTGACGATATAAGGCTTCGGCTTGACCTGCTCGAGCAGCTTGTCGAGCACATCGTCATTGCGCTCATTGCCGAAGAAATCGCGCAGCGCATCGATCACCGTGTCGCCGATGCCGTTGATGGAGGGGAAAACGCTGTGCGGATCCTCGGCCGCCGCAGTCTCCTTGCCGACGCGGATCAGCTCCTCGATGGTGGAGAACGTCCGGGCAAGCACGGCCGCCGTCGTTTCGCCGATATGGCGGATGCCGAGCGCGAAGATGAAACGGTCGAGTTCCGGCTCGCGGCGCGAATCGATGGCCGCAAACAGCTTGTCGAGGCCTTCATAATTGCGGTCGTCGACACCGCGCACATTCTTGCGCGCCTTGCCCGATGCCGCCTCACGCTGCCTGGCCTGCTCCTCGCGCCGCTCGGCCAGCGCCCTGGTGACGGCTGGCCGGCGCTCCCTGAGGGTAAAGATGTCGGCGGCTGTCTTGACCAGTCCCGAATTGAAGAACAGGTCGATGTTTTCCGCACCAAGGCCCTCGATGTCGAGCGCACCGCGCGAGACGAAGTGGCGCAATCGTTCCACGGCCTGCGCGGCACAGATCAGCTCGCCGGTGCAGCGCCGGCGCGAATCCTCCTTGCCGGTCTTCTCGTTGACCTCGCGCGTCGCCGGCGAACCGCAGACCGGACAGGTGTGCGGGAATTCGTAAGCCACGGCATTGCCTGGCCGCTTGTCGATGACGACGCTGACGATCTGCGGGATCACGTCGCCCGCCCGTTGTATGACAACCGTGTCACCGATGCGCACATCGATGCCGTCTCGGATCGGCAGGCCATTGCTGTCGAATCCCTTGATGTAGTCCTCATTGTGCAGCGTGACGTTTTCGACCACCACGCCGCCGACGGTGACCGGCGCCAGCCGTGCCACCGGCGCCAGCGTGCCGGTGCGGCCGACCTGGATGTCGATCTTTTGCACCGTCGTCATCGCCTGCTCAGCCGGGAATTTGTGCGCTACCGCCCAGCGCGGCTCGCCGGTGACGAACCCCCAGCGCCGCTGCAGTTCCAGCTGGTCGACCTTGTAGACGACGCCGTCGATGTCATAGCCGAGCGACGAGCGCAGTTCTTCGATCTTGTGATACTGCGCGATCAGTTCCTCGACAGACTTCGCCCGCACCATCAGCGGGCTGACCTTGAATCCCCACTCGGCGAATTTTTGCACCGACTCGAATTGCGTCGGCGCAGGATCTTGCGTGGTGTAGCCCCACGCATAGGCGAAAAATTTGAGATTGCGGCTGGCGGTGACGGACGCATCCTTCTGGCGCAGCGATCCCGCCGCCGTGTTGCGCGGGTTGACATAGTCCTGGCCGCCAACCGCGGCCGAACGCACCTTCAGCGCCTCGAATTCGGCATAGGTCATGTAGACCTCGCCACGGATCTCGATGGTCTCGGGCCAGCCCGAGCCCTTCAGCTTGGCGGGGATGTCGGCGATGGTCCTGAGGTTGGCGGTGATGTCTTCGCCGACAGCGCCGTCGCCGCGCGTAGCGCCTTGCACGAACACGCCGCGTTCATAGCGCAGCGACGCCGACAGGCCGTCGATCTTCGGCTCGGCCGTAAATGCGATGTCGAGATCCTTGTCGCGATCGAAGAAGCGCCGGCCACGGTGAATGAAATCGGCGACATCCTCGTCGGTGTATGCCTTGGCGAGGCTGAGCATCGGCACCGCATGGCGCACCTTGGCAAAGCCTTCCGCCGGCGCAGCACCAACCCGCAGCGAAGGCGAATCCTCGCGCACCAGACCGGGAAAGCGCTCTTCAATGGCAAGGTTGCGCCGCCGCAACGCATCGTATTCGGCGTCGGTGATCGTCGGCGCGTCCTCGGCATGGTAGCGCAGGTCATGGCCGGCGATCTCCTCGGCCAGCCGCTGGAGCTCATCCGCGGCCTCGTTTTCGTTCAACGATTCGACTGGTTTTTCAGACATGCAGCGGTCCCTGGACAGTGGCGCGACACCATAAATCAGGATCTCGGAAAAATCATTCCCGAACAGCGGGATGGAGCCATATCCTGACTCTGCCCAAAGCCATGCGACAGCCTAAGCAGCGGCGGTATTTTCGCGCAGCAACCGCTCGGCCGCGGCGCGCGCCTCGTCGGTGATGGTGGCGCCGGCCAGCATGCGTGCGATCTCTTCCTGGCGCGCCGCCCGGTCCATCTCGGCAATGCCGGTGGCGACCTTTTCCGAGCCGCCGGATTTGGAGATCAGGAAATGCGTTGCCGCGCGCGCCGCGACCTGCGGCGCATGCGTCACCGAAAGCACCTGCACGCGCGTCGACAGCCTCGCTAACCGTTGGCCGATGGCATCGGCCACGGCGCCACCGACCCCGGTGTCGATCTCGTCGAAGACCAGCGTCGGCGCCGAGCCGCGGTCCGCCAGCGCCACCTTGAGCGCGAGAAGGAAGCGCGACAGCTCGCCGCCGGATGCGACTCTCATCATCGGGCCGGGCCTGGTGCCGGGGTTGGTGCGCACCCAGAACTCGACCTGGTCGATGCCTTCTTCCAAGCGGTTCTCGCCGTCGCTGGCCAGTTCAACGATGAACTCGGCCCGCTCGAGCTTGAGCGCCGGCAGTTCGGCCATGACTGCCTTGGTCAGGCCGACCGCCGCCGCATGGCGAAGCGAGGACAGTTGCGCGGCGGAAATGTCATAGGCCTCGCGCGCGGCTGCAGCCTGCTTTTCCAGGACATGAAGGCGCCCCTCGCCGGCATCGAGATCTGCAAGGTCGGCCAACATCGTATCGCGCAGCTGCGCCAGATCGTCGACGGCCACACTGTGCTTGCGTGACGCCGCGCGTAGCGAAAACAGCCGCTCCTCCGCCTTCTCCAGCCGCTGCGGATCATATTCGGCGGCGCGCAAAGCCGCCTCGACACCGGACTGCGCAGCATCGAGCGACAGCATCGCTTCGTCCAGCGACTTCACCACATCCTCGAGCAGACCCGGCGCTTCGCTCGCCTTGCGCTGCAGCCGCCTGAGCAGGCTGGCGAGCTGCGGCAGCGGCGAGGAAGGGCCAGACAGCACATCCTGCGCGTCATGTATTTCCGAAGCGATCTTTTCCGCCCGCATCATCGTGGCGCGCAGTTCCGCCAGCTGCGTCTCTTCGCCGGGCTGCGGATCGAGCTTGGCCAGTTCGGCGACGGACGCCCTGAGATAATCGGCCTCGCGCGCCGCCGCCTCGACCTTGGCGCGGTGCCTGGCGAAGTCCTGTTCGCAGCCGCGCCAGTAGCGCCATGCCTCGCCCGTCGCGCGGGCAGCACCGAGATGACCGCCAAAACTGTCCAGCAATTCGCGATGTGCGCCCGGATCGACCAGAGCGCGCTCATCGTGCTGGCCATGGATTTCGACCAGTGCGTGGCCGATGTCGCGCATCAGGGTGACGCTGGATGGCTGGTCGTTGACGAAGACACGGGTGCGGCCATCCGCCGTCTGCAGCCGGCGCAGGATGATGTCGCCGTCGTCCTCGATGGCGTTTTCGGCAAGCAGCGCGCGCACCGGATGGTTGCGCGGCACGTCGAACACGGCAATGACCTGGCCCTGCGCCGCGCCGTGGCGCACCAGCGAGGCGTCGCCGCGCGCGCCAAGCGCCAGCGACAGCGCGTCGAGCAGGATGGATTTGCCGGCGCCGGTTTCGCCGGTCAGCACGGAAAGGCCGGGCTGGAAGTCGATATCCAGCTTCTCGATCAGGACGATATCGCGGATCGACAGTCTGGAAAGCATCAGAACCCGAACCTATCGCATGTCGTCCCAAAGCGGATCGCTTTGGGACAACGGCATGCACAAGACAAAAGACTTAAGGCGCGACGCGCCTCAATGCGGCATGCGACCGGTGGAGTCGCAGCGCCGCACTATCTTTTTGTTTGAGCGTCGGATCAATCCGAAAAGCGCGGTCTGCCCTTCTGTAGAGGCTTCAGGCGCCGGTGATCAGCTTGCCGGCCTTGGATATCCACGATCCGGCATTCTCGCGCGGCTCGAGCCCGTTGCTCTGCAAGAGCTTGTAGGAATCCTTGTACCACTGGCTGTCGGGATAGTTGGTGCCGAGCACGGCGGCAGCTGTCTGCGCTTCCGAGGTCAGACCCATCGCGTAATAGCTTTCCGTCAGACGCGCCAGCGCCTCTTCGACGTGGCGGGTGTTGGAATAGTTCTCGACCACGTTGCGGAAGCGCTTGACGGCGGCGATGTATTCGCGCCGTTCGAGATAGTAGCGGCCGATCTGCATCTCCTTGCCGGCGAGCTGGTCGTTGGCGAAGCGGATCTTTTCCTTGGCGTCGTCGACATATTCCGAGGTCGGCCAGCGCGTCACCAGATCCTGCATCGTCTGCACGGTCTGGCGCGCTTCCTTCTGATCCTGGGTCACGTCCTTGATCTGGCGGTAGTAGCTCAGGCCAATAATATACTGCGCATAGGCGGCGTCGTCGGTCGACGGATAGAGCGTGAGATAGCGCTTGGCCGAGCCGATCGCCTCGTCATAGTGGCCGGCGCGGTAGTCGGCAAAGGCACCCATCACCATCGATTTGCGGGCGAATTCCGAATAGGGGTGCTGGCGGTCGACGGCGTCGAACTTCTTGCTCGCCTCATCCAGGCGGCCGGCGTTCAGATTGGCAAGGCCTTGATTGTAAAGGACGTCCGCCGGTTCGGTCTGGTCGACATAGGTCGACAGATCGACGTCTTTCTCCGACGACATGCAGGCCGAGAGGAACAGCGATGGCACAACCACCGAAAGCGCCAGGAAAACAGCCCGATACGGCGCTTTCGATTGACCAACTCGCTTGAAGAACATGATTGGATTGCGCCCTTTCGGCGTTATTTCAATGCCTTTCGCATGGCGTTCCCCCAAAACTGATCCCCACTTTTGAGCGACATGCACCAAATAGACGGCAGCAGCCATAAACCATAACTGCCTTGCCCAGCAACGCTATGTCTAGCCAATCGCACATTTTTGTGGCGGCCTGGCGTTGCCCCGAAATGCAAGCGCTTTCACTGGCCAGTGATGCATCCATGCAACACCAACCGGCGCCAAGAAAGCCAGAAAACCGTTAAGAATCAGATTACCCAGGGCGCAAAGACAGGCCCGGTGACGGCGCTCATCTCGGCGGTGCGGCCGCGCTCGCGGCGCGTGGTCTCGACGACCTCGAAGGCCGAACGGTCGGACAGCAGGCGCCGCAAGGCCGCGGCGTTCATCCGGTGGCCGCCGCGATAGGAACGGAAGCAGCCAATGAAGCGGGCGCCGGCCAGCGCCAGATCGCCCATCGCATCCATCGTCTTGTGGCGGGCGAATTCATTCGGATAGCGCAGGCCGCCCATGTTGATCACCCGGTTATCGTCGCCGATCACCAGAGAGTTCTCCAGCGACGAGCCCAGCGCATAGCCGGCCGCCCACAGCCGCTCGACATCCTTCATGAAACCGAAGGTGCGGGCGCGCGCAATGTCCTGGCGGAAGACGTCGGGGTTGATGTCGGAGGCGAACAGCTGACGGCCGATTGCCGGGCTTTCGAAATCGATCTCGACCTCGAAGCGCGTGCCGCTATAGGGCCTGAACTCGGCCCAGGACGCGCCGTTCTCGATCCGGACCGGCTTGACCACCCTGATGTAGCGCCGCTTGACCGCCAGCGTCTCGATGCCGGCCTGGTCGATGGCTTCGACGAACGCCACCGCGCTGCCGTCGAGGATCGGAACCTCGTGGCCGTCGATCTCGATGACGATGTTGTCAATGCCGAGCCCGAAGAGCGTCGCCATCAGATGTTCGACGGTGGCGATATGTTCGCCTGCCGGATCGCCGAGCATGGTGCAGAGGTCGGTTGCGCCGACTTCGGCAACCAGCGCACGGAACTCGCGGCTCTCGCTTCCGTTCGAAAGGTGGAAGATGACGCCGGTGTCGGCGTCCGCGGGAAGGAAATTGACCGTGACCGGTTTGCCGCTATGAACGCCGGTACCTGTCAGCGTTGCACGCGATCGAAGTGTCGTCTGGTAGTCTTGCAAGACAAACCCCATAGCCCATAACGCCCGTGTCCGCTTTATAGCCCCAAAGGGCGCGGCTCTTGATTATCGGCAGGCAGGGCCAACTCCCCGAATCCCAGCACACCGAAAGTGCTGCGGCAAAGATAGTGGCCCGTCAGGGAGACTCCAAATCACGGTTTCTTACTCTGTGTAACCGCGTCCTGCTGTGAGCGTCGTATCGTAACGCATTGTTATCAAACCACTTTAAGTGTTAACAGGCAAACGATCTCTCGTCTGCCTGTTAACAAGTGTTACATACCGTTAACGGCTCAGTTGGCCTGGCGGCGCAGGAAAGCCGGGATCTCCAGCTGGTCGTCTTCCTGGGCGGACCTGGTCTGTGGCGTCAACCTGCCCTGATCGTCGAGCTGGCCGCGGCGCGGCGCGTAGAGCTGCGGATCCTGGCTGGCAAGGCGGCGCATTTCCGGCGCTGCCTGGCGCAGTTTCGGTTCGCGCGGCTGTGCCGGCTGCAGCCGGGCTGGCTCTTCCTCGCGGCGCGTCAGCCCGTTGGTCAGCCGCTTGAGCAGCCCCATCGGCCCGCTGTTTTCATGGTCGGCCGGACGGGCCTTGGCTTCCACCTCGGCCTTCACCACCGGCGGAAAATCTTCCACCCGGGGCATGCGCTGCGGTGCGGCAGCCACCGGCTGCGGCATTTCCCTCAGCGGCGCCGGCTGCATCACCTGCTGCACGACAGGGTGCTGGGCAGGCGGGGCCTGGAAGATCTTGCTCTGCGGGCGGAAGTCTTCCGCCTGGGCCATCGGCGCCGGACGAGCCATTGCCGCCGCATTGGCTTCGGCAAGCTGGATCGCCTCGGCGACCGGATCGGCCGCGCGTGTCTCATAGGTCTGCTGGACCGGCGCTGGCCGGCTTTCCGCCGCAGGAGCCGGACGGCTGACAGGCTTCTGCTGCGGCGGCACGGCGCGGATCGAGATCGGCACCGCGGCGATTTCGGCCGCCGACTTGTCGATGCCGGTCGCGACAACCGAGACGCGGATGACGCCTTCGAGCTCCTCGTCGAAGGTGGCGCCGAGGATGATGTTGGCGTCCTGGTCGACCTCTTCGCGGATGCGGGTCGCGGCTTCGTCAACTTCGAACAGGGTCAGGTCGCGGCCGCCGGTGATCGAGATCAGCAGGCCCTTGGCGCCCCTCATCGAGGTCTCGTCGAGCAGCGGGTTGGCGATCGCTGCCTCGGCGGCGGCCATCGCGCGGCCCTCGCCCGAAGCCTCGCCGGTGCCCATCATCGCCTTGCCCATCTCGCGCATCACCGAGCGAACGTCGGCAAAGTCGAGATTGATCAGGCCTTCCTTGACCATCAGATCGGTGATGCAGGCAACTCCGGAATAGAGCACCTGGTCGGCCATGGCGAAGGCGTCGGCGAAGGTGGTCTTGTCATTGGCCAGCCGGAACAGGTTCTGGTTGGGGATGACGATCAGGGTGTCGACGCATTTCTGCAGTTCCTCGATGCCCATGTCGGCCGTCTTCATGCGGCGCTGGCCTTCGAAATGGAACGGCTTGGTGACGACGCCGACGGTGAGGATGCCCTTTTCGCGCGCCGCGCGGGCAACGACCGGAGCAGCACCGGTGCCGGTGCCGCCGCCCATGCCGGCGGTGACGAAGCACATATGGGTGTTGGAGAGGTGATCGATGATCTCATCGATGCACTCCTCAGCCGCCGCGCGGCCGACTTCCGGCTGCGATCCGGCGCCTAGGCCCTCGGTGACGTGCGCGCCGAGCTGGATCAGCCGCTCGGCCTTCGACATGGTCAGCGCCTGCGCGTCGGTGTTGGCCACCACGAACTCGACGCCGCGCAAGCCGGCGGTGATCATGTTGTTGACGGCATTGCCGCCACCGCCGCCGACACCGAACACGGTGATCCGCGGCTTGAGCTCGGTGATATCCGGCTTTTGCAGATTGATGGTCATTGTCTCCGTCCTTTGCCTTTCCCGCCGCTTCGCCGCCGCGGCCGCCTATGGGGCTGTCCCCGTCAATTAGAAACTGTCTCTCAACCACTGACTCATGCGATGCAGTTTTCCGCCCGTTCCGGTCATCCTGAGACCGGAAATTCCTTTCGCCGGATGGCTCTCGAAACTCGCCATCTGCGGATAGATCAGCAGTCCGACCGCCGTCGAGAAAGCCGGCCCCTTGGCGGCTTCCGGCAGGCCCGCCACGCCGAGCGGGCGACCGATGCGCACATTGCGTCCGAGAATCCGGCGCGCCGCTTCCGGCAGGCCGGCGAGCTGGCTGGCGCCGCCGGTCAGCACGACGCGTTTTCCCACGGCATTGCCGTAGCCGGACTTGTTCAGCCGGTCGCGAAGGAGTTCCAGCGTCTCATCGATGCGGGCGCGGATGATGCGCGTCATCACCGAGCGCGGGATCTGCAGCGGCATCTCGCCTTCCTCGCCGATCGGCTGGATCGAAACCAGGTCGCGATCGTCGGCACTGCCGGGCAGCGCCGAGCCATGCATCACCTTCAGCCGTTCGGCGGCGTCGAGCGACGTCGACAGGCCCTTGGCCATATCCAGCGTCACATGGTTGCCGCCGATGGCGATGGCGTCGCCATGGACGAACTTGCCTTCCGAAAACACCGAGATCGTCGTCGTGCCGCCGCCCATGTCGATGCAGGCTGCACCCATTTCGAGTTCGTCGTCGACCAGCGCCGCAAGCCCGCTGGCATAGGGCGTCGCCACCATGCGCTCGACCGAAAGATGCGAGCGGTTGATGCAGAGTTCCAGATTGCGCAGCGGTGCTGCATCACCCGTCAGCACATGCATGTCGACGCCGAGCTGATCGCCGACCATGCCGCGCGGATCGCGCACGCCGCGTTCGGCGTCCAGCGAAAAGCCGACCGGCAGCGAATGGATCACGTCGCGCTCGGCCTTGAGTGCCTGCTTGGCGCCTGCAGCAAGGACGCGCTTGATATCGGCTTCGTCGGCCTGATGGCCACCGAGATTGATGGTGGCCGAGTACGTTTCGCTCTTCAGCCGGCCGGCCGTCATGTTCACGATCAACGAGTCCACGGTCAGTCCCGCCATGCGCTCGGCGGCGTCGACGGACAGGCGAATGGCGTGTTCGGCGCGGTCGAGGTCGACGACCACGCCCGACTTCACGCCCTGCGACTTCTGATGGCCGATGCCGATCACCTGGATCCGATGCGAGCGGCCACGCAACAGCTTGCCGTCCTCGCGCGGCTTCAGCTTCGCCACCACGCAGCAAACTTTGCTCGAGCCTACATCCAGCACGGTCAGCGTGCCGGAGCGGCGCGAAGAGGCATCGCTGTTGCCGCCAAGCCAGCTCATATCTTCGTCTCCGGCTTGCGCTTCAGGTTCTGCGGCTTTTCGTTGAGCGCGGCCTGGCGCTGCGTCGCTGCTTCCGGCGTCAGCTGCACGACCAGGCGATCGGAGATGCGCATGTCGACGGCAGCGATATCTCGCGTCAGAAGACCGTTGTCATGATCCATGCGGACCAGATCGGCAATCGCCTGATCCTCGCCATCCTCGGGCAGCTTGACCGTGATGCCATTTTCCAGCTTGAGGTCCCAGCGCCGCTCGCCGATGCGGATGTAGCCCTTGACCCGCGCGGCGAGCTCGGGAAATTTCTTGATCTTGGCCACGAAGTCGGGAGCCTTGGCCGGCGCACCGGTGCCGATGATCAGCGGCAGCAAGGCCTGCTTGCCGCCCGAGAACGGCGCGATCACCGCGCCGGACCGCTCGATGACGGAAAGCTCCGAACCCTGCTGCCAGAGCGCGAAGGGCTCACGCTCCTCGACGCGCACTTCCAGCGTATGCGGATAGACCTTGCGCACGGCCGCCACTTCGACCCAGGGCAATGTGTCGATCCGCTCCCGCGCGGCCTCGGCATCGAAGCCGATCAGCGACGTCCAGCCATCGAGTTCAAGCCGGTCCAGTATGTCGATCTCCGAGGTCTGGCGATTGCCCACCACCTTGATCTGGTCGACGGCAAAGCCGGTGCGGGCGGTGATGCTCTGGACGATGTCGTCGGCATGGCCGCCGAGAATGGCGCCATAGAGGCTGCTTGATGCAATGAGCGAAAGGGACAGGATGGCCGCGGAAAAACGCGGCGCGACGAAGTCGCCGCCACCCAGGCGCGCCAGCACGCGCACCGGCCTGCGCAGCACGCGCGGCAGTACGAAATGGTCGAACGACAACGGCATGCCGAACAGCGCCGGCCCGGCGCCGCCCCTGCCCTTGTCCTGTCCCCATTTCAACGCAGACACGAAGCGTCCTCCACCATCCAACTCAACAGATCGCCGAACGGATGCCCCGCTTGGGCGGCGATTTCAGGCACCAAAGACGTCGGCGTCATGCCAGGCTGAGTGTTGATCTCGAGCCAGACAATTTCGCCGTTTTCGGAGTGACGATCGTCATAGCGGAAGTCCGACCGGGAAACGCCCCGACAGCCGATAGCCAGATGTGCCTTTAGCGCCAGTGTCTGTATTTTTTGGTAAATATTCGGTGAAATTTTAGCAGGGATTTCGTGTTTTGATCCGCCGGCGACGTATTTTGAATCGTAGTCGTAGAAGGAATGGCCGGTCGGAATGATCTCGCAGACACCAAGCGCCACGTCGCCCATGACGGCGCAGGTCAGCTCCCGCCCATGGATGTAGCGCTCGACCATGACGGTCTCGCCATATTTCCATTCGGACGAACCGATGACCTGCGGCGGATGCGACTGGCCTTCATGGACGATGACGACGCCGAAGCTCGAGCCTTCATTGACCGGCTTCACCACATAGGGCGGCTTCATCGGATGCTTGTTCTGGATGGCAAAGCGGCTGGCAACCTTCGATTCCGCCACCGCAATACCGGCAGCCTTGGCCACCTTCTTGGCCTGCTCCTTGTTCATGGCGAGCGCCGAGGCGAGCACGCCCGAATGAGTGTAGGGAATGGCCAGGTATTCGAGGATGCCCTGGATGGTGCCGTCCTCGCCGAACGGGCCGTGCAGTGCGTTGAAGACAACATCCGGCTTGAGCTCCGCGAGCACGGCGCCGACATCGCGCGCGACATCGACGCGGGTAACCTGGTAGCCTTCATTCTCAAGCGCATCGGCACACGCCTTCCCCGAAGACAGAGACACGGGCCGCTCGGACGAGAATCCGCCCAGGAGGACAGCCACATGCTTGTTCTTCATATCCCGTCATCCCCTCTCACGGCGGGCCCGCAACCACGCATTCAGCGACCAGATTGAGTCCGAGTCTCCCGGCAGGTTGCCCCCCCGACGGAAAACGCGATCGACGCGCCGAACGACTCAAATCAGGAAACGCTTTAGGGCAGAGAATCAGAGAGTTGATTCGCTGGCAAGTGCTTATGATTCCGACAGATTCACTTTCCGTAAAAACAGCTAGAAAAAGCGGATTGTGAGTCTTTGCAGCAACGGTCCGGCGGGTATTTCAGACCGTTCGAAGTTCATGCATCACATGAACTTCAGCACGCGCTAACGCACCAAGGTGCGTTGAGATTCAGGTCAGGCCGAGCCGAAAATGGTGGCGTTCGAGAACCGGAGCGGAGCGGACATTGGGTCCGTGAGCACCGGAAGCGCAGAAGGCCATCGTTTGCAGGCCGGCCTCACCTGAATATCAATGCGCCTTAAAGCAGTTGCCCGAGGAATTCCTGCACGGCATGGCCGGGGCGGAAATTGCCGAGGCGCTTGATTTCCCACTGCAGCCGGATACCCGAATTTTCAAGCACGCGGGCGCGCACCGTCTCGCCGAGATATTCGAGGTCGTAGCCGGTCGCGGTTCCGGTGTTGATCATGAAGTTGCAGTGCATCGGCGACATCTGCGCGCCGCCGATCATCAGTCCACGGCAGCCGGCCTTGTCGATCTCTTTCCAGGCCGAAGTGCCTTCGGGATTCTTGAAGGTCGAGCCGCCGGTCTTCTCGCGGATCGGCTGCACCGTCTCGCGATGCGTCTGGACGGCGTCCATCGCCGCCTTGATCGCCGCCTTGTCTTCGGGAACACCTTCGAAAATGGCCGAGGTGAAGATCAGCCCGGCCGGCGCTGCCGAATGGCGATAGGCGTAACCCATGTTTTCATTGCTGAGCGTGTGGAGATTGCCCTTGCGGTCGAGCGCCCGCACCTCGACGACGCGCTCGCGCGTCTCGACGCCATTGGCGCCGGCATTCATCCTGAGCGCGCCGCCAATGGCGCCGGGAATGCCGTGATAGAAATGAAAGCCGCCAATGCCGGCCTCATAGGCGACGGCAGCAACGCGTTTGTCGGGCGTCGCCGCTCCCGCCTTGATGCCGGTCGGCGAAACCGCCTCGGCCTCGCCAAAGCCCTTCGCCGAAAGCCTGACGACGAAACCCGGAATGCCGCCGTCGCGCACCAACAGGTTCGAGCCGACACCGACGACGGTCAGCGGGATCTCTTCCGGCACGGCGCGCAGGAAGGCCGCAAGGTCTTCCTCGTCGGCCGGCTGAAACAGTGCCTCGGCCAGGCCTCCGGCGCGGAACCAGGTGATCTTGTCCATCTCGGCGTTCGGTGTCAGCCGGCCGCGCAAGCCGGTAAGCCGGTCGCCCAGTTTGTCGAGCAGGTCCTGGCCGCGCATCATGAGACCGCACCGCCGAGTTCTTTGGGCAGCGCATAGGCCCATTGGGTGATGTTGCCGGCGCCGAGGAAGATGACGAAGTCGCCGGGCTTGGCCAACTCGTGAAGGATGGGGGCGATGGCAGCCGGACCCTCGATATAGCGCGCATCGCGATGGCCGCCGGAGCGGATGCGCGACACCAGCGCCTCAGAGGTCACGCCATCGATCGGCTCCTCGCCCGCCGCATAGACCGGCGCCAGCATCACCGTGTCGGCATCGTTGAAGCAGACCGAGAATTCGTCGAACAGATCGTGCAGCCGGGTGAAGCGATGCGGTTGCGCGATGGCGATGACACGGCCCTTGGTGGCGCTCCGTGCCGCCTTAAGCACCGCCGTGATCTCGACCGGGTGATGGCCGTAATCGTCGAAGATCTCGACGCCGTTCCACGAGCCGGTGTGGGTGAAGCGCCGCTTGACGCCGGCAAAGGACGACAGGCCCTTCTTGATCGCCTCGGCCGACAGGCCGAGCTCATGCGCGACCGCAATCGCAGCGGTGGCGTTGGAGACGTTGTGGCGGCCGGGCATCGGCAGGCGCAGGTCCGATATGGTCGTCTGGCCGCCGCTCTTGCGGTCGCGGATCACCACGTCGAACTCGCTGGCGGCGCCCGCCATGCGATGGTTGGTGAAGCGCACATCGGCCTGCGCGTTCTCGCCATAGGTGATGACGCGGCGGTCCTCGATGCGGCTGACCAGCGCCTGCACTTCCGGATGGTCGGTGCACATCACGCCAAAGCCGTAGAACGGCACGTTCTCGACGAACTGGCGAAACGCCTCGCGTACCTTGTCGAAGCTGCCATAGTGATCGAGATGCTCGGGATCGATATTGGTGACGACGGCGATTTCGGCCGGCAGCTTGAGGAAGGTGCCGTCGCTCTCATCGGCTTCGACCACCATCCATTCGCCATCGCCCATGCGGGCATTGGTGCCGTAGGCGTTGATGATGCCGCCGTTGATCACGGTCGGGTCGAGCCCGCCGGCGTCGAGCAGCGTCGCCACCATCGAGGTTGTCGTCGTCTTGCCATGCGTGCCGCCGATGGCGACGGCCTGGCGGAAGCGCATCAGTTCGGCCAGCATCTCGGCGCGTCGCACGATCGGCAGCAGCTTTTCGCGCGCGGCCTTCAGCTCCGGATTGGTCTTCTTGATCGCCGTCGACACCACCACCACTTCGGCGGCGCCGATATTGTCGGCCTTGTGACCGACGAAGCATTCGATGCCCTTGTCCCGCAAACGCTGCACATTGGCGCTGTCGGCCTGGTCGGAGCCCTGCACCTTGTAGCCGAGATTGTGCAGCACCTCGGCGATGCCGCTCATGCCGATGCCGCCAATGCCGATGAAATGCACAAGGCCGATGGTCTGCGGCATCTTCATCAATGCGTCCCTTTCCTGAAGTCCGATACGGTTTTTCTGGACGCAATAGCCTCTGTGAGATCGGCGAGCAACCGTGCCGCGTTCGGCCTGCCGGCAGACTTTGCGCCGGCAGCCATGGCCGCCAGCCGCTCGGGATTGTCCATCAGCCCGCCAACAAGCGCCGCGATGCGCTCCGGCGACAGCGACGATTGCGGATGCACTTCACCGCCACCGGCCGCCGCAAGGGCGGCCGCGTTCGCTGCCTGGTCGTGGTCCAGCGCATAAGGATAAGGCACCAGCAGCGCCGGCCGGCCGATGACGGCGATTTCCGAGACCGTCGAGGCGCCGGAGCGCGAAATCACCAGATGCGCCGCCGCAATGCGCTGCGCCATATCGGTGAAGAAGGGCGAGACCTCGACATGGACGCCAAGGGCCGCATAGCCGGCTTTCACCCGCGCCACGTCGTCGGCGCGGGCCTGCTGGGTGATCACCAGCCGCTTGCGTTGCGCATCGGAAAGCAGTGCGATGGCCGCCGGCATGGCATCGGAAAAGAACTGCGCGCCCTGACTGCCGCCGAACACCAGGAGCCGAAACGGCTCTTCCCCGGCGGATGGCGTGTACGGCGTCTTTGCGGCCTCCAGGATCGGCGGCCTGACCGGATTGCCTGTTATGACCGTCTTGGCGCCAGCAGCACTTTCATCTTCGGGCAGGAAGCCACCGGCAATGGCGTCGACACGGCCGGACAGCGCCCGGTTGGCCCGGCCCATCACCGCGTTCTGCTCGTGGATCAGCGTCGGCACCTTCCGTCGTGTCGCGGCATAAAGCGGCGGCAAGGTCGGATAGCCGCCGAAGCCGACAACCGCGTCAGGCTTGATCCTGGCGATGACGGCGGAAGCCTGCCGCACGCCGCGCCAGATCTTCCAGAACGCGCCAAGCAGGGCGACAGGGTTTTTCGAGCCCATCGTCGCCGACTGGATCGGATGGATGGCGGCGGCCGGGAAATGCCCGGCAAACCGTTCCGCGCGGTCGTCCGTCGCCAGATGCACGCTCCAGCCGCGCTCGATCAGCTCATGCGCCAGCGCCTCGGCCGGAAACAGATGTCCACCGGTTCCGCCCGCCGCGAGAAGAATGACACCCCTCGCCATATCACTCCGCCGGCAAGGCGCGCTGCGACAGGGCAAAGCCCATCTGCTTGCGCTTTTCCGGTCGCTTGCGCGTCAGCGCCAGTACCATGCCCATCGAGATGGCAATGGCGATCTGCGAGGAGCCGCCATAGGAGATGAATGGCAGGGTCATGCCCTTGGCCGGCATCAGCTGCAGATTGACGCACATGTTGATGACCGACTGCAGGCCGAACACCGTGACCAGGCCGCCGACGGCATAGCGGGTGAAATCGTCATGTTCCTTCAATGCGGTGCTCAGGCCGCGCAGCACGATGAAGGCGAAGATCGACATGATGAAGAAGCACATGATCAGGCCGAACTCTTCGCCCGCGACTGAAAACACGAAGTCGGCATGAGCATCGGGGATCACGCGCTTGACCGTGCCCTCGCCCGGCCCGACGCCGAACCAGTGGCCGTTGATCAGCGCCTCGCGACCCATGTCGACCTGGAACGTGTCGCCTTCGCCGGTCAGAAATTTGTCGATGCGGGCGGCGACGTGCGGGAACACCGTATAGGCGGCAAACAGGCCGGTGGCGCCGGTAGCGCCAAGCGCGATGATCCACAGCCATGGCAGCCCGGCCATGAAGAACATGACGCCCCAGGTGCCGGTCACCAGCATGGTCTGGCCGAGATCGGGTTGCGCCACCAAAAGTGAGATGACCAGGATCAGGAGCAGCAGCGCGAACAGATTGCCGGGAATGTCGGGCTGGCGCTTGTGTTCGGCGAACAGCCAGGCGCAGACGATGACGAAGGCAGGTTTCAGGAATTCCGACGGCTGGATCGACATGCCGACAAACGACACCCAGCGCCGCGCGCCCTTCACTTCGACGCCGATGTAGAGCACGGCCACCATCAGCACCAGCATGATGCACAGGATGACCAGCGCCATGCGCCGAATTTGTCTGGATTCGAGGAAAGACACGGCCAGCATCACGCCGAGTGCTGGCACGGTGAAGATGATCTGCCTGGTGGCGAAGTGGAAACTGTCGAGGCCAATGCGTTCGGCCACCGCCGGGCTTGCCGCGAAGGACAGCACGATGCCGAGGCCCATCAGCGACAGGAACGCCGCCAGGAACCAGCGATCGATCGTCCACCACCAGGTTGCAACCGGGCTTTTGTCGAGACGGCTCTGCATTATCGTGCCCCTCCGATGGGTTTCACACCCTCGATAGCATTCGCAGCTTGCCTGAAGGCTTCGCCGCGAACTTCGAAATTCTTGAACTGGTCGAAACTGGCGCAGGCAGGCGACAGCAGCACCACCACCTCCCCGCTGTCATCCTTGGCCGCGTCGTTCGCGGCATGGTCGACCGCAGCGGCCAGCGTGCCCGAGATCTCGTAAGGCACGGCTTCACCGAGCGTCGCCGAAAAGGCGGGCGCTGCCTCGCCAATGAGATAGGCCTTGGCGAGGCGGGGGAAGAACCCGCGCAGCGGCTCGATGCCACCTTCCTTGGGCAGTCCGCCGGCGATCCAGTAGATGCGCGGGAAGCTCGACAGCGCCGGTGCTGCCGCATCGGCGTTGGTCGCCTTGGAATCGTTGACGAACAGCACGTGGTCCTTGCGGCCGACCTGCTCCATGCGATGCGCCAGACCTGGAAAGCTCTCGAGCCCCGCCTGTATCTCGCCAAGGTCCAGCCCGACCTTCAAACAGGCAGCGACCGCGGCCAGCGCGTTCTGCGCATTGTGCTGGCCGCGCAGCGAGCCGATGCCTTCGAGGAAAGCGACGCGGCTGTAGCGGCCATGTACGGCTTCCATCAGATTGGAGCCGTCGGCGAAATAGCCATCGGTCAGCGGCAGCCGCTTGGAGATGCGGATCACCTGCCTGCCCGCCCGCTCCAGCCGGTCGGCGATCTGCGTGCACCAGCTATCGTCGACGCCGACGATCGCCGTCTCGCTGCCGGCGACCAGCCGCTCCTTGATCGAGGCGTAGTGCTGCATGGTGCCGTGACGGTCGAGATGATCCGGCGTCAGATTGAGCAGGATGCCGGCCGTCGGATTGATCGAGGGCGCGAGATCGATCTGGTAGGAGGAGCATTCGACGACATAGTGGCGCTCGGGCTGCGGCGGATCGAGCGTCATGATGGCGCGGCCGATATTGCCGCCCATCTGCGTGTCGCGCCCTGCCGATTTCAGGATATGCGCGGTCAGCGCCGTGGTCGTCGACTTGCCGTTGGTGCCGGTGATGGCGATGAACGGTGCAGTCGGCGCGCGCGAGATCCGCTCGCGGCAGAACAGTTCGATGTCGCCGATCACCTCGACGCCGGCGCCACGCGCCAGCTCTACCGTCCAGTGCGGCTTGGGATGCGTCAGCGGCACGCCGGGCGACAGCACGAAAGCCGAGAATTTCGCCCAGTCGGCGCCGCGCAGATCGGCGGTCGCAATGCCCTGTCCAGCTGCCTTGGCGACGCTGTCTGGATTGTCGTCCCAGGCCAGCACGTCGGCCCCGCCCTCGATCAGCGCGCGCGCCGTGGCGATCCCCGAGCCGCCGAGCCCGAAGAGCGAAACACGTTTGCCCGAAAAGGATGCGGCGGGGATCAAGCGGCCTCCTATCTCAGCTTGAGGGTGGACAGGCCGACCAGCGCCAGGATGACTGCGATGATCCAGAAGCGGATCACCACCTGGCTTTCGGTCCAGCCTAGTTTTTCGAAATGATGGTGGATCGGCGCCATCAGGAAGACGCGCTTGCCGGTCATCTTGAAGTAGCCGACCTGGATGATGACCGACAGGATTTCGACCACGAACAGGCCCCCGACGATGACCAGCACGATCTCGTGCTTGGTGGCGACCGCGACGGTGCCGATCAGGCCACCCATGGCCAGCGAACCGGTGTCGCCCATGAAGATCGCCGCCGGCGGCGCATTGAACCAGAGGAAGCCGAGACCGGCGCCGATGACGGCGCCGAGCACGACAGCCAGCTCGCCGGTGCCGGGCACGAAATGTATCTGCAGATATTCGGCGAAGACTGCATTGCCCGAGAGGTAGGCGATGACGCCGAAGGATGCCGCGGCAATCATGATCGGCACGATCGCAAGTCCGTCGAGGCCGTCGGTCAAATTCACCGCATTGCCGGCGCCGACGATAACGAAGCAGGAGAACGGCACGAAGAACCAGCCGAGATTGATGATGAATTCCTTGGCGAAGGGGAAAGTCAGCGACGACGAGAACGGCGCCTGGCCATTATGCATGATCACCCAGGCGGCAATGCCGGCGATGACGAATTCCAGCGCCAGCCGCGCCTTGCCGGAAAAGCCGAGATGCGACTGCTTCGTCACCTTGAGATAGTCGTCGTAAAAGCCGATCGAGCCGAAGCCCAGCGTCACTAGCAGCACCACCCAGACATAGATCGAGGAAAGGTTCGCCCATAGGAGCGACGAGCCGACGATGCCGCAGAGGATCATCAGTCCGCCCATGGTCGGCGTGCCGGCTTTCTTGAAATGCGTCTGCGGCCCGTCGGCGCGGATCGGCTGGCCCTTGCCTTGCCTGAGCCTGAGCGAATTGATGATGGTCGGCCCGAAGATGAAGACGATCAGCGCCGAGGTGATCAGCGCGCCGCCGGTGCGGAAGGTGATGTAGCGGAAGACATTGAAGACCGAGACCTTGTCCGCAAAATCGACGAGCAATGTAAACATTCGATTCCGTCCCCGGGACTAGTTCTGTTTCGTGCCTGCGGCTTCCGCCGGATATTTGCCCAGCAAGGCCTCGACCAGTTTTGAAAAGCCGATGCCTTTCGACGATTTGATCATCACCACGTCGCCGGCCCTCAGCGCCGACAACAGCAGCGGCTTCAACTCCTCGGCGCCGGCGCGGTATTCCGTCGTGATTTCGGCGGGCAGGATATCGGCCAGCGCCCGCATTTCCGGGCCACCGAGAAAAGCTGTATTTGTCCCGGTGCCGACGATCAGTTCGGCCAGGGCGGCATGGAGCTTGGCCGAATGGTCGCCGAGCTCGAGCATGTCGCCGAGCACGGCGATACGGCGGCCCTCGCCCGTGACAGGCGTCGCATTGAGCAGCGCCATGGCCGCACTCATCGATGCCGGATTGGCGTTGTAGCTCTCGTCGATCAGGGTGATCGGTCCCTTGGGGTGGCGCAGCACATGGCGCTTGCCGCGGCCGCGCTCGGCAGAGAGATCCGCCAGCGCCTCCGCCACTTTGCCGATATCAGCCTCAATGAGATGTATCGCACCGAGGACAGCGAGCACATTCTGCACCATGTGGCGGCCGGGCGCGCCGATGCGGGCCGTCACCTCTTGCCCGCCGATCCTGGCGGTGATGACGGAATGGTCGGCATGCAGCTCGCATTTGGTCAGCTTGTAGGTCGAGCGGACGTTTTCGCCGAAGCTGAAGACATGTTCTATGCCGGCGGCGCGCGCCATCTTGTCGAGCAGCTTCCAGCGTGAATCGTCACGGTTCAACAATGCAGCACCGCCAGGCTCGATGCCTTCAAAAATCTCGGCCTTGGCCTTGGCGATCTCGTCGAGATTTTTGAAGAAGCCGAGATGGGCGGCGGCGATCAGCGTGACGATGGCGACATGCGGCCGGACCATCTTGACCAGCGGCCGGATCTCACCGGGATGGTTCATGCCGATCTCGAACACCGCGTAGTCGCAATCGTCCGGCATGCGCGCCAGCGTCAGCGGCACACCCCAGTGATTGTTGAACGACTGCGCCGAGGCGTGCACCTTGCCGACGGCCGACAGAACATGGCGCAACGCTTCCTTGGTGGTGGTCTTGCCGGCCGAGCCGGTCACCGCGATGATTTTCGCCTTGGAGCGCGCGCGGGCGGCGGCGCCAAGCTTTTCCAGCGCCGCCAGCACGTCCGGCACCACGATCATCGGCGCCGTCAGACGCCCGAGCGACGGCAATTTGCCTTCGGCGACAACCAGCACGCCGGCGCCGGCCTTGATCGCCGCGGTCGCGAAATCATGGCCATCCATCGCCTCGCCCTTGATGGCGAAGAAAGCATCGCCCGGCTGCAGGCTGCGGCTGTCGATCGATATCCCCGAAATGCCCTCCGGCATCGGTCCGAGCGGCCGTCCACCCATGGCGTCGACCAGCGCATCGGCAGTCCAGAGCACGCTCATGCGGCCCGCTCCCGCAGCGCCGAGCGGACTTCCTCATGGTCTGAGAAAGGAAATGTCTCGGCGCCGATGGTCTGGCCCTCTTCATGGCCCTTGCCGGCAACGATCAGCGTATCGCCGGCTTTGAGCATCGCGACCGCTTCGTGGATCGCCTTGCGGCGGTCGCCGATTTCGATGGCGCCGGGCGCAGCCGCGAGGATGGCGGCTCGGATGGTTTCGGGGACTTCCGAACGTGGATTGTCGTCGGTGACGATGACGACATCGGCCAACCGCGTGGCGATCTCGCCCATGATCGGCCGCTTGCCCCTATCGCGGTCGCCCCCGCAGCCAAACACGACGATGACGCGACCGGTGGTGAACGGGCGCACCGCGGCCAGCACATTTTCCAGCGCATCCGGCTTGTGGGCATAATCGACATAGACCGGCGCGCCATTGACGGTCGCGCCGACAAGGTCGAGCCGGCCTGGTGCCCCCTGGAGTTTCTCCAACGCCATCAAAGCCTTGGCGACTGGTGTTCCAGTGGAAATGGCCAGGCCCGCCGAAACGAGGGCGTTGGCGATCTGGAAATCACCGGCCAGCGGCAGGTCGATCTCGTAGATCACGCCGTCGGCCTCAACCTCGGCGCGCTGCCGGTGGCGCTCGTGCTCGACCCGCTTCAGGCGCAGGAAATCGCCGTGGCGGCCGACCGTCAGCAGACTGAGCCCCGCGGCCTGCGCCGCCTTTATCGTCGGCGCCGACCACGGATCGTCGGCGAAGATGACAGCCGGCGCGCCTTGCGGCAGCAGCGTGTCGAACAGGCGCAATTTGGCGCGATGATAATCCTCGACCGTCGGATGATAGTCCATATGGTCGCGGCCAAGATTGGTGAAGCCGCCGGCGGCAAGCTTGACGCCGTCCAGCCGGCGCTGGTCGAGACCGTGGCTGGAAGCCTCCATCGAAGCATGGGTGACGCCGGCCTCAGCCAATTCCTTGAGCAACTGGTGCAAAGCCACCGGATCGGGCGTGGTCAGCGAGCCATAGTCGTTGCGGCCTGGCGCCACCACGCCGGTGGTGCCGATCGAAGCGGCGGCAAAGCCGGCCTGCTCCCATATCTGCCTGGTGAAGGCGGCGACCGAAGTCTTGCCGGCGGTGCCGGTCACCGCGACCATGGTGTCAGGCTGCTTGCCGAAGAAACTTGCCGCGCTCAGCGCCAATGCCAGGCGGGGGTCGTCAACGCTGAGAACCGGGACCGACAGGCCCGTAACCGCGCTGGTCTTGCCCACAACAATCGCCGCCGCGCCGCGCTTCGCCGCATCGGCGGCATAGGCAGCGCCGTCCGCCTTGCTGCCGGCAAGCGCAAAAAAGACGACACCCGGCTTTACCTGACGGGAATCCGATGAAATCCCGGTTACCTCCACATCGCGGGACGCTGTTCCCTCGACAGGCAGGATACCGGCTAAATCTCTCAGGTGCATCGAACCCCGTTTATCTCAACAAAATAGCGCGCAGTTGCCGGCGCGCCCCAAGAATCACTGATAGGAAACCAGCGTTGCACCATTTTCATGGCTGAAATCTGGCTTCACGCCAAGCATGGCGGCTGCCCGCCTGATGATATTGCCGGCCATGACACCCGCATTGTTGGCGGCGACGTCGGTCATCCCTGGCTTTTCCGGATGCGGAGCGTCGGCAATCGTAAACACCAGATATTGCGGATCGTCCATCGGGAAGGCGGCGACGAAGGTGTTGAAATTCAGTTCCTTCGAGTAGCGGCCATTGATGACCTTCTCGGCCGTTCCGGTCTTGCCGCCGACGCGATACCCGGGGGCCCTGGCGTTTCTGGCCGAGCCTTTCTCGGCATTGAGCGTGTAGAGGTAGCGCATGCCCTCCACAGTCTTTTCGCTGACCACTCTCTTGGCCACCGCCATTGCTTCCTGCTCGCTGCGGACCAGGAATGTCGGCTGGATCAGGTAGCCCTGCATCAGCGCCGCGCAGCCGACGGCAGCCTGCAGCGGCGTCGTCGACACGCCATGGCCGAACGCGATGGTGAAGGAGTTGACCTGTTTCCAGACCTTCGGTTCGGTCGGGCGGGCGACTTCAGGCAGTTCGGTCTGCATCCTGTCCAAAAGGCCAAGGCGATGCAGGAATTCGCGGTGCCCCTCGATACCGACCATTTCGGCCTCACGGGCCGATCCGATGTTGGAGGAATAGAGGAACACTTCCGGCAGTGACAGCACGCGGTTCTTGCCATGGAAATCGTGGATGGCCTGATGGCCGACACGAATCGGATGCGATGCATCGAAACGGCTGTTCATGTTGGCCTTGCCGGAATCGAGCGCCATCGCCGAGGTGAAGCTCTTGAAGGTCGAGCCCATTTCGTAGAGGCCGGCCGACATGCGGTTAAGCCGGTCCTTGTCCTGCGCATTGAAGGGATTGTTCGGATCGAAATCCGGCACCGAGGCCATGGCCACCACTTCGCCGGTCTTGATGTTGAGGACGACGGCGCCGGCGCCCATGGCGCGATAGCGCTCGAGGCCGGCGGCGATCTCGTCGCGCACCACATGCTGGACGCGCAGGTCCAGCGAGAGCTGCACCGGCTTCAGGTCTTTTGCCACCGCCAGCCCGGAGGCCTGCAGGTCGCTCAGGCCCTGCTCATCGATGTATTTCTCCATGCCGGAGATGCCCTGATTGTCGATGTTGGTGAGGCCGACAATGTAGGACGAGGTCACGCCGGCCGGATAGAAGCGGCGCTTTTCGGTGCGAAAGCCGATGCCGGGAATGCCGAGCTGCATGATGTCGGCTTGCTGCTTGGGCGTCAGCTGCCGCTGCAGCCAGACGAAGCCGGCGCCGCTCTTCAGCTTGTGGTAGGTCTGTTCGGGGTCGATGTCGGGCAGAATGGTCGACAGCTTTTCGATCGCCTCGTCGGCATCGACGATGCGGCGCGGCTCGGCAAACAGCGATGCCGTCTTGATATCGGTTGCGAGCACTTCGCCGTTGCGGTCGACGATATCGGGCCGCGACGCCGTCACCCGGCTCTGCGGCCCATTCGACATATCGGGGTTCTGAAAACCGAGATAGACCAGCCGCCCGGCAATGGTCGAATAGATGCCGAAAAACACCGCCATCGTCATAACGATGCGGGTCTTGGCTTTTCCGCCGGTCGCCTTGCGCGCGCCCTCGACGACGATCGAGCCGTCCTCGCCGGTCCTTGCGCGCCGCTTCAGCAATCCACCGATCTTCGGAAGCTTGACGCTCATTGGGAACCCGACGCTCATTGGACGATGGCTCCGGTCACCACGGGATCCTTGCCGCCGGCTGGTTCTTTGCCGGAGTTATCGGCCATGCCGCCCAGCCGCTGCGACGACAGGTCCTCGATGTTGAGCGGTTTTGCCGGAAGATCGTCGATCCCGACGATCTGACGTGCCCCGACCGGCTCGAGCGCGAGCTGCGATTTATAGGTTTCAGCCAGCTTCTGCAGGCGCGACGGCTGGGTCAGCAGGCTCCAGTCGGCCTTGAGAAGGTCTATAGTATCCTCCTCGTAGCGGATCTGTGCCTCGATCTTCTGTACCGAAGCCAGTTGTTCCTCGGCCTCGCGCTTGGCCTTGTAGGTCAGGGCCGCGGCCGAGACCATGACGGCGATCAGGACTATGTCGCTGGTTCGAAACAAGTGTTCACCTCTCTCGCGGCGCCTGGATGCCGGGAAGCTTGGGAAGGCCGAAAATTGAAAGATCGCCGGCGCGCGCCGGTGCCTCGGTACGGATGGCAGCGCGCAGCCTCGCCGAGCGCGCCCGCGGATTGGCTGCTATTTCGGCGTCACCGGGCGTGACGCCGCCACCGGCTTTGCGGAAGGTCGCGCTGCGCGCATGCGCCTCGGGCATATGGCGCGAGCCGGTCACCGCGTCGGCGCGGTCGGCGATAAAGCGCTTGACGATGCGGTCTTCCAGCGAATGGAACGTCACCACGGCAAGCCGCCCGCCGGGCTTCAGCACGCGCTCGGACGCCACCAGGGCCTTGGCCAGTTCGCCAAGCTCGTCATTGACGAAGATGCGCAGTGCCTGGAAGACCCGGGTGGCCGGATGGATCTTGTCCTTCGGCGCGCGGCCGATATGCGTCTCGATGGCGTCGGCGAGGTCGAGCGTGCGCTCGAAGGGTCTTTTTTCACGCCGGCCCTCGATCATGCGGGCAATGCGACCGGCGTTGCGCTCTTCGCCAAGGAAACCGAAAATGCGGGCAAGATCGCCCGTCTTGAAGCTGTTGACGACATCGGCGGCGCTCAAGCCCGCCTGCGCCATGCGCATGTCGAGCGGACCGTCGGCGCGAAACGAAAAGCCGCGCTCGGCCTGGTCGACCTGCATGGAGGAAATGCCGATGTCGAGGACAACGCCGTCGGCGCTTTCGACCTGTTCGTCCAGCGTCGAGAACGGCGCCTGCACCAGCCTCAGCCTGCCGTCGGATTGCTGCTCCAGGCTCCGCCCGGCGGCAATGGCGTCCGGATCGCGATCGATCGCCACCACAGAGGCACCGCTTGCCAGGATCGCCTTGGTGTAGCCGCCGGCGCCGAACGTACCGTCGACGATCACATCGCCGGCTTTGGGCGAAAGCGCTTCCAGCACTTCGGCAAGGAGGACCGGAATGTGACGGGCCGGTCCGCCAACGGCGCTGATATCATCGCCGTGACCCGCCATCATTCCGGTCGCTCCCCAGCCTTGGCCTCGTGAGCCGTCGTCCCCTGCCGAAGCTGCAAAAGCCGGGCGCGCGCCTGCGCGCCATAGGCGGCAAGGCGACCCGGCTCCCAAATTTGAAAGAAGTTGCCGCGGCCGACAAAGGCCACGTCCGTCGAAATGCCCGTGTGCTCGCGGATGAAATCGCTCATCGTGATGCGGCCGTCCTGGTCGAGTTTCAGGAACGTCCCGTCGCCATGGCAGAAGAAGGACATGTCGTCCGCCGTCTGCAAAAATGGATCTTCCAGCGCGATGCGCTGTTCGTAGCGGTCGAGCAGGTCGAGGCCCCCGACATCCATCGCCGGGACATCCAGGCCGCGCAGCGCGTAGAGCTCCGAATAACCGCGTTTCTGCACGACCGCGCGGAAATGCGCCGGAACGGAGACCCGCCCCTTCGCATCGATCCTGTTCACCGCGCTTGACAGAAACCGGTCCATGACACGTTACAGCCGCTTCCGCCGCCGCACCCCTCTCCATGTTTTCGTCCGCGCCGCAGCGCGTCCCCTGCCGAAAAACGGCTTCGTTCCCAACGGCAAAACCCGGCAAACGCACAGCCGCCGCGGCTGCCCGATTGGCGTACGCTTTACCCTGACGCGGAACGAAGGCTTTGGTATCGAGATGGGATATCATGGGGCACTATGGGCGTCAACGGGATCAAGCTTCACAAACGCGCGCGCCACAACCGGTGAGAGCAGCTCTGACAGCACTCCCGTCTTTATCCTCCATTAAGCCTAACGAACCGTTTAGAGCGGCCTTGGCCCAACCGGAGGCGGCTTGCCGTGCACCGCTGCCGCGCATAGCGTCGGTCATCTTTTTCGCTCAGCAACAGGGTTAGAAATCCATGTCCGAAACAGCCAGGTCACGCGCGGCCTCCCTTGCCCATCTGCGTCGCGGCGGGCTTGCCAAAGGCGACCCCATCCCTTTGCCGCTGACCATGGCCGCCATTTTCCACAACCCGGGCGACGGCGCCGGCTACAGTCAGTATGGCCGTTACAGCAACGCCACCTGGGATGCGGTCGAGGACATGCTGGCGCATCTGGAGGACGCCCCATGCGTCGGCTTCCCCTCGGGGATGGCGGCGATCTCTGCGGTGTTTTTTGGACTGCTGAAAACCGGCGACCGCGTCCTTTTGCCTTCCGACGGCTATCACGCCACGCGGGCGCTGGCCGAGCGCTTTCTCAAGCCCTTCGGCATCAGCTATGATCTCAGGCCGACATCGACTTTCCTCGACGGCGGCTTCGACGGCTATCGCCTCGTCTATGTCGAAACCCCGTCAAATCCGCGACTGGACATCTGCGACATCACAGCCGTCGCTGAGGCTGCCCATAGGGCGGGCGCAACGGTCGTCGTCGACAACACGACGATGACGCCGTTCGGCCAACGCCCGCTCGATCTCGGCGCCGACATTGTCGTTGCCGCGGACACCAAGGCGGCCAATGGTCATTCCGACGTGCTGTTCGGCCATGTCGCCAGCCGCAACCCCGACATCATCGCCGCCGTCACCGGCTGGCGCGAGACCGCGGGCGGCATTCCCGGGCCGTTCGAGGCATGGCTGGTCCATCGCGGCCTGGAGACGCTGGACGTGCGCTTCGACCGCATGTGCACTTCGGCGGAGGCGATCGCGAAGCGCTTGAAAGACCATCGCGCGGTGAGCGGCCTGCGCTATCCCGGCCTTGAAGGCGACCCGTCGCACAATCTCGCCCGCGCCCAGATGGAGCGTTTCGGTTTTCTCGTCTCCTTCGAACTCGCGTCCGGGGACAAGGCCGAGGACTTCATCAACAATTGCACCCTGATGCAGGCGGCGACATCGTTCGGCGGCGTCCACACCTCGGCCGAGCGGCGGGCCAAGCGAGGAGATTCGGTTCCGCCCGGCTTCGTGCGCCTATCGGTCGGTTGCGAGCCGGTGGAAGAACTCTGGCAGGCGATCGAGACATCGCTGGAGAAGATCGGCGCTTGAATCAACAGGCGCACCCGAGGGCGCAACCTGCTGATCTCAAAGGATTTCGTCACGATGCAGTGGGAGAAACTGCCAGCTGGCCTGTAAGCCGGGTTTTGTATGGCCCTCGCCCCTTGCGGGGCGAGAACGTGGCGGCCATTCATCTTGGACGCACGTTGCCATGCGCCTCACGCAACCTACCCGGACGGTGGGCCGGAAACAGCCCTCGAAGGTTTCCCCTCGCACCGTCCCTATTCGGTCTTGCTCCCGGTGGGGTTTACCGTGCCGCTCCTGTTGCCAGTCGCGCGGTGGGCTCTTACCCCACCCTTTCACCCTTACCCCGATAAATCGTGGCGGTTTGCTTTCTGTGGCACTTTCCCTGGGGTCGCCCCCGCCGGCCATTAACCGGCACCGTGTCTCCATGGAGCCCGGACTTTCCTCACCCGCAGCCTTTCGGCTTTGCGGGTGCGGCCGCCCGGCCAGCTGGCAGAGCGTATAAAGGGGTTCACGTGCGAAAACGCAAATGAAAAAGCAGACTTATGCCGGCGATCCCAATGCCGCCATCTGCACCTTGACCTTGCCGCAATAGGCGGCCGACACCGGGTTCATCCGGGTCGCGGCATGGCCGGCATTGTATTTCAGGATGGTGCCGCAGGTCGTGCCGCCACCGAGATTGCGCGCCATGGCGAGATACTTCATCCCGTATTTGATGTTGGTGTCGGGATCGAACAGGCCCTTGGTCGAGCCGTTGTAGCCCATCATCCGCGCCGTTGCCGGCTTGATCTGCATCAGACCGATCTCGCCGGCGCTGCCAACGATGTTGGGCCGGTAATTGCTCTCGATCTTGATCACCGCCTTGGCCAGCGATACCGGCACGCCTTCGGCCGCAGCATAGCGGGCGATGATCGCTGAATACTGGCCGCCGAGCGCGGCCGCCGCCGTCGATTCCGCAGCAGTGCTCGGACCGATCGATGCGGTCGTCGTCCGGTCGATGCTCTTCCTGCCGCGCTTCAAATGCCTCTTGGCCGTCGCTTTTCTGACCTTCACCACTGCTGCCTTTTGCACCTTGGCAGTGGCTGTCCTCTTGGCTTTCGGGCTCGCTTTCGTCATGGCGGTTTTGGCGGGTGCGGCGATGAAGCCCTGGTCTGCCCTCTGGCTCAGAGGTGCGGCATCGGCCGCATTGAAGGCAAAAGTCATCACGCCGGCAGCAATAGCTGCCGTTACAACGGTCAATTTCTGCATGTGGTCCTGTTCTGTCTGGGCCGCGCGAAGATCTTCACGCAGCAACGCCTAATCAATATCGGGACTTCCGGGGGGATGAAGGCCTGATAACTTGCACGAACTGCCTTTGAGGGCCGAATTTGTGTCGAACAAGGCGAGGCAATTCACTTTCAGTGACAGGCTGTAACTCGAATATCAGAAAAAGGTTATTTAGACGCAGCTGACGTGAGGGAAGTCAGCAGGCTTTGCAGCGTGCGGATTGTCGAGCCGTCGGCTACGCCATCCACCAGGCGTGGCCGGAAATGCCGCTGAAACGCTTCGACGACGATCTCGGTCTGGCGGTCGAAGATACCGGATATCTCGACGCCATAGCCGTAGAGCGCCAGCATCGACTGCAGCGCCTCGACCTCGGCGCCGGTATCGCCGGCTTTCAGCACCGCGCCGCGGCGGATCGGCGCCGCAGGCACAAGATGGCCGACCCCCGCCGCAAACAGCGCCTTCCAGGGGAATTTCTCGCCCGGGTCGATCTTGCGCCCTGGCGCGATGTCGGAATGGGCGAGCACCCGTTGCGCCGTAATGGAATGGCGCCCGATTATCCCTTTGCACAACCCGATCACCGCCTCTATCTGTCGCTTGGGAAAGGTCGAATAACCGAGCGAATGGCCGGGATTGACGATTTCGATGCCCACCGAGCAGGAGTTGATGTCGGTGCGCCCGAACCAGGAACTGGCACCAGCGTGCCAAGCGCGGTCGCTCTCGCGCACCATCTGGACGATGCGGCCGTCTTCGTGGACGAGATAGTGTGAGGAAACCTCGCTGGCCGGATCGCACAGCCAGGCTTCGGCGGCGGCACCCGTAGCCATGCCAGTATAGTGCAGCACGATCATATCGGGTCTGAGCGTCTCGCGCCGCGGGCCAAAATTCGGCGATACCCTGACCTCGGCGCGCGGCTCGTCGGGCAGGAAGCCGCTCATGCGTGCCTGAGGCCCCGCTCGATCATCTCGTAGGCCGCGTTGATCGCCGCAACCCTGGTCGTCGCGATCTTGATGAACTCCTGTGGGAGACCGCGCGCGATCAGCCGGTCCGGATGATTGTCGGAGACCAGTTTGCGATAGCGCTTCCTGACCTCGTCGAAGGGCTTACCGCGTTCGATGCCGAGCACAAGATAGGGGTCGCCGGCGCCGAGATTGACGTGCCTGGCCATGATGGCCTCGTAGTGCACTTCGTCGATGCGGAAAATCTCGGCAATGCGGTGCAGGAAAATGCCTTCGCGTTCATGCACCAGCCCGTCGGCCTTGGCGATATGGAACAGGCCGTCAAGTATGTCTTCCAGCATGACGCAGTTGGAGTGGCCCGAACCACACATCTGCGCCATGCGCTCGGCATAGGTCTCGAACCCGGCAACGTCGCGCTTGGCCAGATCGTAGAGCCGCGCCACATTGCGGGTCTGCTCTCTCGGCACCTCGAATATTTCCTGGAAGGCTCGCACCTCGTCCTGGGTGACGATGCCATCAGCCTTGGCCATCTTCGCCGACAGTGCAATCATCGCCACCGAGAAGGCAACGCGCCGGCGCAAATCCGCATCGCCGGAAAAAACAGTGCGCACAGCCTCGACCACTTCGGCGACGCCCGAATTGGCTGACGAGGAAACGCGGATGATGAACTCGCCGAGGCGATCCCAAATCGACATAAGCGCTTATTAGGGCCGCCGGCCACCGCTATCAAGCCAAGAGTGCCGCAGGGGTGAATCGATTTACGCAGACAGCCGACGGGACGCCACAGGAATTAGCCGACCGTAGTCCCGAAACCGCCAGGGTGGCCCCTAAACGCAGGAAGGCCGGCGCGAAGCCGGCCTCCTCTCGCGTCACATCAAAGTGACCGAGACTGCTGCTACTGCGCCGGGGCGGCAGGAGCAGGTGTTGCCGGAGCCGGTTCTGCGGGCTTCGGGGCATCCGGCGTCACCGGCTTCATCGGCTCGGCGGCTGGCGGATTGGTGCTCTGGGTGGTGGTGTTATCCGTCCCGCTGTCGCTGCAGGCTGCAACGCCGAGCAGGGCCAGGGCGGAAACGGAAGCAAGAATGAGCTTTTTCATGACGATCTCTCCTTCAACACACGTTCACGTTGCGGTGAACGGTCGAACAGGAAATGCATCAGGCGCCCATGAGTTTCGTAACGTTGCGTTTCCGCATGTAACATCAAGAGCGGCGATTGCAGGCCGGGCGATGGCACACTAACAGTTTGAAACCAAATGACATGCCGGAGCTCTTCGTGGACAAGAAATGGGATTTTTGGATCGATCGCGGCGGCACCTTCACCGACGTGATTGGGCGCGCGCCCGAGGGCGGGTTGCATCCCAGGAAACTCCTGTCGGAAAATCCTGAAGCCTACCCCGATGCGGCGATAGCCGGGATCCGCGAATTGCTGGGGCTGAAATCCGGCGCCGCCATCCCGTCCGCCCTGATCGGCGACATCAAGATGGGCACCACCGTCGCCACCAACGCGCTTTTGGAGCGCAAGGGCGACCGGGTGCTTTTGCTCATCACCAAGGGCTTTCGCGATGCGCTGAGGATCGCTTACCAGGCGCGGCCCGACATCTTCGCCAAGGAGATCATCCTACCTGAACAGCTTTACGAGCGGGTCATCGAGATCAACGAACGCGTGCGCGCCAATGGCGATGTCGAGCGCCTGCTCGACATCGCCGCCTGCCGTCCCGCCATCGAACAGGCGCGCGCCGACGGCATCGACGCGGTGGCAATCGTCTTCATGCATGCCTGGAAATATCCCGATCACGAGAAGGCGGTGGCGAAAGTCTGCCGCAAGATCGGGTTCAGCCAAGTCTCGGTCAGCCACGAGGTCTCGCCTTTGATCAAGCTGGTCGGCCGCGGCGACACCACCGTGGTCGACGCCTATCTCTCGCCGATCCTGTCACGCTATGTGCAACGCGTGGCGGGAGAGCTGGGTGCTACGCCAGAGGCGTCGGCAGCGGGGACAAGCCAATCCCCTCGCCTGATGTTCATGATGTCGTCTGGCGGGCTTACCGCTGCCGACCTGTTCCAGGGCAAGGACGCGCTGTTGTCCGGCCCGGCCGGCGGCGTCGTCGGCATGGTCGAGACGGCAAAGCTGGCCGGCTTCGAGAAAGTCATCGGCTTCGACATGGGCGGCACCTCCACCGATGTCGCCCATTTTGACGGCGCATATGAGCGCGCCTTCGACACCGAAGTTGCAGGCGTGCGCATCCGCGCGCCGATGATGCGCATCCATACCGTGGCCGCGGGCGGCGGCTCGATCCTCCACTACGAAGCCGGCCGCTTCCGCGCCGGCCCGGAATCCGCCGGCGCCAATCCCGGCCCGGCCGCGTACCGGCGCGGCGGCCCGCTCGCCGTCACCGACGCCAATGTCATGCTGGGCAAGCTGCAGCCCGATTTCTTCCCGGCGATTTTCGGCCCCGGCCAGGACCAACCGCTGGACGTTGCCGCCGTGCGCAAGAAGTTCGCCGCGCTTGCCGCCGAAATCGGCGACGGCCGCACGCCGGAAGCCGTCGCCGAAGGCTTTGTCACCATCGCGGTGGAAAACATGGCCAATGCCATCAAGAAGATCTCCGTCCAGCGCGGCTACGACGTCACCGAATATCTGCTGAACTGTTTTGGCGGCGCCGGCGGTCAGCATGCCTGCCTGGTTGCGGACGCATTGGGCATGGAGGCGGTGCTGATCCACCCCTTCTCCGGCCTGCTGTCGGCCTATGGTATCGGCCTGTCGTCAGTGTTCGCGTCGCGCCAGCAGGCGCTGCTCAAGCCGCTTGCCGAAGAATCCAGGACCGAGATCGGCAGCCTCATTGCCACGTTGAAAAAAGCCGTCATCGTCGAACTCGCCGCGCAAGGCATCGCGCAGGATAAGGTTGCCGCAAAGCCGGTGCTGCACATTCGCTATGACGGCACCGACACGACGCTGCCGGTGAATTTCGAGGCCGACTCGATCTTCCAGGCCAGGCGCAATTTCGAAATCGCCCACAAGGCGCAGTTCGGTTTCGTCTATGAGGACAAGCCGATGATCGTCGAGACGGTTGGCGTCGAAGGCACCGAAATCGCAGAGACCAGGGTCGAGGCCGTTGCGCCGGCCGGACCGTCAAGGGTTGAAGCCGGCGCTTCTGGAACGCGGCGCATCTACACCGAGGGCCGGTGGCATGAGGCCGGCATCCATCGCCGTGAAAATCTGCGCCCCTCCAATCTGGTCCCAGGTCCCGCCCTGATCATCGAGCCGAACCAGACCATCGTCATCGAGCCGGGCTGGCGCGCCGAAATCACCGACCTCAATCACGTCGTCATCCGCCGCACGGAACAGAAGGTGCGCTCGGCTGCCCTCGGCACCGAAGCCGATCCGGTGATGCTGGAGGTCTTCAACAACCTCTTCATGTCGATCGCCGAACAGATGGGCGTCACGCTGCAGAACACCGCCTATTCCGTCAACATCAAGGAAAGGCTGGACTTCTCCTGTGCCGTCTTCGACCGCCATGGCGCGCTGGTCGCCAACGCCCCGCACATGCCGGTGCATCTTGGCTCCATGGACCGCTCGGTCGAAACCATCATCCGGCTGAACTCCGGTGACATCCACCCCGGCGACGTCTTTGCCCTGAACGCACCCTACAATGGCGGCACACATCTGCCCGACATCACCGTGGTGACGCCGGTGTTCGATGACGCAAAGCAGGAGATCTTGTTCTGGGCGGCCTCGCGCGGCCACCATGCCGATATTGGCGGCACCGCACCGGGCTCCATGACGCCGCTTGCCACCACGGTCGACGAGGAAGGCGTGCTTTTCGACAATTTCCGTGTTGTCGACCGCGGAAAATTCCGCGAGGCGGAGCTGCAAACGCTGCTCACCGATCACCCCTACCCCGCCCGCAATCCGCACCAGAACATCGCCGACCTCAAGGCGCAGATCGCCGCCAATGAAAAAGGCGTGGCGGAACTGCGCAAGATGGTTGCGCATTTCGGTCTCGATGTCGTCGAAGCCTATATGGGCCATGTCCAGGACAATGCCGCCGAAAGCGTGCGCCGCGTGCTGGAGCGGCTGCCCGACAGGTCTGAGTATGAATACCCGACCGACACCGGCCAGGTGATCAAGGTGAAGATCACGGTCGACCGGCAAAAGCGCGAGGCGACCGTCGACTTCACCGGCACCTCGCCCGTGATGAAGAACAACTTCAACGCACCAGAACCCGTCGCCCGCGCCGCCGTCCTCTACGCCTTCCGCGTCATGGTCGAGGACATGATCCCGATGAATGCCGGCTGCCTGCGGCCAATCAACATCATCATCCCCGACGGCTCGATGCTGAAGCCCGCCTACCCAGCCGCCGTGGTCGCCGGCAATGTCGAGACCTCGCAGCATGTCACCAACGCGCTGTTCGGCGCCATGGGCGCGATGGCCAATGCGCAAGGCACGATGAACAACCTGACCTTCGGCAACAAGCAGTACCAGTATTACGAGACCATCTGCTCCGGTTCGCCGGCTGGCCGGATGAACTCCGGCCGCGGCTTTGCCGGCACCTCCGGCGTCCACACCCACATGACCAATTCGCGCCTCACCGATCCCGAAGTGCTGGAACTGCGCTTTCCCGTGCTGCTGGAGGATTTCCACATCCGCGAAGGCTCCGGCGGCAAAGGCAAATGGAGCGCCGGCGACGGCACCAAGCGGACGATCCGCTTCCTCGAAAAGATGGAATGCGCCATCCTGTCCTCGCACCGCAACCGCCCGCCGCAAGGTCTCGACGGCGGCGGTGACGGCGAAGTGGGCTCAACCAAGGTTCGCCGCAAGGACGGCACAATCGATGTGCTGAAGGCTTGCGACCAGACCGTGCTCGACGCCGGCAACGCCGTCATCCTGACGACACCGACGCCTGGTGGGTTCGCCAAAGGCTGATATCCGGGAGCTGACATCAGGCAGTCAACAGCCTGTCACCGGCCTGTCATGACGCTGCGCTACCCGCTTGCGCCAAAGCAAATGGGGAATCATTAGCCATGACGGACGTTTCGGCAGATCTGGTCTTTCGCCGTGGCAAGGAAGTTGGAAAAGCCGTCTATCAGAACCGCCCGCTGTCCAAGGCCGGCCTTTCCGAACGGTTGTTTGCGCTTCTGTTTTCCGGCCTCGTCTATCCGCAGATCTGGGAAGACCCTGAAGTCGACATGGAGGCCATGCAGCTTGGCCAGGGCCACCGCGTCATCACCATCGCCTCCGGCGGCTGCAATATCCTCGCCTATCTCACCCGTTCGCCCGAACGCGTCGATGCGGTCGATCTCAACGCCGCCCACATCGCCTTGAACCGGATGAAGCTGGAGGCGGTGCGGCATCTGCCTTCGCAGGGTGATCTGTTCCGCTTCTTCGGCGCCGCCGACACCAGCCACAATTCGGAAGCTTATGACCGCTTCATCGCGCCGCATCTCGATCCGGTCAGCCGCCACTATTGGGAGCGCCGCAACTGGCGTGGCCGCCGGCGCATCACCGTCTTCGACCGCAATTTCTACCAGACCGGCCTGCTCGGCCTGTTCATCGCCATGGGCCATCGCACAGCGAAATTCTTCGGTGTCGATCCCTCTGGGATCATGCAGGCCAAGAGCATCGCCGACCAGCGCCGCTTCTTCAATGAGGAGCTGGCGCCGGTCTTCGACAAGAAGCTCTTGCGCTGGGCGACATCGCGCAAGGCTTCGCTGTTCGGCCTCGGCATTCCGCCGGCGCAGTACGATTCGCTGATCACCTCGGGCGACGGTTCGATGGCCAGCGTGCTGAAGGCCCGGCTGGAAAAGCTCGCCTGCGATTTTCCTCTGAAGAACAACTACTTCGCCTGGCAGGCTTTTGCCCGCCGTTACCCCAATCCGGGCGAAGCCGCCTTGCCCGCCTATCTCGAAGAGGCCAACTACAAGGCGATCCGCAACAATGTCGATCGCGTCGGCATCCACCATGCCAACCTGATCGAATTCCTGGCCGGCAAGGATGCCGGGACCGTCGATCGCTTCATCCTGCTCGACGCGCAGGACTGGATGACAGATGACCAGCTCAACGCGTTGTGGTCGGAGATCACTCGCACCGCTTCGGTCGGCGCCCGCGTCATCTTCCGCACCGCGGCCGAACCCAGCTTGTTGCCCGGCCGTGTCTCGACTTCGCTGCTCGACCAGTGGAACTACGAGGAAGAGGCCTCACGCGACTATTCCGCCCGCGACCGCTCGGCGATCTATGGCGGCTTCCACCTCTATGTGAAGCGCCCCGCATGAGCACGAGCGAGTTGCCGGCCGACCATGCCGAACTGATGGACGGCGTCTATCGCTGGCAGCGCCATGTCTACGACCTGACCCGCAAATACTACCTGCTCGGCCGCGACCAGATGATATCGGGGCTGGATGTACCGGCGAGAGGAACTGTGCTTGAGCTCGGCTGCGGCACCAGCCGCAACATCGCGCTTGCCGCCCGCAGCTATCCCGACGCCCGCTTCTACGGCCTCGACATCTCGGCCGAGATGCTGGAGACCGCCAGCAAGGCGATCGGCCGCGAAGGCCTGTCCGGCCGCGTCGTGCTAGCGCGCGGCGATGCCACCGATTTCGACGCCAAGGCCCTGTTTGGCGTCGAGCGCTTCGACCGCATCCTCGTGTCCTATTCGCTGTCGATGATTCCCGGCTGGGAAAAGACGGTTTCAGCAGCGCTTGCGGCACTCGCGCCCGGCGGTTCCTTGCATGTCGTCGACTTCGGCCAGCAGGAAGGCTTGCCGCGCTGGTTCCGGGCCGTGTTGCGCGGTTGGCTCAAGAAATTCCACGTTGCGCCGCGTGAATCGTTGCGCGAAGTCCTGGAATCGGAATCTCGGCGAACCGGCGCAACCTTGCGTTTCCGCACGCTTTATCGCGGCTATGCCTGGCTGGCGATCGTCAAGATCGCCATCTGACCTGTATCAAAGTCCTGAGTTTGAAGTCTGAGGGCCTGCCGCTCTCGTCCATTACGAGCGGCACCAACTGCGAGCATGAGCGGCACCAACTGCGAGCGCATTGCTACGTGTCCCACTGAGTGGTACATTACCTTGATGCTTGGATGCATGCGATGATCGTCGGCTTTAGAGACGAATGGCTACGGGCTTTCTTTGTGGACGACATCCACTCCCGCAACATCCCGTCCGATCTCGAAGGCCGCTTGTTTCGCAAACTCCAGATGATCGACGACGCGATGACTGACCAGGATTTACGGTGCCGCCCTCCGATCATTTCGAGAAGTTGCGTGGCAACCTTGAAGGCTTCCATTCGATCCGCGTCAACAAGCAATGGCGGCTGGTCTTCCGCTGGGACGGTGGCCGCGGCGAGGCGTCGGAAATCTATCTCGACGACCACAGCTATAGATGAGGTGAGACATGTTGATGACCGCGCGCAAGCCCGCAACGGTTGGCGAAATCCTCTCGGAAGAATTCATGCAGCCGCTCGGCCTGACACAGGCAGCTTTGGCCGAAGCGATGGGCGTCCAGCGCAAGCACGTGAACGAGTTGTGTAACGATCGCCGAAATGTGACGGCAGCGACCGCGCTCATTCTGGCGCGAGTGTTCGGCAACAGCCCGGATTTCTGGCTGAACGTCCAACGCCGCAACGATCTTTGGCAAGTCATGAATTCGCCTAACGAACGAGCGCGTGTCGATCGCGCCAAACCGTTGCCGACCGCCGCGTAGGGAAGTTTTTGCGGCGGTCGAGCGACACATTCCTCTAATGCAGTGCCTTCACCAGCGTGCCAAGCATCACCTGCGGGCGATAGCGGAACTTGGCCGGCGTCAGCCCGAGCCGCACCACCACCAACTGCTCCGACGGGACGATGGCGACCGTCTGGCCGTCATGGCCCTCCATCCAGTACGTGTCCTTGGGCAGGCCGGCGGCGACACCGGCGCCTGGGTTTTCCTCGTCGCCCGGCGCCTCGACCCACAACTGGCCCTTGCCGTAGACCTTTGAAGCAGTTGCCGGCTCGCGCATCCAGTCGACGAAACCTGCCGGCAGGATCTGGTTGCCGTTCCACACGCCGCCTTGCAGCAGGAACTGGCCGAAGCGCGCCCAGTCATGCCCCGTGGCGTAGAGATAGGATGAGCCGACGAAGGTGCCCTCTTCGTCAGTTTCGAGCACCGCGCTCTGCATGCCGAGCGGCGCGAAAAGCGCCGTCCTTGGCCAAGCCAGCGCCTTCGCCTTGTCGCCAATGGCATCCTGCCAGAGCCGCGACAGCATCACCGCCGTGCCGCTCGAATAGGAAAAGACCTTGCCGACCTCGCCGGTCAGCGGCTTGGATTCGGCAAAGCCCGCCATGTCCGGCTCAAGATAGAGCATGCGCGTCACGTCGGCGACGTCACCATAATCCTCGTTGAATTCCAGCCCGCTCGACATCGCCATCATGTCGGCGAGACTGATGGCGGCGCGGCCGTCCGCCTTCCAGGGGCCGAACAAGCCCTGGTTCGTCATCGCCATCTTGCCGTCCTTGACCAGCGTGCCGACGAGCGCGGCGTTGACCGTCTTGGTCATCGACCAGCCGAGTAGCGGCGTCTTCGCCGAAAAACCGTCGCCATAACGCTCGGCGACGATGCGGCCGTTCTTCACCACCACCACAGCCCGCATGCCGAGACCGGTCATCCGTGCATCGTCGAGGATCTTGCCGATCTCCGGATTCTGCGAGGCATCGACCCGATCTCCCTCAGGCCACAGATCGCCCTTGGTGGCCGCCGACGCTTTGGCAGGGATTGTCGTGCGCCGAACTTTGCCGACATCACCATCGGGAACGGAGGCGCAGCCCAAGCCGTCGCGAGCGACGGCAACGCTCTTGCCGAAGAAGCCAAGCAGCCCGGCCGAGACGGTCCCCCTATTCTTGTCGACAGACACTTTCATCAACATGAGCAGCGGATGGCCGGGCGCCTGCACATCGACAGCCAGCACCTCATTGGGGTCACGTCCGGCGATAAAAACATTCGAGCAGACGATCTTGGCCGAATAGCCGGAGCCGACGCGGATCAGTTCCGGCGGCGCGATGTAGAGCCAGGCAAACAGCGCGGCAACCGCCAGCAGGACCAGGCCGAGCAGCCATTTGATGATCTTCACGACGATCCGCATCACCCGTCCCTGTTTTTCCGCTGCCCGGTGGCTTCCGGCTCGATGTATGTCATCGATTTGCCGCCATTGCTTCCGCAAAATCGGTATTCTTGTCGAGCGCCGTCAACCTGTTATCAACCATGATCGGCGATCACATGGTGCATGTCGCCCAAAAGTGTTCAGCGGTTTTGGGGCAACGACATGCATAAAGAGGAGAATCAGACGATGCTGTGGGGCGATCGTCTGAGGGCTGGTACGTGCTATCAAAGGCACCGAGGGGCCACCCGCAACAACCCAACAGCGACCGGCTGATTCCGGCTCGGGAAATGCGATGCGCCGTTTCGCGGCCCTCATCACGTTGACGCTGCTGGCCGCCTGCTCGACCGCCGGCGATCTCGTGCCGTCGATGTCGCCATCCTCGTCCAGCAGCCCGACGGTTGCGGTGCGCGCACCGCGCTTCGAAGACTCCAAGCCGCATGAATGGGACAGCGGCGCGCCTTGGAACTATGCCGTTCACGGTACGGATGTCTCCAAATACCAGACCTCGGTCGACTGGCCGACAGCCAAGGCCAGCGGCATCTCCTTCGCCTTCATCAAGGCAACCGAGGGCGGCGATCGTTTCGACGAGTATTTCAACGAGCATTGGGCCCGCACCAAAGCCAATGACATCCCGCGCGCGGCCTACCATTTCTTCTATTTCTGCACGCCGGCCGCCACCCAGGCGCGCTGGTTCATCGAAAACGTGCCCGTCGACCGCTCGGCCATGCCGCCGGTGCTCGACATGGAATGGAACCCGAAATCGCCGACCTGCCGGCTGCGCCCGGATTCGGCGACGGTGCGGGCGGAGATGACCACCTTTCTCGAAATCGTCGAGCGGCACTACGGCAAGAAGCCGATCATCTACACCTCGGTCGACTTCTTCGATGACAATGAGCTCGCGACTTTCCGTGGCTATCCCTACTGGCTGCGCTCCGTCGCCGGCCACCCCCGCCAGAAATATGGCAGCCATCCCTTCGCCTTCTGGCAGTACACCGGAACCGGCATCGTTCCCGGCATGACCGGCAAGTCCGACATCAACGTTTTCAACGGCAGCGAAGCCGCGTGGAAAAAGTGGCTGCGGCAGAACACGCATTGACACCGGTGCAACGGCAGCGAGACCGCCCGGAACAAGTGGCTGCGGCAGAACACCCGTTGACACCGGCTCTGCCGCCTGCTTTTCGACGTCCCATGCGCACCGACTTGCAACCACTGGGATATCCACGCCGGAAACAGTCGAAGAGCCGACTGCGCTCCGGGCTGCTCGCCGCCCTGCTGCTTAGCGCCGCGACCATGCCTGCGGCGGCGCAGGAATGCGGCGGCGACTTCGAAGCCTGGAAACAAGGCGTGGCGGCGGAAGCCAAGGCTGCCGGTGTCGGCGCTGTCGGCCTCGACGCGCTGGAAGCCGCCACCATCGACGACAAGGTGCTGGCGCGCGATCGCGCCCAGGGCGTCTTCGCCCAGACCTTCATCCAGTTCTCCAACCGCATGATCTCGGCCTACCGGCTGAAGCAGGGTGCGGCAAATCTGAAGAAATACGCCGACGTCTTTGCCCGCGCCGACCAGCAGTTCGGCGTCCAGGCGCCGGTCATCACCGCCTTCTGGGGGCTGGAGACCGATTTCGGCGCCGTCCAGGGCGATTTCCACACGCTGAGCGCCTTGGTGACGCTGTCGCACGACTGCCGCCGCCCGCAGCTGTTCCGCCCGCAACTGGTGCCGCTGTTGATGCTGATCGATCGCGGCGTCGTTCCGGCCGACGTCGCCGGCGCCTGGGCCGGCGAGGTCGGCCAGACTCAGATCCTGCCCTCCGACTATCTGGCGCGCGGTGTCGACGGTGATGGCGACGGCATCGTCGACCTCAGGCGCAGCGTGCCCGACGTGATCATGACCACGGCCAACAAGGTGCTGTCGCGCGGCTGGAAACGCGACCAGCCCTGGATCGAGGAAGTGCGCGTGCCCGAGGATATGCCGTGGGAGCAGACCGGCCGCACCAACAAGCTGCCGCTGTCGCAATGGGCCGCATGGGGCGTCACCAACCCCGACGGCACGCCGCTGATCGACAACGGCCTGAAGGCCGGCCTGGCGTTGCCGATGGGCCGCAAGGGCCCTGCTTTCCTCGCCTATGACAATTTCGACGTCTATCTCGAATGGAACCAGTCCTTCACCTACGCGCTGACCGCCGCCAACTTTGCCACACGGTTGGCCGGGGCAAAGCAGTTCGATCCGCGCAATCCCGAAACCGGGCTCAACGGCGACCAGATGAAGGAACTGCAGACCAAGCTCGAGGCCAGGGGCTATGACGTCGGCACCGTCGACGGCATTCTGGGCACCAACACCCGCGAAGCCATCCGCAAGGAACAGATGCGGCTCGGCATGCCGGTCGACGGCTGGCCGACGCCGGAACTGCTGGCAAAGTTGTAGCCGTTGACGTCATCGGGTCGGGGGAGCCGTGCATGAGCCGTTTCGATCCAAAGAACAGCTACGCGCGTCTACCGCAACTCCTAGGCCATGGCCTGATAACGAGGCATTCCATGTCTCGCTAACCAAAGGACGCGTTCGACCGACAGCCGATGGTCGACCTAATTCGCCACATCCGAGCCAAATATGCCGAGGGCAGATTGCATGCTCTGACCTCGATGCACACGCTGATTGTCAGGGTGAACAACCCAACGAAATCAATCGCGAGACCTTGCGGATCGACTATCGCTTTCGAGGCCAAGAATGGGAGTTCAACTACTTTTCCATGCCCTTCAAGCCGGCCAAATTCACCAGACGCTATGCGGCGTCACTGGGGATCGAGAAATTCGACGATTTCGTGGAGATGATCGGGTGGTAGGCAACGCTTTCCGGTTTGCCTATCGAATGTTCTGCGTCGCGTAGTAGAAATTCTTCATGTGGCAGGTCAGGACTTTTACACCCGGCTTGAATACTCCCTTGGCCGTCGCCTTGTAATCAGCTTCGCCAAGTGTCGACCAAGCGTATCTATAATGAACCTGGTATGGAACCAATTCATAGGTAAACTTCATCGAGGGTCCGCCATCGACAATACCGCACTTCACGCCGGTAACGAGCCCATTGTGCCCGAAAGACCTCACGCTTTTGGAAAAAGATTCAATTCTGTCCAGCCTGATCCAATCCGTCTGGTTTGCGCTTGCCGGGTTTGAAAACAAAATGAGAGAAGTGAGACCCGCTGACACAATGCAGTGAAGCTTCAAAGTAGCTTTGTTTTTCATGTTGCCCCCAATCCATGAGCGCAACAAAGCATAAATAATCCCCACTTCCAACCTATATTCAGCACGCAGGTTGTCGCCGTCGCAATATTAGCACTACCTAATCCGCCATCGTCTCCAAACTTGCAAATCCCTGCGGCGCGTCGCCTTCGTCGAAGGGCGTCGTCACCTCGACGAAAGTGTCGGGATAGAACCCGTTGAACCGGGTTCTCAACGACAGCGAATAGGCGCCTATATGGCCGATCTCGATCCAGTCGCCGGTGTCGACGGTTTCCGGCAACCAGAAGGGCCGGGACAGGATGTCGACGGAATCGCAGGTTGCGCCGCAGACCTTGAACGGCACGATGTTCTTCTCCTCGCCATTGCGTGAGCGGATCGCCGGATCGGGAATGAAACGCGCCGGCAGCGTGATCTTGCCGGTCCATGAATCCGACAGCGACGCCCAGATGCCGTCATTGATGTAGAGCCGCTTGCCCTTGCGCAGCAGCACGCGCACGATCAACGACAGGCAGCGCGCAACGATCACCCGGCCGGGCTCGGCCACCAGCGGCATCTGGTCGAACTGATATTCCCTGAGGTCGCCCGACAGCCGCGACATGATCTGGCCGAGCGACGGCATCTCGATCTGCTTGCGGTTGGGATCATGGCCATATTCGGCGGGAAAACCGCCGCCGACATCGAGACCGGCAATGTCGAAGGTCAGCCGGTTGCGCACCCAGTCGGCCGAGGCCATCGCCCGCTCATAGGTGTCGGGATCCTCGATCTGGCTGCCGACATGGAAGCAAAGCCCAACCTTGTAGCCGGTGCGGTTGAGCCGCTCGGCAAGCTCCACCGCATAGGCTGGTCCGGCGCCGAATTTCTTCGACAGTTCGTAGGCCGCCGAGCCCTTGGTCTGGATGCGCACGAACACGCTGATGGCGCCCGGATCGATGTCGAGCGCCCGCACCACCCTCGTCAGCTTGGTGATCTCGTCCTCATGGTCGAGCGAGATGACGCGGATGGCGTATTTCTCCAGCGCCAGCCTGATGTCCGACTGCGCCTTGACGGGATGCATGTAGAGCATTTCGGCATCGGGCGAGACCGCTCGCACGGCGGCGAATTCGCCGGGCGAGGCCACGTCGAAGGCGGTGACGCCGGCTTCGATCAATGCCTTCAGCACGATCTGCTCGCCATTGGTCTTGACCGCATAGGCGGTCTTGCCGGGAAACATGCCCATGAATTGTTTGGCATCCGCCTTCAGCACCTGCGGGCGAAAGCAGTAGACCGGGTCGTCCGGACGAAGCGCCAGCGCCGCCTCGCGGGCATTCTCGAATCGCTGCATGGACGAATCCCTAACTTCTCGGCTGCGCACAATTAATCCAAGCTAACGGCTAAAGAAAACAATTCTGTGTCTGGCGGGCATTGACGCTTCCGCTAGCGTCGGATCGAGCGTTTGCCAACGATCAGGTTTCGGGTGGCCCTTGTCGCCGAACCCGATATGCCTTCTGCCTGAGCGGCTGGCATCCATGCCGTCTTGGGGAGGATATTTCACAATGGCAATAGCCACTACGGCCGTGCCGCGCGGACCGATGGCGCTCAGGGACTGGGGCCAGCTTCTGCTGCTCGGCGCCATCTGGGGCGGCTCGTTCTTCTTTGCCCGCATCGCCGTTGCCGAGATGCATCCGCTGGTGCTGGTGCTGTTTCGCGTCGCCATCGCGGCCATAGCGCTTCAGCTCTATCTCGCCATTCGCGGCCCGTCCTTCCGCCTCGCTCTGCCGCATGCCGGCCTGTTTTTCCTGCTGGCGTTTGCCAACAATGTCGTGCCGTTCTCACTGATCTTCGCCGGCCAGACCGCGCTTGGCGCCGGCGTCGCCTCGGTGCTCAACGCAACGACGCCGTTCTGGACGCTGATCCTCGCCAACGCGCTGACATCGGACGAAAAACTATCCTGGAACAAGCTTGCCGGCATCGGGCTCGGCATCGCCGGCACCGCCGTCATGATCGGCCCCGGCCTGCTTGCCGGGCTTGGTGGCCCGGTCTGGGCGAAATTCGCGCTGATCGGCGCCTCGCTGTCCTACGCCGTTGCGCTGATGATTGCCCGCCGCTTCAAGGGCGTGCCCTCGCCCGTCATCGCCACCGGACAATTGACCGCGTCGACGATTATCATGATCCCGGTCGTGCTGTTCACCTACGGCCCGGCCGGCCTGTTCTCGGCCTCGCCGCCGGTCTGGGCGGCGGTGTTTGCGCTGGCGCTGTTGTCCACCGCCTTCGCCTACATCCTCTATTTCAACCTGGTCGCCTCGGCCGGCGCCACCAACGCGTCGCTGGTGACGCTCATTGTCCCGGCCAGCGCCATACTGCTCGGCCTGCTGTTCCTCGGCGAACGGCTCGCGCTGTTCGAGTTCTTCGGCATGGCGCTGATCGCCTTCGGGTTGGTGACGATCGACGGACGGTTGTTCGGTCGGCGCTAGAACTGGTCTGGTAGCGCTGCTATGCCACGCTTCTGCCACAGCCCCGTCACAATTTATTCACAGCCCGCCAGCGGGGATTTGCCGAAGAGTTTCAATACCTAACGCCAAATGGCAGGTCGCAAATTCCACAATCACGTCGCATTGCAGCATATTTTCCGCTTGCCTGTGGCACAAATGACCCTAGACTCCGCCCATAGCTCTTTCATAGAGGAGGCTATGACATGGGACTCACGAGGCCAATCAACGCATTGATGATCTGTGCTGCATTCGCATTTATTGGCGCCCTTATCATAGGCGTTCTTCCGTAACCGCCAGAGCGGAAGAAGACAGCACCAAAATAGTCTAAGCTATTCGAAAGGCCGGGTTTTTCGCCCGGCCTTTTGCATTTCAGCTCAAATCAAGCTGCCGCTGACCCCGCCACTTCCGCCTCGTGAGAGCGGATGCCGATCATATGGCAGATGGCGAACACCAGATCGGCGCGGTTCATGGTGTAGAAATGGAAGTCGCTGACGCCGCGCTCGACCAGGTCGAGCACCTGCTCGGCCGCTACCGCCGACGCTACCAACGCATGCGTCTGCGGGTCGTTTTGCAGCCCCTCGAACCGTTCGGCCAGCCATGCCGGCACCAGTGCGCCGCAGCGTGCCGAGAAGTTGGCGACCTGGGTGAAATTGTGCACCGGCAGGATGCCGGGCACGATCGGGATGTAGATGCCGGCGCGGCGCGCCTTCTCGACGTAACGCTCGTAGAGATCGTTGTCGAAGAAGAACTGGGTGATCGCCCGCGTCGCGCCATTGTCGGCCTTGCGCTTCAGCATGTCGAAGTCGGTGGCGAAGTCGGGGCTTTCCGGATGCTTTTCCGGATAGGCCGAGACCGAAATGTCGAAATCGCCGGCATCCTTCAGCGCCCCGACGAGTTCGGCGCCATTGGCATAGCCATCAGGATGCGGCCGGTACGCGGTGCCGACACCCGCCACCGGATCACCACGCAAGGCGACGAAGCGCCGGACGCCCATTTCCGCGAATTCTCGGACCACGGCGTCGACCTCATGGCGCGCGGCGTCGACGCAGGTCATGTGCGCCGCCGGCGTCAGCGTCGTCTCGTTGAGGATGCGCTTGACCGTGCGGGCCGTTCGTTCGCGTGTCGAGCCGCCGGCGCCATAGGTCACCGAAACGAATTTCGGCTTCAGCGGCTCGAGCCTGGTGACGGTGTCCCAGAGTCTGGCTTCCATCTCGTCGGTCTTTGGCGGGAAGAACTCGAAGGAGACGCGGACCTTGTCGCCAATGTCGGGACGGCGGGAAAAGCGGAACTGGTTCATCAGGCGGTTTCCCCAATCTGGTATGCTTTGGCCGGTAGTGTGTCGTTTGAAGGCTCGGCGATCAGCATGCGGCGGTCGCGGCCGAGCCACAGCTTGACGGTGAGCCTGGCCTCGTTGCCGCCGCGTGGCTCGAACTCCTGGGCATCTTCTAGGTCGAGCCCAGCCTCGGCGAACCACTCCGATATCTGCCGGTCGGAAAAGCCCAGCCTGACATGTGCATGCTGGTCGCGCAGGAATTCCAGCGCATGCGGCGCGAAGTCGACGATCACCAGGCGGCCCGCCGGGCGCAACAGCCTCGCCGCCTCGCGAATGGCGCGTGCCGGGTCGTCGAGATAGTGCAGCACCTGATGGATGGTGACGAGATCGAAGGCATCGCGCTCGACCGGCGGCGCAAAGATGTCGCCCTGGCGGACCTGCGCATTGGCAATGCCGGCCCTGTCGAGATTGGCGCGCGCCACCGTCAGCATCTCGCGCGACATGTCGATGCCGACGCCGCGCCGGTAGAGCGGCGAGAAAATCTCGAGCAGCCGCCCCGTACCGGTGCCGAGGTCGAGCATCGACTGGAACGGCCGCTTGCCGACCAGCTTGAGGAGTGCGGCTTCCACCGCGCGATCCGGCACATGCAGCGAGCGGATGTGATCCCAGCTGGCGGCGTTTTCGGAGAAATATTCGGCCGCACGGTCCTGCCGCTTGCGCTTGACGGCAGCCAGTCGTTCGAGGTCACGCTCGACCTGCGGATCGGCGCCGCGAATGCCGGAGACCAGCCCCATGACGAAGTCGCGGGCAGAATCGGTATCCGACAACCGGAAGAACGCCCAGGAGCCCTCCTGATAGCGACCGATCAGCCCGGCCTCCAGCAGCAGTTTTAGATGGCGCGACACGCGCGGCTGCGACTGGCTGAGGATCTCGGTGAGATCGGACACGGTGAGGTCGCCGCGCGACAGCAGCGCCAGGATGCGCAGGCGGCTCGATTCGGCCGCCGCCTTCAACGTATCCACCATCGTATCGAGCGAAACATGCATGGGCGTATTCTCGTTGAAAAGATATAAACATATGTTTATGTCAGCTTTGACGGCATGGCAAGGCCTATGTCGCTTCCTGACAAGAAAATGCCGCACCCATGATCCTCGCGCCCGGGAAGTGCTTTTCCGTCACGATCGACTGGAAACCTGTGCTAGAGGCGAAAGCCATGTTCGAGACGCGCGACGGCGAAAAGCTCCTGCAGGCAGACCCGGCCGATATGCCGCCGGATGGCCACATCGTGTTCATCGGCCGCATCGCCTCGCCATGGACCACGCGGAAAAGCTGCCCGAAGAACATGCGAGCGGCCCGCGAAACCGGACAGGCCGCGACAGTATTCATCGACCCATCCTATCGCGATGGCCTGCTTGCGCTGGAGCGCGCCAGCCACATCGTCATCCTGTCCTGGCTGCATTACGCGCCGCGGACTCTGATTGTGCAGAAACCGCGCCATGCGGCTGAACCGAAAGGCGTTTTCTCGCTGCGCTCCCCCGCCCGGCCGAACCCGATCGGGCTGCATGTCGCCGGGTTGATCGCGGTCGACATCGGCAATGGCCGCATCGACATCGACGCCATCGATGTGCTCGACGGCACGCCCGTGATCGACATCAAACCCTACTTCGCCTCGACCGACGCGTTTGCCGAGGCGACCATCGCCGGGCGCGACGAGACGTGAGCGCGCCCACCGGCCGCCGCCGCGCCATCGCCAAAGCACTGACCGCACTGCTGCCGCTGGCGCCCTATGCCGACATGGAGAAAATCCGCGCCGAGGCCGGCGCCGTACATATGAAGACACTGCCGCCGGGCATTGCCGTATGGCTGGCAACGATAGCCCATATCAGGCACGGTCATACCGACTACGAAAAGCTGCTGGCCGAGGGCTATGACCGCGACTCGGCGCGGTTCTTCGTCATCGAGCAGACCAACATGGTGCTGACCCGCTGGCGGGCAACACGCCTGCTCGAAGCCGATGATGAAGAAGAATGAAGCCGCTACCGGCTATTGCCGGGTCAGAACGGCGACAGCGTTGTAGGGCTGGCCGTCCGCCTAGGGCCGCGCGAACTACGTCTCACTTTCGATACGTTCAGCGATGGCAAACGCCTGTAGATGCTTGGCCTTGGCGGCCTCTTCTGTGTTGGCGATAATCGAATAGAACGCTGCGCGAGCTATGTCTTTTCTGGAGGCCTTTGGGTGCACCGCCCTCACCGCCTTGACTAGTTCCTTCGGCGCCATCGCCGGGGTCGCTATCCGTGCGAGCGTGGCGGCGACATCGTGCAACTCTGAAGTTTTCATAGAGGTCTCCTCCTTTCCAAAATTAGGAACGCTGGAACGCGGCTGGGGGGACATTGCCTGGAATTCATTCGGTCGTCATGTTGGGGCGGCAATATCGCAACTACTGATACCTCTCAGTGGTTCCCAAGACAAACTGCCCGGCTCCTTCGGCTGGGCATTTTTTTGGGCCCAAGTCTGGCTAACTTCGATTTGCAAGCCGGAAATCGTCGTCCCCTATTGCAACAAAACGCCAAGCCTCCACGTTCCGCCTGACAACCGCCCCAAGGAGCGCGATTTGCCGACATATCAGGTTGAAGAAATGAGCGGTGACGTGGTCACGGCAACCCACGTCATCAATGCTAAAACGCCGTTGCGGGCGGCACGGGACGCGACTGAACGTGACGTGACCCTGCGCACACACGAGACCGTGTGGATCAAAGTGGCCGACGAGAAACGAGGGCATATTTTCGAGTACACCTTCAGTCTGTAGCAGGCGGCCCCCTGGGGCTATTTGGAGGGTCCGCGGCTCACAGCCGGCGAGTCAATTAGCGCAAGCTTTATTAGTTTCGGAAGATTTTAACGAATCATTGACCGCGCTGTCCCAGAATGAGACGGCGCGGTCAAAGTGCCCACGAGGCTGCGCAGGCGGCTCCGGCAACCCACCCGCCACAGTGTGTCGGAGCCGCTCCCACCATTTGTTATACCGGCAATGGTTGAACCAACGGTTACGACACGGGCTTTCCGATGCGTTATCCCGGTCGTTACGATTGCGCAGAGTTTACAGTTTCCGAGGCTTAGGCTCGTTCTTCGCGTATCAGCACTAGGGTGCGCATCGACTCGTGCTCGCGGCGTCAACCTCAACCGTCCAATCGTCATTGCGCTTGTGCCTTACGAAATCGCAACCACGCAAAGCCTCCCGAAACGTCTCCGGGTCAATGCCCGCCGCGTTCGGAGTGATATAAGTCCGCCAAATGCAAAAGGCTTTCCACCCTTTGGTTGCGTCATTCGTTCATTTGGTTGTGTTCCGCCAGTACTAGCGGGCGCGTATACCTTCCTTCAGCCGGCGCCGCCATCTTGATGCCCCTGCCGGTTAGGCCCGGTGCTTACTGGCCTACCCGCCCCAGGTGCCGGGCCGCTGCTTCCGATAAGTGCCTCAAGTTCACCCAGCGTAAATTCAATTTGGTATCGGTATTTCGAATCTTCCGAGTAAATGCCCTCTGCTTCAATCGTTATCACCGGGCCGCCTGTTCCAGGTTTGACATGGCCGTCGATCAAAGGTCGATCGAAGATGGTTCGAGAAGTTCCTTCCCGTTTGGCAGGCCCGACCAGCATCCGCATTTGCTTTACCCCGTTCCGTCGTTCGCGATGAAGTGGCGGACCCTCACCCACCCCCAACCATATCTTCTCTATGCAATTGCGGTGCCAACTAACTGATCCCATATGGGTCACCAAAGGCCGCCGCCGAAGAAGCCTGCCGCTCCATTCACGGCAGCGGCAGGCGCAGTTGGCCCGGGGCGTTGGAGACCCGGCGCAGAACCAACCTTTAGAGTCCGCTGTTGTTCCAGCCTGTTCCGCGCTTCAGACCTTTGCGCCATGGTTAACGACCTTTGGCTGGCCGCTCTGTAAGTCGCATCACAGTGCCTCGGGATTCGACAGTCCGCCTACAGATACGGCACTATTACAGCCCGTGTGGGGATAAGGGGAGATTACAAAATGTCATTTCCAGACGGCAATGTCGCCGAAGGCCCCGGCCTCAACGTGTTCTGCGTCAAGGCTGGCCAACTGTCGACGCCGGCCATCGGCGTTCTGCCCGGCATCACCCGGCGAACCGTGTTCGATCTTTGCGCCGAAGCCGGCCTTGCGGCCGCCCCGGCCGATGTCAGCGTCGCCGCGCTGAAGGGAGCCGACGAAGTCTTCATCACCTCCACAGCCGGCGGCATCATGCCAGTGACGGTGATCGACGGCGCTCCTGTCGCCGACGGCAAGCTAGGCGCGATCACCAGTCGGCTGATGGCGGCCTACTGGCAAAAGCATGACGACCCGGCCTGGTCGAGCCCGGTGCGCTATCCCTGACCAACCGAGCCTCTTCCTCAACCGGCAGGCTCAAAAAGATTTCCCCTCGCCTCTGGAAAATCGCGGGATGCGCCGTATATGGCACAAACGGAGAAGCCTCCGTTTCCATCCCCAATTCACGGCCCGCATGGGCAAGGATTCCACATCATGACATCAAAGATTTGGTTCATCACCGGATCGTCGAAGGGTTTTGGCCGCGTCTGGGCCGAGGCAGCGCTCGCTCGTGGCGACCGTGTCGCCGCGACCGCGCGTGACGCCGGCACCCTCGACGATCTCGTCGCCGATTATGGCGACAACATCGCCGCGATAAAGCTCGACGTCACCGACAAGAAGGCCGTCGATGCGGCAATCGCCGAGGCGCACAAGCGTTTTGGCCGGCTCGACGTCGTCATCAACAATGCCGGCTATGGCCATTTCGGCGCCATCGAGGAAGTCAGCGAACAGGAAGCCCGCGACCAGATCGAGACCAATGTCTTCGGCGCGCTCTGGGTCACCCAGGCCGCGTTGCCGATCATGCGGTCGCAGCGCTCGGGCCACATCATCCAGATCTCGTCGATCGGCGGCGTCAACGCTTTTGCCTCGCTCGGCCTCTACCACGCCTCGAAATGGGCGCTCGAAGCCTTCAGCCAGTCGCTTAGCCTGGAAGTCGCCGAATTCGGCATCCACGTCACGCTGGTCGAGCCGGGCGGCTTCTCCACCGACTGGTCCGGCGCCTCGGCCAAGGTCTCCAAGCCGATCGAGGCCTACGCGCCTGCCCGTGCCGCAATGGCCGATCGCCGCAGCCGCGCCGTGGCCGGCGACCCCGAGGCCACCGGACCGGCGATGCTCGAAATCGTCGATGCCGCGGAGCCGCCGCTGCGCGTGTTCTTCGGCGACGGCGGCCTGCCAATGATCAAGCAGGAATACGCCAACCGCATCGCGCTTTGGGAAAAGTGGGATCACGTTTCGGTCGAAGCGCAGGGCGCGAAGAAGAACCGCAAGGCAGCTTGAACGCGTCTAGAGCAATTCCAGGAAAAGTGTGTAACGGTTTTCCGTCCGGGATTGCGCAAAAAACAAAGAGGCAGATCGGGCTGCGTCGCCTTGGCGGCGCAGCCCCTGCCCTCAGCGATACTTAGGCCCGATAGACCCACTGCTCGGGCACGCGGACCGAAATCTCTTCCCCTGTGGTAATACAACCCGGTTTCTCGACCCAGGCAACCAGGCCGCGCAGCCGCTTCGCCGCCTTGGGAAAGGCCAGCGCGCCGGCCTCGCGATCGGCCATGCCGGCATTTTCGGCAATCGAACGTCCGGCAAGGCGGCACGGTCCGTTCTGCGCATCGACCTTGATCGTTACCCCACCCCTGAAGAACAACAGCGTGCCTGACGGCAGCATCGACAGATGCGGCACGCCTTCCATCAGCAGATTGGCGCCGATCCATCCCGGCTTGATTTCGGCGAGGCCCATCCGTTCGGCGACGATGGCGAGCTCGTCCGCCGCCACGATCGATATCTGCCTTTCGTTGCGCATTTCGGTGCCACGCGGATACCAGGGTTCGCGCCCGCCGGAAGGGCGCGTGGCGCCGGCGTGGAAGTCGCCGTCGATACCGTCGAAACCGAGCCGCAATTCTTCCACCAGGCGCGTCTGGAAATGATCTGACGGCGCGACGTAGAGCGCCGCCACTTTGGCGGAAAGCTTCTTGGCAGGAATGATTTCGACCGGCCTCTCAGCCTCGGGGAAGAGATCCGGCGTGGCGTTCTGTCTCTGAATCATGCCCTTGGTTTTGCCTGTCGAGCGGCAAGGCCGCAAGAGCGGTCTCGGCCAAAGCGCGCAGCTCTTCCACCGAAGCGCCGTCCCGCGCCTGGATCGACATGCCGTTCATGGTCCCGGCCAGGTATTTGGCGAAGCCCTCGACGGAAAATCCTTCCGGCAGGTCACCTTTTGCCTTGCCCTGCGCCAGCCGTCCCGCGATCGCCGCTTCGCTCGCCTTGCGATAGGTCTTGAGCTCATCGGCAATGGCCTGCGCCTGTGGTGAGGCTGCCAGCGCGCCGCTGACGAACAGGCAGCCGCCGGGCTTGCCGGGCCTGGAATAGGCCTCCGCCGCCCCGAGCAGCAACCGCCGGATCGCCTCCCCCGTCGAAACCGGGGCGCTCAGCGCTTCCAGCGCAAAGCCGATCTCGGTCTGGTGGTAGCGCTCAAGCGCCATGCGGAACAAAGTCTCCTTGTCGGTGAAGGCGTTGTAGATCTGTGGCGGCGTCAGCCCCATCGCCTCGCGCAGCATGATGAGCGACGTCGCCTCATAGCCATGCTCCCAGAACAGATGCATCGCCGCATCCAGTGCCCGGTCGGGGTCGAAGGCACGTGGCCGGCCGCCGCGCTGCTTTTCCAAATTATCCATAGCGATCGATACGAAACCTATTGACTCAGCGTCTCTGCGTAACGTAACAATCGATACGAAACATGGCAAGCGGCAACTGCAAGGCCATGCGATACCAGGAGAGGAGAGAAAAATGCCCATCACCGTGACCGCGCCGCAAGGCGTACTGACACCGGCGGGAGAGCGCGAAATCCTGCCGCGTCTCAGCGCCGCCCTCATCGAAGCCTCAGGCGCCACCGGCAATGCGTTCTTCACTGAGATTGTCGGTGGCACGGTCCACATCCTGCCACCGCATTTGATCTATGCCGGCGGCGGCAATCGACCTGTCGTCATGGTCGAGTTGAAACTCCCCAACATCGGCCTTGGCTCGGTCGAAGCCCGCGAGGGATTCATCACCGTTGCAGCCGCGATCGTCGCCGATCTCTGCGTGCCCGGTCACAGGCCGGAAAACACCTGGATCAACATCGTCAACGCGCCCGACGGCGGCTGGGGTATCGGCGACAGGCAGTATACGGGTGAGGCCCTCATCGCTGCCGCTGCTGCGGCGGCGCAGTGATGCGGCTAACGGCATCGAACAGGATCGAACCCATACGGCTCTCCCCTTCGCTGTTCTTCACCAGCAATTGCGAACCAGCACTGGCCTTCTACGAACAATGCGGTCTTGGCCGGGCAACCATCCTGCTGCGCTGGGGTGACAACGGCATGCCGGTGCGCACCGAAGCCATGCGCGGAAAGGTCCTGCATGCGCGCTTCGAAGGTCCGGGCGTGCTGTTTCACGCCTCCGACAATGATGATGCGGAGCCGATGAAAGGCTCCGCTTTGATGCTGGAGTTCGACGACCCGGCCAAAAAGCGCGAGCTTTTCGACCGCATGGCCGCAGGCGGCCGGATCACCGTGCCTTTGGCGAGGCAATATTGGGGAAGCAGTTTCGGCATGCTGGTCGACGCCTTTGGTGTGCAGTGGATGTTCTCCGGCCAATGAGCGCGGATCACGATCTTCTTACCTGAAAGCAGCACCGGTTCCGTATTGCGCCGCATTGCCGCCGTGCTGCACCGGCTTCATGGTAGGAAAGTCTGTGGAGATCTCCCATGCGTCCCGGGACGGCAATCACATTGCTCTGGCTGATCTGGGTCGTGTCCTGGTTTCTGGCCGCCTTCTGGTCCGATCCGGCGCAAAAGCGCGCCGGCATCCAGGCGGAGCTGCGCTATCGCGCTATGTGGTTGCTCGGCGCGGTGCTGCTGTTCATTCCCGCGCATGGCTATGCCGGCCGGCTGAGGTTCTGGTTTCCGACGCTTGCGGAAGCGTGGATCTGCGCGGGGCTCATCGCCATTGGCCTGTTGTTCGCCTGGTGGGCGCGGCTTCATCTCGGCCGTCTCTGGTCGGCTTCGGTGACGGCCAAGGCCGAACACCGTGTCGTCGATACCGGTCCCTACGGAATGGTCCGCCATCCGATCTATACCGGGTTGCTCTTGGCGATCCTGGCCACCATGGCGGCCAAAGGCACGGTCTGGGGCATCGCCGGCGCGGCCTTTCTCACCATCGGCATCGTCGTCAAGGCAAGGCTTGAGGAGCGCTTTCTGCGCGGCGAACTGGGTAGCGCCTATGACGATTATGCTCGACGGGTGCCGATGCTGGTGCCGTTCGCGCCAGCCTGATTACAACTTCCGCAACAGCGCGCCACCAATCGAATAACCGGCGCCAAACGCGCACAGCACGCCGAAATCGCCAGGCTTCATGTCAGCGTGGTTTTCCGACAGCGCGATGATAGCGCCGGCGCCGGCGGTGTTGCCGAGCCGCTCCAACACCATTGGCGCACGGTCGTGGTCGACCTCGTGGCCGAAAGCCAGCTTCAGGATCATGGCGTTCATCCGCGCATTGGCCTGATGCAGCCAGAAGCGCCGGACGGCTTGCGGCGTCAGCCCGTGCTCGGCCAGGAACTCGACGATGAATTTGTGGCCGGCGACGGTGACTTCCTTGAACACCTTGTTGCCGACCTGCTTGATCAGATTGCCCTCGAGGTTGATCATGTAGGGATCGTCCTGGGCGGTGCGGGTGTGGTAGCCCAGATTGGTGCGGATATTGTTCGACATCTGCGTCCAGGTGCGCGTGTCCAGCACCTCGAAGCGCCCCGGCCGCTTCTCGCCCTTGGCCAAACCCTCGACCACCATCGCCACGGACGCGTCGCCGAAGATGAAATGCGTCTGCCGGTCGCGGAAATTGAGATGACCGGTGATGATCTCCGGGGTAACCACCAGCACCCGCTTGTGCGCGCCCGTGCGCACCAGATTAACCGCGATGTGCAGAGCGGCGGCCGCCGACGAACAGCCAAGGCCCATGTCGAAACCGGCGCCCTTGGTGCCCAGCGCCTCCTGCATTTCGATGGCGATTGCCGGATAGGGCCGCTGCTGGTGCGAGGCCGAGCAGATCACCATGTCGATGTCGGACGGCTTCAGGCCGGCATGATCGAGCGCCTTTTTCGCCGAGGCGACGCCGAACTCGGCCTGCAGCGACAGCGCATCGTCGGGCCGCGCCGGGATGCGCGGCGCCATCCGGGTCGGATCGAGAATGCCTTCCCGCTCGATGACATGACGGGTGTGGACGCCCGAGGCGTGCACGATAAAGGCGCTGTCGGATTTCTGCAGCAGCGTCTCATCCGTGCCTTGCCGGCGCGCATTCTCAGCGTCGACCCAGGCATTGAAGCTGGCGACCAGTTCTTCATTGGTGATCTTGGCTTCAGGGATTTCAACGCCGATGCCGCTGATGATGACGCGATGCATATCCAGTCCGTCCATGCGCAGGCGTTGTCGTTCTCATGTGGGCGACGAAAAGGCTCGGCGCAACACTTTTCTCACCCGGCCGGTTTACGCCGGCTTAAGCCGAGGGCATTGGCGGCGTTCACCTGATTACTAGCCGGCCCGCTTGGCGACGATGAAGATGCGGGGGAAGCGCAGCAGCACCTTGCCGTTTGCGGTCTTCGGATAGGCCTTGGCGATCTTGGCGGTGTAGCTGTCGAGGAACATCTTGCACTCGTCCGTGTCCAGCGGATCGAGAAAGGGCTTCAACCCGGTCGACTTCACCCATTCGACGATCGCCTCGGCGTCATCAAGCGGATGGTTGTAGGCCGTATGCCAGATGTCTACCCGGTCGGAGAGCGGCGACAAGAGATCATAGTAGAACGATACCTGCGGCAAAGGTCCGCGCGCAGCCCCCGCCATCTTGGCAGTGAACGGCATTTCGGCTGCGGTCTCGCGCATCAGCTGATGCGAAGGCTCAAGCAGATTGTCGGGCATCTGGATGGCCAGCGCGCCGCCGGGCGCGAGAAAGCCCATCAGCCGCTGGAAGACAGCCGGATGGGTGGGCAGCCACTGGAACACCGCATTGGCGAAGATGACGTTGACCGGCTCGGCCGGCTGCCATGTCGAGGCATCCGCGAGGTCGAAATTGACGCCGGGCAGGCGCGCCCGCGCCTTTTCGATCATGTCGGGCGAAGTGTCGAAGCCACTGACCTCGGCATCCGGCCAGCGCTCGACCAGCAACTCGGTCGAGTTGCCCGGCCCGCAGCCGATGTCGACCACCCGGCGCGGGAAATCCACCGGCACCTGCGCGACGAGATCACGCGCCGGGCGCGTACGCTCATCCTCGAATTTCAGATATTGGGCGGCGGACCAATCAGCCATTTGAGCTCCTCATATCGCTTTGAGAACCCGCCGCCCGCTGTATCCCTTACCGCGTCAGACGCTTGTGGGTCATGCGGTGAGGCGCCGCTGCTTCCGCACCCAGGCGCCGCAGCTTGTCCTTCTCATATTCCTCGAAATTGCCTTCGAACCATTCGACATGCGCGTCGCCCTCGAAAGCCAGCATATGGGTGGCCATGCGGTCGAGGAACATGCGGTCGTGGCTGATGATGACAGCGCAGCCGGCATAGGCTTCGAGCGCGTCTTCCAGCGCGCCCAGCGTTTCGGTATCGAGGTCGTTGGTCGGTTCGTCGAGCAGCAGCACATTGCCGCCACCCTTCAGCATCTTCGCCAGGTGCACGCGGTTGCGCTGGCCGCCCGAGAGATTGCCGACCTTCTGCTGCTGGTCGCCGCCACGGAAGTTGAAGGAGGAGCAATAGGCGCGGCTGTTGACCTCATGCTTGCCGAGCTTGATGATCTCGGCGCCGCCTGAAATCTCTTCCCAGACCGTCTTGTTCCCATCGAGCGCGTCGCGGCTCTGGTCGACATAGCCGAGCTTGACCGTCTCGCCGATGCGCACCGTTCCAGAATCCGGCTTTTCCTGGCCGGTGAACGTCTTGAACAGCGTCGTCTTGCCGGCGCCGTTCGGGCCGATGACGCCGACAATGCCGCCGGGCGGCAGCCTGAACGACAGGTTCTCGATCAGAAGCTCGTCGCCAAAGCCCTTGTTGAGCCCCTCGACCTCGATGACGACATTGCCGAGACGCTCGCTCGACGGGATGACGATCTGCGTGTCGGTCGGCTTGCGGTTCTGCGACTGCTCGACCAGATCTTCGTACGCTTTGATACGCGCCTTGGACTTGGTCTGGCGTGCCTTGGGCGAGGACTGGATCCACTCGCGCTCACGCCAGATCGACTTCTGGCGGGCGTCGTCCTCGCGGCCTTCCTGGATCAGACGCTTGGCCTTGGCGTCGAGATATTTGGTGTAGTTGCCCTCGTATGGAATGCCGCGGCCGCGATCGAGTTCGAGGATCCAGCCGGTGACATTGTCGAGGAAGTAGCGGTCGTGGGTGATGATCAGCACCGAGCCAGGATAGTCGCGAAGGTGCTTTTCCAGCCACGCCGTGGTCTCGGCGTCGAGATGGTTGGTCGGTTCGTCGAGCAGCAGAAGGTCGGGCTGGCGCAGCAGCAGCTGGCAAAGCGCGACGCGGCGGCGCTCGCCGCCCGACAGGTTGGTCACTTCGGAATCGCCTGGCGGGCACTGCAGCGCGTCCATCGCCATCTCGACCTGCTGTTCGAGATCCCACAGGTTCAGCCGGTCCATCTCATCCTGGAGCTTGCCGGACTCGTCCGCCGTCTCGTCGGAATAGTTCATCATCAATTCGTTGTAGCGCTCGATGATGGCGGTCTTCCGGGCGACGCCTTCCATGACGTTTTCCATCACGGTCTTGTTCGGGTCGAGATGCGGCTCCTGCGCGAGATAGCCGACAGTAGCACCCTCGGCCAGCCAGGCCTCGCCCTGGAACTCCTTGTCGAGCCCGGCCATGATGCGCAGGATGGTCGACTTACCCGAGCCGTTGGGGCCGAGAATGCCGATCTTGGCATCCGGATAGAATGACAGATGAACGTTATCGAGCACCTTCTTGGTGCCATAGGCCTTGGACAGGCCGGACATGTGATAGATGAACTGGCGAGCCACGCGCGCTTTCCCTGACAGTTGACCGAAAATGTCGGATTGAATGGAGGTTGGGCGCTATGTAGGCGATGCCGGGCCGAACGGCAATCGCTTTTGCCATTTCAAGCCGGGCGTACACCGCACGTTAAGTTTTCTGCCGGCGCAGCGTGCGCTGAAATCTCCGGTTAACTCTTCAGCGTCAAAACAGGACCGATCGCTGGCTTTCGCGATCGAGAAAGCACTGGCGCCTATTGGCTGCGCTTGCGCTGCTGCAACGCGCCGACCGCAACCGAGACGGCCATCAGCACGATCGCCAGCCATTTCAGCGTGGTGATGATCGGACCGGCATCGATGTCATACGCGATGAACAGCAGGATGCCCGGCACCAGCAGGCCGCACATGACCAGCATGATGCGGTTGATCTGCCAGGACACTTTCGCCGCCAGCGCATCGTCGCCGGCCTCGGTGACAAGGCCGGTGCGCATCTCCTTGGAGGCCATGAGCGCGCTGGACAGGCGAATTGAGATTGGCAGGCCAAGTCCGATGATGAGGAAAGCGCATGCCGCCAGGAGAGCTGAGAATTTCAACGCGCTGGTCTCGGCCGGCACCGGAAACAAAAAGGTTGCCAGCGGCAGGAAGACACAGACGATGCCGAGCGCGGCCATGGCGATGAAGATCGCGGCATTGACCCAGGTGAACAGCTGGTAGCGGCCGGCCCCGATCGGCGCGGCGAGCACGCGCATGCGCGCACACTCGGCATCGGTATAGGAAAAGCCCGGCCATTCCATGCGGCCGTCCCGGATTGCGATCATTCCCCTGGCCCAGAAAGCCAGCCGCGCCAGTGCGCCTGATGTCATGCCGCTCATCGCCACCCCGCCGAATGAAATGCGTCCAGACCTTATCACCGCGTCGCTGCGAGGCGACAGACGGAAATCCTACTGGAACCCGGCCGCATCGACCGAGCCCTTCGGGCAGCCGGCCTTGGTCGTCGGCGCCGAGGCGAGCATCAGATTGCCCAGCGAACTGTCGGGGCCGATCGGGCCGGTCAGGCCGAGCGTGAGCTCGCCGATCAGCCGCCTGCCGCTTGACGGATCGACCAGGCAGGACACGCGCACCCGCGCGCCGGCCCCGGCGCCGAAGGCGCTGTCGAAGGCGTTGCGAATCTGGTCCGAGGTCAGCTGCTTGCCCACATTCTTGGTGAAAAGCTCGCGCACCGGCGAGGCATTCACCGCCCGCATCAGGTTCAACGCCTCGGCAAAATACTCCTGCTGGCTCTTGCCGTAGCAGGTGCCGTGCTTGATCCACTCATGCCGTTCGAGCTTGGACGCCGTGCCCGGCATCACCTGGTCGAGCTCGGCGCGCGTGTTGGCATCGAGATCGACCGGCGGCAGGTCTGCCCAATGAGCCGGATTGTCATTGGCCTTGTCGCTCGCCGGCACCTGGCAATAGAAATTGCCGTTCGGCTGCGGCCACAGGCCGTGCAAGGTGAAATGCGACGCGTCGAAACCGCCCGCCGTCTGCGCCTGGCATTCGGGCTTGCTCGACTTGGTTTCGCAGAAGGCCGGCTGCCAGCTCAGCGCAAAGACATATTCAGGCTTTGCCGAAGCCGCAGGCTTGCCCTGATCGGCTGGTACAGCCGGCTGGGCCGACGCGCTGCCGCCGGTAACATGGCCACAGCTGATCTTGACCCAGCGACGCTCCGGATCGGCGCCGGGAACGCGGATGAGGTAATGCGTCGGCGTATCCTTGTTGCCGGCCAGGAGGTCGTAGCTCTGCCCGGCCGTTGTCGAAACATTGCCCGGGTTCTTGCCGCTCTTGATCGCCTGCGTTGCCGGACATGCGGCATCGGCCACGAAGGAGCCGCTCATCTTCACGTCGGCTCGCGCCGTGCCCGCGCCGGCCAGCGCAAAAAACACCGCAGCCACTATTGCCGATATCCGCATTCCAGCACTCCTAGCGTGTCATAGCGCAAGCTAGAAACGTGCGACATGTCAGAATTACGATTTCTTTCGCCGGCCGCAAAAAACAATCTCCACAAGGTGCGGCTTGGCGCTTCCCGACCTCCCCTTGACGTCGCTCCCGCCGTCGCCCAACAGTCGCTGAGGGAGCGAGACATGGCATTTGACAAGCAGACGACGCTGGCCTCACCGACCGGGGCGGCGCTCAACCTTTACGTGAAGCACGCCGAGGGTAGCCCGCGCGCGGTCGTCCAGATCAACCACGGCCTGGCCGAGCACGCCGCGCGCTACGCCCGTTTCGCCGATTACCTGTCGCCGCGTGGCTTTCATGTCTACGTCCAGGACCATCGAGGCCACGGCGCGACCAAGGCGCCCGATGCCCCGCTCGGCAGGTTTGCCGGCACAGGCGGCCAGGCCAAGGTGATCGCCGATGTCGACGCAGTCCACGATTTGATCGCCAAGGAGCAGCCCGGCCTGCCGGTCATCCTGTTCGGCCATTCGATGGGTGCTTCGGTGGCGCTCAATTACCTCCTGGCGCACTCGCCACGGGTGCACGCCGCCGCGATCTGGAACGGCAATTTCTCGCAAGGTCTGCTTGGTCAGCTTGCGCTCGCCATCCTGGCTTATGAGCGATTCAGGCTAGGCTCCGACGTCCCCTCGCGCATCTTGCCCCGGCTGACCTTCCAGGCCTGGGGCAAGGCGGTGCCCAACCACAAGACGCTGTTCGACTGGCTGTCGCGCGACGAAGCGGAAGTGGCCAAATACATCGCCGATCCGCTCTGCGGCTGGGATGCTTCGATCTCGATGTGGCTCGATGTCGTCCAGATGGCGCAAAATGGCGGCAAGGATTCCGGCTTTGCCGGCATCCGGCGCGACCTCCCCGTCAGCATCGTCGGCGGCGAGAAGGACCCGGCTTCCGACTATGGCAAGGGCATTGACCATCTCGCCAAACGCATGCGCGCGATGGGCTTTTCGAATCTGGTTTCAAAGGTTTACGCCGATACCCGCCACGAAAGCCTGAACGAAGTGAACCGCAACCTCATCATGGACGATTTCGCCGCTTGGGCTGACGGCATCCTGAAGGGATGAAAGCTTGGCCCAGCGCAAGGCCCGTGACAGCGGCATCCCGGATTGATAGAGGCTGCGGTTCCGACCCGTTTTTGGTGATTTATGGCTGAACCTCCGCTGAAAGGCGTCCGCGTCGTCGAACTTGCCCGCATCCTGGCCGGGCCTTGGGCCGGGCAATTGCTGGCCGATCTCGGCGCCGATGTCATCAAGGTCGAGAGCCCCGATGGCGGCGACGACACCCGCAAATGGGGCCCGCCCTTCGTCATGAGCCATGACGGCGAAAACCTGTCCGCCGCCTATTACCATTCCTGCAATCGCGGCAAGCGTTCCATTGCGGTTGATTTCTCGACGCCCGAAGGGGCGGAGACAGTGCGCCGGCTGGTCGCCTCGGCCGACGTACTGATCGAAAACTTCAAGCTCGGCGGCCTGAAGAAGTATGGCCTTGACTACGAGAGCCTGAAGGCGATTAACCCGCGCCTTGTCTATTGCTCGATCACTGGCTTCGGCCAGGACGGGCCCTATGCGCCACGCGCGGGCTATGATTTCATCATCCAGGCCATGGCCGGCATGATGTCGATCACCGGCGAGGCCGGACGCGAGCCGCAAAAGGCCGGCGTAGCCATCTCGGACATTTTCACCGGCCTCTATTCGGTCATCGCCATCCAGGCAGCGCTTCGACATGCCGAGAAGACCGGCGAGGGCCAGCATATCGACATGGCGCTGTTCGACACCCAGATCTCGGCGCTCGGCAACCAGAACCTCAACTATCTCGTCTCCGGCAAGTCGCCGGTGCAGATGGGCAATGCGCATATGAACATCGCGCCCTATGAGGTCGTGCCGGTCAGGGACGGCCACATCATCCTCGCTGTCGGCAATGACGGCCAGTTCGGCAAATTCTGTGCCGCTGTCGGTCTCGACCATCTCTCATCGAATCCCGATTTCGCCACCAATCCGGCCCGTGTCGCCAACCGGGCGAAATTGCGCGAGCATATGATCGAGACGTTGAAGCAATGGGATCGCGATCCGCTGCTGGCGAAGCTCGAAGCGGCAAGCGTGCCGGCGAGCCCGATCAACAATATCGGCCAGATGTTTGCCGATCCGCAGACCATCGCTCGCGGCATGCGCCTCGACCTCGACGACGGACACGGCAATCGTCTGCCGTCGGTGCGCGCGCCGATGGTGATGTCGGGCACGCCGCTGGTCTATGAGCGCCCCTCGCCGCGCCTTGGCGAACACACCGAAGAAATCCTTGCCGAACTGGAGAAATCAGCGAAATGAAGACCGGCGGACAACTGATCGTCGACGCGCTGGAAGCGAACGGCACCGATCGCATCTTTTGCGTGCCGGGCGAATCCTATCTCGCGGTGCTTGACGCGCTACATGACTCGCCGATCCGTACCATCGTCTGCCGCCAGGAAGGCGGTGCTGCGATGATGGCCGATTGCCAAGGGCGGCTGACCGGCAAGCCCGGCATCTGTTTCGTCACCCGCGGCCCCGGCGCCACCAACGCATCGGCCGGCATTCACATCGCCATGCAGGATTCGATACCCGTTATCCTGTTCATCGGCCAGGTCGCCAGCCACGCCAAGGAGCGCGAGGCCTTCCAGGAGGTGGATTACAAGCGGTTCTTCGGCGACATCGCCAAATGGGTGGTCGAGATCGACGACGCCGCGCGCATCCCCGAATTCGTCACCCGCGCCTTTGCGGTGGCGACATCGGGCCGTCCCGGCCCTGTCGTCATTTCGCTGCCCGAGGACATGCTGACCAGTGTCGTCGAAGCGCCCGCGGCCTTGCCGCACACGCCGGTCGAAACTCGCCCCGGCGAAGCCGAACTCGACGCGCTGGAGAAACTGCTCGGCAAAGCCAGGCGTCCTTTCGTCATCCTGGGCGGCACACGCTGGGACGAGGAAGCAGTGGCACGCATGCGTGCGGTCGCCGAAGCCTGGTCGCTGCCGGTCGGCTGTTCCTTCCGCCGCCAGATGCTGTTCGATCATCTCCACCCTAACTATGCCGGCGATGTCGGCATCGGCATCAACCCGAAGCTGGCGACGGCGATCAAGCAAGCCGACCTGGTGCTTTTGATCGGCGGCCGCATGGGCGAGATGCCCTCTTCCGACTACACGCTGCTGAAGAGCCCCTATCCCGACCAGACGCTGGTGCATGTCCATGCCGATGCCGGTGAACTCGGCCGCGTCTACCGGCCGACGCTGGCAATCAACGCTTCACCATCGGCCTTCGTCGAAGCCTTTGCCAAGCGCAAGCCGACCTCCGCGCCAGCCTGGGCCGACGAGACAGCCAAGCTGCACGCCGCCTATCTCGACTGGTCGACGCCGCCGGAGAGCGGCCCCGGACCGGTCCAGATGGGACCGATCATGAATTACCTGGAAAAGATGCTGCCCGACGACTCCATTCTGACCAACGGCGCCGGCAACTACGCCACCTGGGTCCATCGCTTCCACCGCTTCCGCCGCTTCGCCACGCAAGGCGCTCCCACCTCCGGCTCGATGGGCTACGGCACCCCGGCCGCGGTCGCCGCCAAGGCTCTCTATCCGAACCGCACCGTGATCGCCTTTGCCGGCGACGGCTGCTTCCTGATGAACGGCCAGGAATTTGCGACCGCCGTCCAGTATGATCTGCCGATCATCGTCATCGTCGTCAACAACGGCATTTACGGCACCATCCGCATGCATCAGGAGCGCGACTATCCCGGCCGCGTCGTCGCCACAGATTTGAAGAACCCCGACTTTGCCGCCCTTGCCCGCGCCTATGGCGGCCATGGCGAGACCGTGGAGAAGACGACCGATTTCGCGCCCGCCTTCGAACGCGCGCGGGCCAGCGGCAAGCCGGCGATCGTCGAGATCAGGCTCGACCCCGAGGCAATCACGCCGACAAGGACGATGACGCAGATCCGCGACAAGGCCTGACGAAAAGGGGCGGTCGACCGCCCCTTTTGTCGGCCTGGTTGCGCTACTTCACAGCTTCGATCTGGCCGCGGATCTCGCCATCCTTGTTGGCGGCGGTGTGGACATTGACGTAGTACTTGCCGGCTTCAAGGTCGGCAGCCTGCGCGTCGGTCAACGTCGCCGATCCCTTGATCGGGCTCTTCAGCTTCTTGAACGGAATGACCGGATCCGCGTTCGCGCCCATATCCGCCGGGCCATGGATGTGGGCGGCCACAGCCGATCCGCTGAGACCGGAATATTTGACGTTCCAAGTGAGCTTCTTCTTGGTGGTGTCGAAAGTGAAGGTAGCGGTTCCCTTGCCCTTGGTCGTCACGGGCGGACTCTGCTGGCTGCCGTCGAGCGTCGCCTTGAACTTCATCGTCTCGGCCATGGCCGGCGATGCGAGAAGGAAGGCGGTCGAAACGGCTAGGGCCGAAAGCATCGGCACGGACAGGATGCGCATAAAGAACCTCCGTTGATGGCAGCATCCTGCACGGCTCCCCGGCGCGCGGATGCATCAGTGAAACGGTTGGGCGGCGCTTTGTATCCCTGCGCACATTTATTTTACCGCAGCCAACGAAAAAGGGGCGGGCGCCAGCCCCTTTCGGATTTCATGAAGACCGCGGTCAGACGGCAGCCAGCGCCTGCGTCAGGTCGGCGATCAAATCGTCCGGGTGCTCGACGCCAATGGATAGCCTGACCGTGGTCTCGAGCACGCCAATGCGCTGGCGCACGTCGAAGGGGATGCCGGAATGGGTCATCGCCGCCGGGTGGCTGGCGAGTGATTCCGTGCCGCCAAGGCTCACCGCCAGTTTGAAGATCTGCAGCCCATTGAGAAAGGCGAAGGCTGCCTTCTGCCCGCCCCTGATATCGAAAGAGAATGTCGAGCCGGCGCCGCTGCATTGCGCCTTGTAGGCGCGGCCGGCGGCGGTATCCTCGCCGAGGAACGGCAGGTAATGCACCTTCTCGACCTTGGCGTGGTCGCGCAGGAATTCGGCCACCAGCCGAGCATTGTCGTTGGCCCGCTCCATGCGGATCGACAGAGTCTCCAGCGAACGGCCGAGCATCCAGCAGGAATGCGGGTCGAGCTGCGTGCCGATGGCGCCGCGCAGCGCCTTGATCGGCTTGGTCACCGCCTTGCTGCCCATCGCTGCACCGGCGATCAGGTCGGAATGGCCGCCGACATATTTGGTCAGCGAATAGACCGAGACATCGGCGCCATGGTCGATCGGCCGCTGGAACACCGGGCCGAGCAGGGTGTTGTCGCAGACGACGATCGGCGTCGATCCTTGGCTAGCGCCTATTTCGTCGGCGATCTTCCTGATCAGCGCGATGTCGACCAGGCTGTTGGTCGGATTTGACGGGGTTTCGATCAGGATGACCGAGACGCGCCCCTTCGCCACGGCAGCATCGGCAGCCGCCCGCACCGCCTTCTCGTCGACGCCATCCGCAAAGCCGACGGCGCCGATGCCGAAGCCGGACAGCGTACGCGTCAACAGCGTCTCGGTGCCGCCGTAAAGCGGCTGCGAATGCAGGATGACATCGCCCGGACGGGCATAGGCAAGCAGCGTGGTGGCGATCGCCGACATGCCCGACGAAAACAGGATGCAGGCGTCGGTCCCCTCATAGACCGCCAGCCGGTCCTCGACGATCTCCGAGTTGGGATGGTTGAAGCGCGAATAGACCAGACCGGACGCCGTGCCGCTCGGCGGCTCCTTGCGGCCGGAGGTGTAGTCGAAGAAATCGCGCCCCTCTTCCGCCGACTTGAACACGAAGGTCGAGGTCAGGAACACCGGCGGCTTGACGGCGCCTTCCGACAGCTGCGGATCAAAGCCGTAGCTCAGCATCAGCGTCTCGGGATGGAGCTTGTGGTTGCCGATGTGGGTTTTCGACGGGCGCGGCGCGGTCATGGTTTTTCCTGCGTTCTGGAGGAGCCTCGCGGGGCAATTTATGCGATCCCCATCGCGCAGTCCTTGCTATTTTCGGCCTCACATGAATGCATATGAGCAACAAATTGCCGAGAGACGATAAAAGTGCAGCAGAAGATAGCCGACGATTTCGACCTTAAGATCCTGCGCGAACTGCAGGCCGACGCCCGCATCACCAACAACGAGCTTGCCGAACGCATCGGTCTGTCGCCTTCGCCTTGCCTGAGGCGGGTACGGCGGCTGGAGGAAGCCGGCATTATCAGAGGCTACACGACACTGGTCGATCCGGCCGCTTTCGGCTGGAGCATGGTCGCCATCGCCACCGTTCGGCTCAGCCGCCAGAACGAGGACGAGATCGTCATGTTCGAGGACGCGATCCGTGGCTGGGAAGAGGTACTGGAATGCCACCTCGTCACCGGGTCGCGCGACTATGTGCTGAAGGTGGTGACCGGCAGCCTCGAACAGTACGAGCGCTTCATCAAGGAAAAGATCGCGCGGCTGAAATGCGTCGCCTCGATCGAGACCAGCTTTGTCATGAACACCATAAAGGAACGGCGCCTTTGACACTTGGTCGAAGGCGCCGCTCTCGAGTTTGAAATTATCGAACCAGGCTTATTTGATCGCCTTGTCGGTGATCGCCGTGGTGTAGGCGCCTTCCGGCGCCTTGGTGATGATCTTCTGGTCGAGCAGCGCCTTGGCGGTGCGCTCATAGGTCGCCGGATCGAGCTTGCCGTCGGCATTGTCGATCAGCTTGGCGACTTCGCTCATCATCCGCTTCTGGTGGTTCTCGTCCTGGCCGCCGGCGTCCATGACGATGCCGGCTGCTTCGTCATTGTTGTCGACGGCGTATTTCCAGCCCTTCATCGAGGCGCGCACGAAACGCACCATCTTGTCCTCGAAGGCCGGATCCTTGAGCTTGTCTTCCGAGGCATAGAGCCCGTCCTCGAGCAGGTCGTTGCCCATCGCCGAGTAGTTGAACACGGTCAGCTGTTCCGGCTTGTAGCCGGCGTCGATCAGCTGCCAGTATTCATTGTAGGTCATGACCGAAATGCAGTCGGCCTGCTTCTGGATCAGCGGCTGCACGTCGAAGCTCTGCTTCAGAACGGTGACGCCGTCAGGCCCCCCCTCGGTCTTGAGGCCAAGCTTGTTCATCCAGGCGTAAAACGGATATTCGTTGCCGAAGAACCAGACGCCGAGCGTGTGGCCCTTGAAGTCGGCTTCGGTCTTGATCGGACCGTCCTTGGGGCAGACCAGTTCCATGCCGGCCTTCTTGAACGGCTGGGCGATGTTGACCAGCGGCACGCCCTTTTCGCGCGCGGCCAGCGCGCCGCCCATCCAGTCGACGATGACGTCGGCGCCACCACCGGCAATCACCTGCTCCGGCGCAATGTCGGGACCGCCCGGCTTGATGTCGACGTCGAGGCCCTCGGCCTCATAGAAACCCTTGGCCTTGGCGACATAGTAGCCGGCAAACTGGGCCTGCGTGACCCATTTCAGCTGCAAGGTCACCTTGTCGGCGGCCATGGCCTGGAACGCGGCCAGCGACATCGCGCCGGCGAGAACAGGAATGATCAGTCTTTTCATGTTTTTACCCTCTGAAGTTAACACCCAAACCCACCGCCCTATCCACCACGGACAGAGGGATGCCAAAACGTGACGGCTCTTTCGATGAGAGCGACCACGCCATAAAAGACCGAACCCGCCAGTGCTGCAACTGCGATTTCGGCCCAGACCATGTCGATGTTCATCCGCCCGACCTCGGTGGAGATGCGGAAGCCCATGCCGACGACCGGCGTGCCGAAGAATTCGGCGACGATGGCGCCGATCAGCGCCAGCGTCGAATTGATCTTCAGCGCGTTGAAGATGAAGGGCGCCGCTGCCGGCAGCCTGAGTTTCAAGAGCGTCGGCCAGTAGCTCGACGCATAGGTGCGCATCAGGTCGCGCTCCATATGGCCGGAGGCGGCAAGGCCGGCGACCGTGTTCACCAGCATCGGGAAGAAGGTCATGATGATGACCACCGCCGCCTTGGATGGCCAGTCGAAGCCGAACCACATCACCATGATCGGCGCCACGCCGATGATCGGCAGCGCCGAGACCATGTTGCCGATCGGCAAGAGCCCGCGGCGCAGGAACGGCACGCGGTCGGCCGCGATCGCCACGAGGAAGCCGGCGCCGCTGCCCACGACATAGCCGAAGATCACCGCCTTGAAGATGGTCTGCCGCACGTCCGCGCCAAGCACCGGCAGTGAACTGGCGATGCGCGCGCCGATGGCGCTCGGCGGCGGCAAAAGGATGAAGGGGATGCCGGCGCCGCGCGTCACCGCTTCCCAGATGATCAGGATCCAGGCGCCGAAGATCGCCGGGATGATCAGGCGCAGCGCCATCCGCACCCCTTTTTCCATCGGTCGAAGCCCCGACAGCACCGCCACGCAGCGCCAGGCGAGCAGCCAGGCAGCCGTGAGCAGCAGGAAATACGGCGCCAATGCAGTGCCTTCGAAACCGGCAATGCCCGAGATCAGCATCCAGGCGACGAGATGGGCGCCGACAAACAGCACCACGGCCTCTGCCAGCGACGAAATCCTGAGCATCGAGATCAGCCCCGCCAGCACCGCCAGACCGATCATCGGGGTCTTTATTCCGAGATAGGGATAGTCGAAGCTGGCCGTCGGGTCTGCAAGGGCTGCCGCCTCCGGCTTCGACATCGCGCCGAGCGCCAGAGCGACAAGACACAGGAGAATGGCCAGCATCGCTTGCCAGGATGGCTTCAGCCAGTTCATGCCGGCCTCCCGCCCATGGCGCGGTCGACGAGGCGCCCGGCTATGCCGACCACCATGACCAGCAGCGCGGCCACCACCGAGCCGGCAACCAGCGCGGACCAGATGTCAATGGACTGGCTGTAATAGGCGCCGGCGAGCAGCTTGGCGCCGATACCGGCGACGGCACCCGTCGGCAGCTCGCCGACAATGGCGCCGACAAGGCTTGCCGCCACCGCCACCTTCATCGACGTGAACAGGAACGGCACCGAGGCCGGCACGCGGAGCTTCCAGAAGGTCTGCGAGACACTGGCATTGTAGGTATGCATCAGGTCAAGATGCATAAGTTCGGGCGAGCGCAGGCCTTTCACCATGCCCACCGTCACCGGGAAGAACGACAGATAGGTCGAGATCATCGCCTTCGGGATCAGGCCGCTGATGCCGATTGCCCCCAGCACGACGATGATCATCGGCGCCACCGCCAGGATCGGGATGGTCTGCGAGGCGATGATCCACGGCATCAGGCTGCGGTCGAGCGTCGCCACATGGACGATGCCAACCGCAATGATGATGCCTAACGCGGTGCCGAAGGCAAAGCCGAGCAGCGTCGACGACAGCGTCACCCAGGCGTTGTAGACGAGGCTGCGGGTCGAGGTGATGGGCCGCAGAAACGTGTTCTCGAAGAAATTGACCGCCACCTGGTGCGGCGCCGGCAGCGTCGGCTTCGGTTGCGACAGCGTCTTGCCGATGAATTCGACGGTGCCGGGGGTTTCGTTGGCACGGGTGTCGAGATCGCGCTGGAAAGGCGCGTTGAGGATGACGGCGAAGATGTACCAGAGCACAACCAACCCAGCGAGGATCGATGTCACCGGAACAAGCTTGTCGCGGAAGCTGTCCATCTAGCGAGCCTCGTCAGCAGGGCGCCCTCCTCTCCCCATCGGGGAGAGGGTGGCCGGAGCGAAGCGGAGGTCGGGTGAGGGGGTAGAAATCTTTCCGTCAAGGCAAGCCAAGATCGTATCAAGCACGGCTCGGCGCTCGGCCAAGACTTCATGATTCCAGAACCGGAGAACGGAATAACCCTGGTTGTTCAACCAATCCGTCCGAGCAGGATCCGTCAGTGAATCGGCGTGCTGGCTGCCATCAAGTTCGACAATCAGCCCTGTTTCTCGGCAAACGAAATCGGCGATGAAAGGTCCGAGCGGTACTTGCCGCACAAATTTGTAGCCGTTGAGATGACGCCCCCTCAGTTCTCCCCAAAGTCGGCACTCAGCTTCGGTCTCGTCAACCCGCAGCTTTCGGGCGCGGGCAGTTGCCCCGACCTTCCTTTTAGTCGGGTCCGTCGGCGCTGCCCCCTCACCCGACCTCCGCTTCGCTCCGGCCACCCTCTCCCCGTTGGGGAGAGGAGGAATCTCTTGCCCCACCCCCTCAATCTTCATAGCTGTGCCCCGCGTGCAGACCATCGCGGACGCGTGCGGCGATCGCCAGGAATTCCGGCGTCTCGCGGATGTGGAGCGGCCGCTCTCTGGGCAGCGTCGATTCGATGACATCGGTGACGCGGCCCGGGCGTGGCGACATGACGACGATGCGCGTCGAAAGATACACGGCCTCAGGAATGGAGTGGGTGACGAAGCAGATGGTCTTGTTGGTGCGTCCCCACAATTCCAGCAATTGCTTATTGAGGTGATCGCGCACGATCTCGTCCAGCGCGCCGAACGGCTCGTCCATCAGCAGCAGATCGGCGTCGAAGGCCAGCGCGCGGGCGATCGAGGCGCGCTGCTGCATGCCGCCGGAAAGCTGCCAAGGATATTTCTTCTCGAAACCTGAGAGGTTGACGAGGTCGAGCGTGCGGTTGATCCGCTCCCTCTGTTCCGCTTTTGACAGGCCCATGATCTCCAGCGGCAGCCCGACATTGCGCTCGATGGTGCGCCACGGGAACAGGGCCGCCGCCTGGAAGACATAGCCATAGGCGCGTTTCTCGCGCGCCTGCTCCGGCGTCATGCCATTGACGGAAATGGTGCCCGATGTCGGCTTCTCCAGGTCGGCGATGACGCGCAGCAAGGTGGTCTTGCCGCAACCGGACGGGCCGATGAAGGAGACGAACTCACCCTTGCCGATGGTGAGGTCGACATTGGAGAGTGCCTGTACCGGACCGTCATTGGTCTGGAAGGTGAGGCCAAGTTTGCTTGCCGAAACGACGGCTGGCGAGGTTCCCGTCATTGGCTGCAGCCTGCCTTTCGCAGCCTCTGGCACGCAGGATGAAATGCCGTTGCATTTGCGTTGATGTTGTTTTCCACTCGTCCAATCCCAGTCAATCGACGCCCGGAGCCTTGCCGATGTCGCCCAAACCCACCTGTCATCTTATCCGTCCTGAAAGCACTTATGAAGGCAAGCAGGGACTGACCTATTTCGCCGGCATTGCCGCCGAAACCGTCGGCTCGTCCGGCATCTGCATGCATCTGCTCACCTTGCCGCCCGGCGCCCGCGCCAAGGCGCATCTGCACGAAAGCCATGAGACGGCGATCTATGTGCTCTCCGGCGAGGTCCACACCTGGTATGGCGACCGGCTCGAGAACCACATCGTCGTCAAGGCCGGCGACCTCTTCTACATTCCCGCCGGGGTGCCGCATCTGCCGGCCAATCTCAGCAACGCCCCCTCGTCGGCCGTCATCGCTCGCACCGACCCAAACGAGCAGGAAAGCGTGGTCCTGCTGCCGGAACTGGATGCGCTGGTCGCCTGACGGGGGACGCCTCACCGTCATTTGCACCGCGCAACCTCGCCCATGACGTTGCCGTCTTCGTCGGTGATCGTCAGTTTCTTGGCGTTCTTGGCGCTGCGCTTGATGGTGAACTTGGTCGGCTCCGAGCCCTCTTCGCCTTCCGCTTCGCATGTTGCCATCACCACCAGCGACCCATCGGCCTGCGCCTGCTTCTGCGTGAACGTGCAGGCGCTGGCCGCGGTGACCAACGCCTCGTCGGTCAAAAGCAGCATCTGATCGGCGGCGACTTCCTGGCCGTTCCGGTTGATGCAGCCATATTTGTCGCCATAGGGTTTCGACAGGTCGATGCCGGCCGCGAAAGCTGGACCAGCGGCCAGAACGGCAAGCACCGCTACGGAGAGACCAAAACCACGCACACTCATTCCCCCAAATCCAACGTCACGAACACGGTTGCAGCGGCCCCATTTCTTCAAGGCCGGGGATGGTCACGAAGAACCCATCGTCGCCCTTGTTGGTGACCACAACGGTTTCAGCCGTCGTACCCGCCTCACCCTCGGCCGAACAGGTCGCATCAAGCGATTGCGTACCCGGCGCCGAGGTCAATTGCTGCTCGAACCGGCAGCCGCTGCCATAGGTCTCGATACCCTCCGCGGTCAGCACGATGTAGTCGTCGCCGTCCTGGTAACCGGCCTTTGCGACGACGCAGCCGGCATCGTTGCCCCAGGAGCCAAGCAGCACGCTGGCCGCATGTGCCGGAGCAATAACGACCGTCGCCACCACCAGTGAGATAAGCGCTGCGCAGCTCCGCAACATCAGACCCCTGTCGCCGGAATGCCGGTCCGCTCCACCTTGCGCGGCGCAGTAATGTCCTTCCAGGTCGACAGCGCCCGGTTGACCGCCGCGTTCGGCTCGCGGGCGACAAACTCGCCATGGCCGGGCTTGGCCTTGATCTCGGCTTCCTCGATCGACAGTTCACCGCGTGAAAAAACGAAGCGCGGCAGGCCGGTCACTTCGAACCCCTCGAAGACATTGTAGTCGATCACCGACTGCTGCTTCTTCGACGTGATCTTCTTCTTGCGCTTCGGATCCCACACCACGATGTCGGCGTCGGCGCCTTCAACGATGGCGCCCTTCTTCGGATACATGTTGAGGATCTTGGCGATGTTGGTCGAGGTTACCGCAACGAACTCGTTCATCGTCAGCCGCCCGGTGTTGACGCCGGTCGTCCACAATACCGGCATGCGGTCTTCGAGCCCGCCGGTGCCGTTCGGGATCTTTGTGAAATCACCGACGCCATTGCGCTTCTGCTTCGTGGTGAAGGCGCAGTGGTCGGTCGCCACCACTTGCAGCGAGCCTGCCTGCAGCCCGGCCCACAGCGAATCCTGGTGCAGCTTGTTGCGGAAGGGCGGGCTCATGACGCGCCGCGCCGCGTGGTCCCAATCCTTGTCGAAATACTCGCTCTCATCCAGCGTCAGATGCTGGATCAGCGGCTCGCCGAACACCCGCATGCCCTTCTGTCGCGCCCGGCGGATCGCCTCGTGCGCCTGCTCGCAGGAGACATGCACGATATAGAGCGGCACGCCGGCCATGTCGGCGATCATGATGGCGCGGTTGGCCGCCTCGCCTTCCACCTCAGGCGGCCGTGAATAGGCATGCGCCTCCGGCCCGTTATTGCCGGCGGCCAAGAGCTTTTGCGACAGAGCGGCGACCACGTCGCCATTCTCGGCATGGACCAGCGGCAGCGCGCCGAGATCGGCGCAGCGCTGGAACGACGCATACATCTCGTCGTCGTCCACCATCAGCGCCCCCTTGTAGGCCATGAAGTGTTTGAAGGAGGTGATGCCCTTGTCGACGACGGTCGCCATCTCGTCGAACACCTGCTTGCCCCACCAGGTGATCGCCATGTGGAAGGAATAGTCGCAGGATGCTTTCGAGGTCTTGTTGTCCCACATCTGCAAGGCTTCCAGCAGCGACTGCTGCGGCGCCGGCAGGCAGAAATCGACCACCATCGTCGTGCCGCCCGAAAGTGCGGCGCGCGTGCCGGACTCGAAATCGTCGGCCGAATACGTGCCCATGAACGGCATTTCGAGATGGGTGTGCGGATCGATGCCGCCCGGCATGATGTAGCAGCCGGTGGCGTCGAACTCATGGTCGCCATGCAGGTTGGAGCCGATAGCGACAATCTTGCCGTGCTGCATCAGTACATCCGCCTTCCAGGTGCGGTCGGCGGTGACGATAGTGCCGTTTCGGATGACTTTGGTCATTTTTCGTGTTCCCTTGTTCTTGTCGCGCTTCTTTGTGAGCGTCGTTTGAATCCAGATTTTTAGTTCACGCCACGATCCCCGCAGTTTCCACCACCGCGTGGAACAGCACGTCGGCGCCGGCGCCGGCCCATTCCTTGGTGATTTCCTCGGCCTCGTTGTGTGACAGCCCGTCAACGCAGGGGCACATCACCATGGCGGTCGGCGCGACGCGGTTGATCCAGCAGGCGTCATGGCCGGCGCCGGAGACGATATTGCGATGCGTGTAGCCGAGGCGGTCGGCGGCATCGCGGATTGCCTTGACGCAGTTCTTGTCGAATGTGACCGGGTCGAAATGGCCGACCTGTTCGATCTGATACTTGATGTCTAGCGCATCGCAGATCGTGTCGATGCCTTCGCGGATGCGGGCATCCATGGCGTCGAGCACTTCCTTCTCCGGCGAGCGGATGTCGATGGTGAAGACGGTGCGGCCGGCGATGATGTTGCGCGAGTTCGGGTAGGCCTCCATGTGGCCGACCGCGCCGACCGCATCGGGTTGGTAGTCCATGGCGATCTCGTGCACCAGTTCGATAACCCGGGCCATGCCGAGCCCGGCATTGCGGCGCTTGGGCATCGGCGTCGAACCGGTATGCGCTTCCTTGCCGGTCAGCGTCACCTGCAGCCATTTCAGGCCTTGGCCGTGGGTAACGACGCCGATGTCGATGCCCTCGTCTTCGAGGATCGGCCCTTGTTCGATATGCAATTCGAAGAAAGCGTGGATCTTGCGATCGCCGACCCTTTCCGATCCCTTCCAGCCAATACGCTCCAGCTCCTCGCCGAATTTTTTGCCGTCCTTGTCGACATGCTGGTAGACGTCGGCCTGGTCGAGCACGCCGGCAAAGACGCCGGACGCCATCATCGCCGGCGCGAAGCGCGCGCCTTCCTCGTTGGTCCAGTTGGTGACCACAATCGGATGCCTGGTCGTGATGCCGAGGTCGTTGAGCGAGCGGATGATCTCCAGCCCGCCGAGCACGCCGAGCACGCCGTCATATTTGCCGCCGGTCGGCTGCGTATCGAGATGGCTGCCGACATAGACCGGCGGCAGGCTGGGATCGGCGCCTTCCCTGCGGGCAAACATGGTGCCCATTTCGTCGAGGCCCATTTCGAGCCCTGCCGCCTCGCACCAGCGCTTGAACAGATGCCGGCCCTCTCCGTCCTCGTCGGTCACGGTCTGGCGATTGTTGCCGCCGGCAATGCCGGGACCGATCTTCGCCATCTCCATGATGGAACCCCACAAACGGTCTGAATTGATTCGCAGATTCTCGCCGGGTGCGGCCATGCACAGTCCTTCCATTTCATGTTCTGGACGCGTGGCGGTTCCCATCGCCACCCGCCCAGATAAAAAGCCAGCTTAGTCTATCGCCCTCAGCACTTCACGCACATGGTCGATCAATTCGTTGATCTGGCCCTTGGTGATGATCAGCGGCGGCGACAGCGCGATGATGTCGCCGGTGGTGCGGATCAGGGCGCCGCGCTCGAACGCCTTGACGAAGGCAGAGAAGGCCCGCTTGGTCGGGCTGCCGGCGATCGGCGCCAGTTCGATCGCGCCGATCAGGCCGATGTTCCTGATGTCGATGACATGCGGTTCGCCCTTGAGCGAATGCAGCGCATCTTCCCAGTAAGGCGCGAGTTCCTCGCCACGGGTGAGCAGGCTCTCTTCCTTGTAGGTGTCGAGCGTGCCGAGTGCGGCCGCACACGCGATCGGATTGCCCGAATAGGTATAGCCGTGGAAGAACTCGATCATGTGCTCGGGGCCGGTCATGAAGGCGTCGTGAATCTCCTTCTTGACGAACACCGCGCCCATCGGGATGACGCCGTTGGAAACGCCCTTGGCGGTGGTCATGATGTCGGGTGTGACGCCGAAATAGTCGGCGGCGAACGGCGCACCGAGGCGGCCGAACCCGGTGATGACCTCGTCGAAGATCAGCAGGATGCCGTGCTTGGTGCAGATTTCGCGCAGCTTCTGCAGATAGCCCTTCGGCGGCAGGATGACGCCGGTGGAACCGGCGACCGGCTCGACGATGACGGCGGCGATGGTCGAGGCGTCATGCAGCGTAACGATGCGCTCCAGCTCGTTGGCAAGCTCCGCGCCATATTCCGGCACGCCCTTGGAGAAGGCGTTCTTCTCCGGCAGATGCGTATGCGGCATATGGTCGACGCCGCCGAGCAGCGTCCCGAACATCTTGCGGTTGCTGACGATGCCGCCGACCGAAATGCCGCCGAAATTGACGCCGTGATAGCCGCGCTCGCGGCCGATCAGGCGGGTGCGCGCTCCCTCGCCCCGCACGCGATGATAGGCGATCGCCATCTTCAGCGCGGTATCGACCGATTCCGATCCGGAATTGGTGAAGAAGACATGGTCCATGCCCTTGGGCGCGATGTCTACCAGGCGGTTGGCCAGTTCGAACACGATCGGATGGCCCATCTGGAAGGCCGGCGCATAGTCGAGCTCGGCGGCCTGATGCTGGATTGCTTCGGTGATCTTCGGCCGGCAGTGGCCGGCATTGACGCACCAGAGGCCGGCGGTGCCGTCGAGCACCTTGCGGCCGTCGCTGGTGGTGTAGTGCATGTCCTTGGCGGACACGAACATGCGTGGCGCCTGCTTGAACTGCCGGTTTGCCGTGAATGGCATCCAGAATGCGCTGAGATCGTTCGGCGTGACTTTCAGCCGGTTGGACATGACCAAGACTTCCCCTTGTAACCTGTTTCGGTGCGGCTAACGCTTGGTCTTTCCAACGCTTGGTCTTTGCTGCGTTTTCATGCTACGCAAATTTTGACCGATTGGACAAACGTTAGCACCGCGCTGTCGGCGGTCAAGGGATTACTAGCGGAAATGCGGCCTCCGAAGTGCGCTCCACGGCTCAGGGAAAAACTGGTCCAGAGAATTGGTCCAGATGATCCGCGCGGCCAAGGCCTGGCCGTATGACCGACGCCATGGAAGGCTCCGCTCCTCGCCGCACCCGCATCCAGCAGGAAAAGCGCGAACTGATCCTGGAAGCGGCGCTCGAAGTCTTCTCCACCAACGGCTTTCGCGGCTCGACCATCGACCAGATCGCCGAAGCCGCGGGGATGTCGAAGCCGAACCTGCTCTATTATTTCCGCCGCAAGGAAGACATTCACGAGACGCTGATGGAGCGGCTGCTGGCGACCTGGCTGGCGCCGCTCAGGGAACTCGACGATATCGGCGATCCCCTGACCGAGCTCCGGAGCTACATCAGGCGCAAGCTCGAAATGGCGCGCGATTTTCCCAGGGAAAGCCGGCTGTTCGCCAACGAGATCCTGCAAGGCGCGCCGCGCATCATGCCACTTTTGGAAGGCGAGCTGAAAACGCTGGTTGACGAGAAGGCCAATGTCATCAAGGGCTGGATGCGCGCCGGCAAGATCGCCCGCACCGATCCTTGGCACCTGATCTTCTCGATCTGGGCAACAACGCAGCATTACGCCGATTTCGACGTCCAGGTCCGTGCCGTGCTCGGCCCCGACCGCGGCGGCGACGGCCGCTTCGAGGACGCGGCGCGCTTTCTCGAACAGCTGTTTATCGACGGATTGAAGCCGAAGGGCTGAGGCGCCAACGATCAGGCGCTGCGCAGCTCTTGTGGCTGCGCTTTCAGCAGTTCTTCCAGCTTGGCGATCGAATTCTGTTCGGCCAGCGGCGTGTAGACGATCAGCTTCATGTCCGAGCCGTCATCGATCGACAGGCTCATATGCTCGAACGCCATGGCGCCGGCGATCGGATGGCGCAGATACTTCTTGCCGGACAGACGATGCACCACATCGCGCTGCGGCCACCACTCACGGAACTCCGGGCTTGAGCGCATCATCAGCGCGATCAGCCGTTCGAAATCGGGATCGCCGGTATATTTCGCGCTCTCGGCGCGAAACGCGGCAAGGGTCGCGCGCGCCAGCTGTTCCCAGTCGACCAGCAAATGACGCCGGTGCGGATCGGTGAACACGCCATGGAGGATGTTGCGGGCGTCGCCCTCCAACAGCCCGTAATCGCCGAAAATGGCGACCGCCCCGGCATTCCAGGCCAGCACATCCCAGCGCGGCCCGACAATATAGGCCGGCTGCAGGACCAGGCTTTGCAGCATGTGCAGCAAAGGGCCTTCGACCTTGACCGGGGTAATGCGCCGCCGCTCCGGCTGCTGGCGGCCGGCCAGCGTGAACAAATGCCGCTTCTCGGCGGCGTCGAGCCACAAGGCCTCGCTGAGCGCCGTCAACACCTCCACCGAAGGCCGCACATCCCTGCCCTGTTCCAGCCAGGTGTACCAGGTGGTGCCGACGCCAGCGACCATCGCCACCTCTTCGCGTCTCAGGCCGGGCGTGCGCCGCCTGGCGCCGGCCGCAATGCCGGTGGCCGACGGCGAAAGCCTTTCACGGCGCGAACGCAGAAAGGCACCGAGCTCACGCCGGCGGCTGTCTTCGGGTGATGGTACGGAAACGTCCATGAGGCTCAATATAGCAGTATCGATACCAGGATAAAGTTTGAACTGTTTGCGGCGCGCAAAGCGCCCCATCTTGGCAGGCAGAGCGAACATGGAGGCTCCCGATATGGACGTGAAAGACAAGACAATCCTTATCACCGGCTCGACCGACGGCGTCGGCCGCGTCGTCGCGCAAAGGCTGGGTGGAGCCGGCGCGCGCGTCCTGGTGCATGGCCGCGATGCGCCGCGCGGCAAGTCAACCGTCGCCGAAATGGAAGCTGCCGGCGGCAAGGCCGAGTTTCTCGCCGCCGACCTCGCTTCGCTGGCCGAGGTCCACCGCCTTGCCGAAGCCGTGCGTGCCAGCACCGAGCGGCTCGATATCCTCATCAACAATGCCGGCATCGGCACCGCCGGCGCCAAGCGGCAGCTCAGCGCCGATGGCTTCGAACTGCGCTTTGCCGTCAACTATCTCGCCGGCTTCCTGCTGACATCGGAACTGTCGCCGTTGCTCAAGGCGAGTTCGCCGGCGCGCATCGTCAATGTCGCCTCGGCCGGCTAGCAGGCGCTCGATTTCAGCGATGTCATGCTGAGCCATGGCTATGACGGCGTGCGCGCCTATTGCCAGAGCAAGCTGGCGCAGATCCTGTTCACCATCGATCTGGCAGAGCAGTTGAAAGGCAGCGGCGTCACCGTCAACGCCCTGCATCCCGCGAGTTACATGGACACCACCATGGTCCGACAGGCCGGCGTGACACCTTGGAGTTCGGTCGAGACCGGTGCCGAGGCCATTCTCAACCTTGCGACATCGCCCGCGCTGGAGGGCTGCAGCGGCCTCTATTTCGACGGCCAAAAAGAATCCCGCGCCGACGCGCAAGCCTATGACGCGAAGGCACGGCAGCAACTGCGAGCTCTAAGCCTCGACCTCGTCGGCCAGGCTTCCCCAAAAACGAAGGAACAGGATTCATGAGCAAGATCGAACACGCAGTCATCATCGGCGGCTCCTCCGGCATCGGGCTGGCGACGGCGCGCAAGCTGCTTGGTCCGGGCATGAAGGTGACCATCACCGGGCGCAATGAGGAAAAGCTGACGAGCGCCTGGAAGAGCCTCGGCGGCGCGGCCGAGAAGGCTGCCTTCGATGCTTCGAAGCCGGACGAAGTCCGCGCGTTCTTCGAGCGCCTCGGACCTTTCGATCACCTCGTGCTCGCCGCCAGCGGCGGCAAGGGGCTTGGCCCTTTCGAAAGCCTCGACCTTGCCGACATCGCCGGCGGCGTTGACGAAAAGGTGCGGCCGCAGCTGTCATGCCTGCAGGCAGCCTTGCCGACCCTCAACAGATCGGGATCGGTCACCTTCATATCGGCGGTGTCGGCACAATTGTCGGCGCCCGGCGTCGCCGGCATCGCCGCCGTCAACGGCATGCTGCTGACTGTCGTGCCGATCCTCGCCGTCGAGCTGAAGCCGCTGCGCGTCAACGTCGTGGCGCCCGGCGTCATCGATACGCCATGGTGGGATTTTCTGCCCAATGACCAGCGGCAGGCGGTATTCCGCGAATATGCCGGCAAGACCCCTGTCGGCAGGATCGGCCACGCCGAAGACGTCGCCGGCGCAATCGCCTTCCTGGTTTCCAACGGTTTCATGACCGGCCAGGTGCTGACCTGCGACGGGGGCCTGCGCTACGCAGCCTGAACAATGAGGGCGCGCGGACCTTTCATCCGCGCGCAGCGCGTCCGATCACGCAGCCTTGGCAGCCGGCATCGGGTGAATGGCGTGGAAGGGGATGCAGAGCCGGTTCCAGGTGTTGATCATGCCGATCGCAACGGACAGCTTGACCAACTCCTCGTCCGAGAAATGCGCGAGCGTGCGGGCATAGAGTTCGTCCGACACGCTATTGTTGGCGATCAGGGTCGTGGCCTCGGTCCAGGCAAAGGCGGCACGTTCGCGCTCGGAAAACAGCGGCGAATCCTTCCAGGCCGAAACCAGATAGAGCCGTGTCTCGGTCTCGCCGTCGCGCCGCGCCTCGCGGCTGTGCATCTCCACGCAGTAGGAGCAGCCATTGATCTGCGACGCCCTGAGCTTGACCAGATGCAGCAAGCCCACCTCAAGCCCGCAGTCGTCGACCGCCTTGTTGAGCGCCGACACCGCCTTCATGATCTCGGGCGCCTTGGCGAAGAATTCCAGTCTCTGTTTCATCATCTTTCCTTTCACATCTGTCTGGTGGGTTTGATTTCGCTTGGTCTAAGCGGATTTCTGCGGCCGCTGATGGCGCGCTACAAAGGCACAGCTGCCGGCAATCGAACGCGGATCGCCTTCGGCTTGATAATCAGCCACGATGTCGGACAACCGGGTTTCCGCCAGAGCCGCGCGATAGGCGCGCTCGGCCTTCAGCATCGCGGCATTGATGCCGCAGGGCTTCACATAGGCCGAAGCATCGATCTTGACCGGGCCGCGCTGGCGGATCTCGCCGCAGCGGAAAGCAGGCTCACGGCCTTCGATGGCCAGCACGATGTCGAGCAGCGTAATGCGCTCGGCCGGCCGCGCCAGCCGGTAGCCGCCCGACGGGCCGGGCACCGATTCCAGGATGCGCTCTGCGGTCAGCATGTTGAGATGCTTCAGCAGATAACTCGGCGACAGCCCAAAGGACTCCGCCAAAGCAGCTCCCGGCATGGTGCTGTTGCCCTCCACGCTGGCCAGCGTGGCCGCGCAATGGATGGCCGCTTCAACGCCCTCGCCCAGCTTCATGGGTGCGATCTCCTATTCATGGATATTTTATATCGTGGATAAGTTTTATCTGCAATAGGAAAATGAAAAAATGGCGCCCGAAGGCGCCGCTTTTTCTCATCAATGCGTTCCCTATTCCGCGGCCACCTTCGCCATCGGGTTGTTGGGATGCGTCGTCCAGTTGGCGTAGACCGGCGATACCGGCTTGCCGGTGCGCTGATCCATCACGCCGGCGGCCAGCGGCTCCATGGTGATGCAGTTCTCCACCGGGCAGACATTGACGCACAGATTGCAGCCGACGCATTCGGCCTCGATGACCTCAAAGTGCCTCTTGCCGTCGACCATGTTGGTGATCGCCTGGTGCGAGGTGTCCTCGCAGGCGATGTGACAGCGGCCGCATTTGATGCAGGCATCCTGGTCGATATGCGCCTTGGCGACATAGTTGAGGTTGAGATACTGCCAGTCGGTGACGTTGGGCGTGGCGCGGCCGATAATGTCGTCGAGCGTCGCATGGCCCTTCTCGTCCATCCAGTTTTCCAGACCGGCGATCATCTCCTGTACGATCTTGAAACCGTAGGTCATCGCCGCGGTGCACACCTGCACATTGCCAGCGCCGAGCGCCATGAATTCGGCAGCGTCGCGCCAGGTGGTGATGCCGCCAATGCCGGAGATCGGCAGGCCGCGGGTTTCGGCATCGCGTGCAATCTCGGCCACCATGTTCATGGCGATCGGCTTCACCGCCGGGCCGCAATAGCCGCCATGCGAACCCTTGCCGTCGATGGTCGGCTGCGGCGCGAAACTGTCGAGATCGACGCCGGTGATCGAGTTGATGGTGTTGATCAGCGATACCGCGTCGGTACCGCCGGCAAGGGCGGCGCGTGCCGGCTTGCGCACATCGGTGATATTGGGCGTCAGCTTGGTGATGACAGGCATGCGGGTGTTCTGCTTGCACCAGCGCACCACCATTTCGATATATTCCGGCACCTGGCCGACAGCCGCGCCCATGCCGCGTTCGGACATGCCGTGCGGGCAGCCGAAATTGAGCTCGATGCCGTCGGCTTCGGTCTCCTCGACCACCGGCAGGATCGCCTTCCAGGCGTCCTCGACGCAAGGCACCATCAGCGAGACGACGATGGCGCGGTCGGGCCAATCCTTCTTGACCTGCTTGATCTCGCGCAGGTTGACCTGCAGGTCGCGGTCGGTGATGAGCTCGATATTGTTGAGGCCGAGCAGGCGGCGGTCCGCGCCCCAGATCGCGCCATAGCGCGGGCCGTTGACGTTGACCACCGGCGGGCCTTCCTCGCCCAGCGTCTTCCAGACCACACCGCCCCAGCCCGCCTTGAAGGCGCGGATGACATTGTAGGCCTTGTCGGTGGGCGGCGCCGAGGCCAGCCAGAACGGATTGGGCGATTTGATGCCGACGAAATTGTTGCGGATGTCAGCCATGACAGGTCCCTTTCAACCGAGACGAAGAAGCAGTTCGACGGGTGCGAGAATGCCGCCTTCAAGCGCGGCGGTGAGATTGGCGATCTTGGTCCGCGCGTTCTCGCCCATGATAAGATTGACCCCGGGCGGCGGTTTTTTGCCTTCCGCCTGCGCCGCAGCCATGCGCGCTCGTATCGTGGCGAAGAATTCGATGGCAAAGGCGCCGCGTGGGCGCTCGGCGGCTACGGAGAACCCTGCAGCCGCGGCAGCCGAGCGATAATCGTCGGGCGTGGCGACGAAGGACATGCTCTCGTCGGATGCCCATGGCAGCGGATAGGTCAGCGTGCCCGACTTCAGCCGCATCACATCGTAGACGGCAAAGACGCCGCCCGACTTGAGCACGCGTGCGGCCTCGCTCATCAGCTTCGCCTTGTCGGGAAGATTCATGCCGACATGCAGGATCATGGCCGTATCAAAGCTTTTGTTGCCGAACGGCATGTCCAGCGCGCTGCCCTGCACGAACCGGACTTTGTCGGCCATTCCCACCCGCTTCGACAGGCTGGTCGCGATGTCGACATAGCTTTGCGTCAGATCAATGCCGGTGACATCGGCGCCGGCATTGTTGGCGGCAAAGCGGGCTGGGCCACCCACGCCGGAACCAATGTCGAGCAGCCTGGCCCCCGGCTTCAACCCCATCTGGCCGATGAGTTCCCGGGTGGCAGCGATACCGCCAATGTGGAATTCGTCGACCGCTTCGAGATCGCCAGCGCGCAGATGGGCAATGTCCACGCCGGTATCGGCGAGCACGGCAAGAATGTGCTGCTCAAGATCCGATACGTCGTAGTGACGGGCGATGCCCGATTCCACCGAGGCCATGATCTCTATCCCTGCGTCAGACTCCTGTTGATGCTCTCCGCCGCATCGCGGCCTTGCGCGACGGCCGAGACCGTCAAATCGTCGCCGCCAAAAATGCAATCACCGCCGGCCCAGACATTGGCGAGTGAAGTGCGCCCTTCCGCGTCCACCTTGATGCGGCCAGCTTCGAGTTCGATCGACGCGCCGCTGCCGTTGAGTGCGGCCGGCACAAAGCTCTGGCCGATCGCCTTGAACACCTGGTCGGCGGCGAGCGTCAGCGTCTCGCCAGTGCCGGCAAGCCTGTCGCCGTTCATTGTTGTGTATTCGAGTTCGATACCCGACACCTTGCCACCTTCGGCAATGACCCGCTTCGGCTGCAGCCAGTGGCGGATGGTGACGCCGTTGGCGGCGGCCAGATCCTGTTCGAATTCGGAGGCGTTCATGTGCTCCTGGCCGCGCCGGTAGCAGATCGTCACCTCTTCGGCGCCGAGCAACTTCGACTGCACCGCCGCATCGATCGCCGTCATGCCGCCGCCGATGACGACAACGCGCCGGCCGACCGGCAGGCTCGCGAGATCGCTGGCCTGGCGCAGTTCGGCGATGAACTCGACCGCATTGGCGACGCCGTCGGCATCCTCGCCATCGGCACGCAGCGCGTTGACGCCGCCATGCCCCATGCCGAGGAAGACGGCATCGTAATTCCGGATCAGGTCGGACAGCTGATAGTCGCGGCCGAGCGCCTTGCCGTTCTGGATGTCGATGCCGCCGACAGCGGTAACGTAGTCGACCTCGGCCTGGGCAAAATTGTCGATGCTCTTGTAGGCGGCTATGCCATATTCGTTGAGGCCGCCGGCCTTTGGACGGGCTTCGAGAATGGTCACCTCATGGCCATGGCGGGCGAGCCGGTGCGCGGCGGCAAGGCCGGCCGGTCCTGCGCCGACGACGGCGACCGACTTGCCGGTCGATTCCGCGCGCGGATAAAACTGCTTGTGCTCGGCCATGGCGACATCGGTGGCGTAGCGCTGCAGGCGGCCGATCTGCACCGGCTTGCCTTCCGCCACCTCGCGCACGCAAACCTCTTCGCACAGCGTCTCGGTCGGACAGACGCGGGCGCACATGCCGCCCAGAATGTTCTGGTCGAAGATCGTCTTGGCCGAACCGATCGGGTTGCCGGTCGAGATCTGGCGGATGAACAGCGGAATGTCGATCGAGGTCGGGCATGCGTTCATGCACGGCGCGTCGTAGCAGAAATAGCAGCGGTCGGATTCGACCAGCGCCTCGTGATGATCGAGCGGCGGATGCAGGTCGGAAAAATTCTCGGCATACTGGTCGGCCGGGAGCCGTCCGCCGGCGATACCGTCCTTGAACTGGCCTTCTGGCATCGTCAGTTCCCCATGTTTTCGTTTTGGGGAAGGCTAGCACGTTTTATTTTTTTATCAATTGGTCAATTTTCGGCGCAAGGCTCTGAAAAGTTTCGATAATAACATGATTTTTTTACTCATGTTATGGGTTTTCACCTCAGCTTGCAGGCGAAAAGCCGGAGCCTGGAATGCCATCATAGATCGACCGGATCTCGTCGGCGACCAGTTGCTGCAGCCGCCACAGATTGCGGTCGCGGATGCCGAATTCCTCGAGGTGGCTGACGGTGTTGTAGAGATATTCCGCACCCGAGCCGACATGGCCGCAGGCCCGCGCCAGCACCTGCGCGACCCGGTCCAGCGGCTGCCCGAGCGACGTTCCCCTGCCGGTCACGCCGACCCAGAAGCCGAGCGCCCGCACCATCCCTTGCGCCGTGCGCACCGGAACCCACCGGACTGAGCTGACACTCTCGTGGTCGTCGATCTCGCGCCGCAACAGCCTTTCGATCTGCTCAGGCTTGTCGCCCTCGGGTAGGCGATAGATGACGCCATCGCATCGACCGCCGCGTTCGAGCGCCATCATCAGCCCCGGCTGCGCGACGCTGCCGCGCCAGCGCACTATGTCGAGGCAAAACGAGCGATGCCAGCCGAACGCCGTGGCGCGCTGGCGCTCGACGGAATCGAAAGCCGGCTTCCAGATCAGCGAGCCATAGGCGAACACCCACAGCGGCCCCGCATCGGCTTCGTCGGAGAGCTGCAAGGCAAGCGTGCGGAAGTCCTCGTCGGTGAGCTGCGTCCAGCTGCCGTCGGGGCCGGGATCGGCCTCCTCGCGATGGCACAGTGACACAAGCTCAGGCGTGAGCGACATACGGCGCATGAAACGACTACCCCTCGTTCGCCCAAGGAAAGTCGAAAACCGCCGCACGTGCAAGCCGCCGGGTGGGGCGAAATGCGGAACGATGTGTCAACGCAGCCGTTGAATTTACTCCGGTTCGCTGTCGGGTGCGCGTCACCGAAATCGTCCTAAGATGGATCGGACAATCATCGATGCATGAAGGTGAGGAGACCAAAATGACAAAATTCCCAATGCCCTTCTTCTGGTACGAGCTGATGACCACCGACCTCGATGCGGCGCAAGCGTTCTACACAACCGTCGTCGGCTGGCGGGCCGAACCCTTCGACAAGGCGCCCGGCATGCCGCGCTACATCGTGATGAACTCCGCCGAGAGAGGCGTCGGCGGGCTGATGACCATACCCGAGGACGCCGCCAAAATGGGCATGAAGCCGGCCTGGCTCGGCTATATCCACACCAGGGATACCGATGCCTCGACCAAGGCGCTGAAGGACGCCGGCGGGGCCGTCCACCGCGAACCCGACGACATTCCCGGCGTCGGCCGTTTCTCCGTCGTCGCCGACCCGCAAGGCGCTGCCTTCATGTTCCTGCAGCCCAATGGGCCTGACCAGCCCGTCCTGCCGTCTACCACATCCGGCCATGTCGGCTGGCATGAGCTCTATGCAGCGGACCGGCAGAAGGCCTTCGATTTCTATTCCAGCCAGTTCGGCTGGACCGATGCTGGCAGCATGGACATCGGCGAGATGGGCATCTATCAGACCTTCTCGGCCGGCCCGGAATCGGGCGGCGGCATCATGAACAAGCCGCAGCAGCTTCCGGTGCCGGTGTGGCTGTTCTATTTCAATGTCGACGCCATCGACGCCGCCGCCAAGCGCGTCACCGACAATGGCGGCAAGATCGTCATGGGTCCGATGCCGGTGCCGACCGGCCAATGGATCGCTCAGTTCACCGATCCGCAAGGCGCCTATTTCGCCCTCATTGCGCCGGGACGCTGATCCGGCTGACAGGCATGAACCGAACAGTTCTCATCGCGCCGTCCGGCGCGATAAGAGAGAACGTCATTCCGGCGCCAGCACCGCGACCTTGATGGTCTGTTCCTTGGCGCCGCTGATCTGGATCGAGGCCAGCCCCGCCGGCAGCTTGAAACGCACGCTCTTGCGGATGCCGGGGCAGGTTTTGACCCCGCTAAAGCCTGCCGACTTGATTGCATGGTCGCCCTGGATGACGTCGATCCAGGCTTCGCCGGAGAGGCTTATCTGCAGCTCGCCTTCAGGCGGCACGGTCACATTTGCTGTCGCGCCGAACGTCCCTGCTGCCGGCGCGCGTTCCGGAGGCAAGGTGAAGGCGACCTCATCCACCGCTTCCAGTGTGAAGTCGACCGCGTGGCCGACCGCCAAGGCAGCGCCGGACTGCGCGGCGGGTGCTGCCGCAAACAGTGTCTGCTCTCGCGTAACTGGCCATTTGAAGGCATCGCAGCCGGCGTCCTGAGCCATGGCGACGCTGGTGCCTGCAATGATTGCGAAGAGGCTGATGGCGAATGTTTTCATGATGCGTGAACCACCCGTTGGAACACCGCCATCGATACAACCCCAAGGATACAAATGCAACCCATGCGCGAAAAATATTCACCCAGAATTGTGGAACGTCACCATCACCGATTGTTGATGACAGGCCCTGGGAAGTGAATGGTCCACCGTCGGACGATCATTTATGGGCGATCTGGGGGTAATTGGAGATTTAGATGAAGCTTTTTGACGGTCTCGCCAGATTTCAGCCGCAGGCACTCGGAATTCTGCGCATCATCACGGCCCTGCAGTTCATCGAGCATGGCTCGCAGAAGCTGTTCAATTTCCCGGTCAGCGCCGAGCCTCAAGCTCTTAACGGGCTGACGACGACGGCAGGCATTCTGGAATTCGCCGGCGGCATCCTGCTGGCGCTGGGGCTGTTAACCCGACCCGTTGCCTTCCTGCTCGCCGGCGAGATGGCCATCGCCTATTTCATGGCGCATTACCCGCGCGACTTCTTCCCGGTCAACAACAGCGGCGATTCAGCCATCTCCTTCTGCTTCATCTTCCTCTATCTGGTGTTTGCCGGCGCCGGCGCCTTCGCGCTTGACAACCGCCGCAACGCCTGACAAGCACGACAAGAGGGAGGTGAGCCGTCACCCCCGCATGCGCTCGAAATTGGCATCGAACAGCGGCGCCGCCTGCATGCGCGCCGCGTGGCGCTTGCCCAGCAGCTCGATTTCGAACCCGTCGCTCTCATCAGCGATCTCCTTCGGCACATAGCCCAGCGCGACGGATTTTTTCGGATGGTGCGCGTAGCCGCCTGACGTCACCCAGCCGCGCACCGCGCCGCCGAACCAGATCGGCTCGTCGCCGATGACATCGGCATCGTCGGCATCGAGGATGAAGGTGCGCAGCCTGAGCTTGCCGCCTTGCTTGCGCTCGGCGAGAGCCGCCGCCTTGCCGATGAAATCCGCCTCCTTGCCATACGCGACGAAACGGTCGAGCCCGGCCTCCAGCGGCCCGTAGATCGGCCGGTACTCCCGCACCCATGAGCCGTAGTTTTTCTCCAGCCGAAGCGCATTGAGAGCGCGCGAGCCGAACAGGCCGATGCCGAATTCCTCGCCCGCCGCAGTCAGCGCCTGGAAGGCGGCGCGCTGATATTCCGGCGCCACCCAGATCTCGTAGCCGAGGTCGCCGGTGTAGCTGACGCGGCCAACCAGGCACGGCGCCATGCCGATATCCATTTTGGCGACGGCCATGAACGGAAACGCTGCGTTGGAGACATCCACGCGGCTGACCTTCGCCAGCACCGCCCGCGCCTTGGGCCCGGCGATCGCCAGGCCGGTGAGTTTTTGCCCCAGCGCCGCGATCCGGACCGAGCCGTCCTTGGGTAGATGCGCCTCGAACCAGCGCATGTGATATTGCTCGGCGACACCCGAGCCGGCGATGAACCATTCGCCGTCGCCGATGGTGGCAAGGGTAAAATCACCGATCAGCTTGCCGTCGTCCTTCAGCATCGGCGCCAGCGTCATCCGGCCAGGTTTCGGCAGCTTGCAGGCAAAGATGCGATCGAGCCAAGCGGCTGCCCCCTCGCCCGTCACCTTGTATTTGGCGAAGTTCGAAATCTCAGCGAGGCCGACGCCTTCACGGACGGTCGCAACTTCCTTCGCGACATGGGTGAAGTCGCTCGAGCGCCGCCACGAAAACTCGTCCTTGACGCCCTCAGGCGCATACCAGAGCGGCACCTCCAGCCCATAGGACACGCCCCATTGCGCGCCCTTGGCCGACAACAAATCGTAGATCGGCGTCGTCTTCAGCTGCCGTCCGGCGAGCAGTTCCTCATTGGGGAAGCGGATCGAGAAACGGCGCGAATAATTCTCGCGCACCTTGGCGTTGGTATAGGCCATCGTCGCCCAGTCGCCATAGCGCGCAACATCCATTGCCCAGATGTCGGCGCCGGGATCGCCTTCGATCATCCAGTTGGACAGCGCCAGTCCAACGCCGCCGCCCTGGCTGAAGCCGGCCATGACGCCGCAGGCGACCCAGAAACCCGGCAGGCCGCGCACCGGCCCGACCAGCGGATTGCCGTCGGGGGCGAAGGTGAAGGGTCCGTTGATGATCTGCTTGATGCCGGTCCTCTCGAAGGCCGGGAAATGCCGAAAGCCGACCTCGAGCGACGGCGCGATCCGGTCGATGTCGGGCTCCAGCAATTCATGGCCGAAATTCCACGGTGTGGAGAACTCGGACCAGACCTTGTTGGCCTTCTCGTAAGTGCCCATCAGCATGCCGCCGCGCTCCTGGCGCAGGTACAGCTCGCCGTCGAAATCGACGGCGTGGATGATCTCTGTGCCGGTCTTGGCATTCCACGCCGCGACCTCGGGCATGTCTTCCGTGATCAGGTACATGTGCTCCATGGCCAGCACCGGCAGTTCCAGCCCGACCATGCGGCCGACCTCCCGCGCCCACAGACCACCGGCATTGACGACATGCTCAGCCACGACCTCGCCCTTGTTGGTGACGACGCGCCACATGCCGTCGGGCCGCCGTACAACGTCCTCCACCTTGGTGAAGCGCTCCACTTCCGCGCCCAGTTTCCGCGCGGCCTTGGCATAGGCGTGGGTCACACCCGAGGGATCGAGGTGGCCGTCCTCCTTGTTGCGGACGGCGCCGACGAACTGTTTCGGGTCGAGCAGAGGCATCAGTTCGGCCGCCTCATTGGCCGAGATTTCCTCAAGGTCGATACCGAGATAACGCCCCTTGGCAACGACGCCGCGCAGCCAGTCGAGCCGCGCCTCGGTGGCCGCCAGAAGCACGCCGCCGGTCAGGTGCACCCCGGTCGCCTGACCCGAAAGCTCCTCGATCTCCTTGTAGAGCGAGATCGTGTATTTCTGCAGCTTGGCGACGTTGGGGTCGCCATTGATGGTGTGCATGCCGCCGGCCGCATGCCAGGTCGAGCCGGAAGTCAGCTCGTCGCGCTCCAGAAGCACGACGTCGGTCCAGCCATGGCGTGCCAGATGGAACAGCACCGAGCATCCGACGACGCCACCGCCAATGACCACGACCTTTGCATGCGATTTCATGGATTTTTCTCTGATATCAGTGAGTTGTATGGATGAAATGAATCAGGATGGGAAGCATCACGGCTCGCCCTGCCCGATCGCTTCCTTGCGCTTGGCCACATACGCCTCCAGCGCCTCGCGCACGGGAGGCTCCATCGCCGGCTCGACATAGTCTTCCAGCGCCTTCTTCCACAGCCGCGTCGCGCGCGCCGTCGTGTCGAGGCCGCCGGCTTCCTGCCACGCCTCGTAGTTCTGCCAGTTGGACAGCATCGGCTGGTAGAAGGCGGTGGCATAGCGTTCCAGCGTGTGCGGCTCGCCGAAGAAGTGGCCACCAGTCGGCACCGCGCCAAGCGCCTCGACCGCCAGCTCCGCCTCGTCGACGACGATCGGGCGCAGAAACTCCATCATGTGCTGGATCATTTCGACATCGATGATGAGCTTTTCGAACGACGCCGTCAGCCCGCCCTCCTGCCAGCCGGCGGCGTGGTAGACGAGATTGCCGTGGCCCAGCACCGTGCCCCACAGCGCCATCAACGTCTCATAGGCGCCTTGCGCGTCCGCCGCATTCGAGGCCGACCCCGGCGTCGTGCGGTAGGGCAGAGAATAGCGCCGCGCCAATTGCCCTGAAGCAATGTTGGCCTTGGTGTTCTCCGGCGTGCCGAAGGCTGGCGCGCCCGACTTCATGTCGACATTGGAGGTGAAGGCGCCGTACATCACCGGTGCGCCGGGGCGCACCAGCTGCGTCAGCACCACGCCGAACAACGCCTCGGCATTCTGCTGCGCCAATGCGCCTGCCAGCGTCACCGGGCTCATCGCGCCCATCAGCGTGAACGGCGTCACCGCCACCGACTGGCCGAACTCGGCCATGGTCATCAAGCCTTCGGCCATCATCTCATCGAAGCGGCGCGGCGAGTTGACCGAGATGATGGTGGCAATGCCGGGATCATCGCGCATCTCGTCCAGCGTCAGCCCGCGCGCAATCGCCATCATCTCGATGCCATCCAGCGCCCGGCCCCGGCCGATCGCCGAGACATGGAAGGATTTGTCGGTCAGCGTCAGATTGGTGAAATAGGTGTCCATATGCCTGGTGTTGGCGGGAAGTTCCACCGGCGCGCAGACCTGGTTGCCCAGCATGTGAATGCAGTTGAAATGCTGCGCCAGCCGGGTGAGATCGGCATAGTCGCGCAGATTGCCGGCGCGGCGGCCACGCTCCATGTCATGCACATTGGGCGGCCCGGCGACGAGGGTGAAATTGATCGTGTTGCCGCCCAGATGAATGGCGTTTGCCGGATTGCGCGGGGTAAGCGTATAGCTCGCCCGCGTGGTCTTCAGCGCCTCGGCAACAAGGCCCCTGTCGATGCGGACATTCGCCGTCGCATGGTCGACCGTGGCGCCAGCTGTTTCGAACAGCGACAGCGCCCGCTGAGACATCACCTCGATGCCGAAATTCTCCAGAATGTGCATCGAAGCCTGATGGATGGCCTCGATCTGGTCAGCCGACAGCATTGCCATCGGCGGATAGGGATTGGTCACCCTCCTGGGCGGCAGTTGCGGGATGGCCGACGGCCCCCTGTTGCTGGTTCGCTCTGCGCCGCGCTTGCGTCTTGGTTCGTTCATGCCTGGCATCAGAGCGCCGGCATCGGCGCGCGGCTGTCAGGAATCCGCCCTTCACGGGCGTGATTTTAGCCAAGGCGGCATTTTCGTATTTGAATGAAGACAAAAGCGACGCAAAAGGTCGGAATAGTGATGCCAGCTCCAGCCAGCGCAACCAGGCCGGCAGGCCGTTAAGAAACGCCGCAAGATTCCCTTTATGATTTCGGCCTATTCGTCTTCCCCATGCGTTGGTCGAGTTTTAGTAAAATTGTAGCGGTTGGTGTCCTGCTGGCTCTCTCGGCCTGCGCGACGCCGCCAAAGCATATCAACAATGTCTGCGCCGTCTTCGACCAGAATGACGGCTGGTTCGACAACTGGCAGGCGGCGGCCGAGCGCGCCTCGCAGAAATACGGCATCCCGGTTCCGGTGCTGATGGCGACGGTGCGCAAGGAGTCCGGCTTCAAGAGCAACGCCAGGCCGCCACGCACCAAGCTGCTCGGCTTCATTCCGTGGAAGCATGTCTCCTCGGCCACCGGTTTTTCGCAGGCACTCGACGGCACCTGGTCGCAATATCAGAGCGAAACCGGCAGCTGGGGGGCGCGGCGGACAAAATTCGCCGATGCCGTCGATTTCGTCGGCTGGTATCATTCCAAGACCGCCGACACCTTCGGCGTCGCCCGCAACGACACCTACAATCTCTACCTCGCCTACTATCTCGGCTGGACCGCCTATGGCCGCGGCAATCGCGGCGACGCCGGTGTGCAGGGCTATGCGCGGGCGACCGAAAAGATGGCCCGCGACTATGATGCGCAGTTACGGCAATGCGAAAACTAGCACCCTTCCCGGTTTAGTGCCGCCTTGTCGTATCTTTCGGCTTTTTAACACCGGTTTCGGAAGCCTCGTCGACCACTTTGTTGCGACGGGCCCGCATCCCAGCCTGGCCCTGCTCCACGGCCTCGCCGATCTCGTCCGCTTCCGCGCTCGACGATTTGCCACGCGGCCGGTTGGGCGCTGTTCCTGTCGAACCCGGACCACTGCCATGCGGTGCGTCTTCCGGCACGCCCTCATGCGCGGCATGCTCCTTGTCGAACTTGATCACCTGATCCATCTTGGCCAGCACATCGTCAGACAGCCAGCACAGGCTCATATGGCCGTCGCCAAGATTCTTCACCGGCGGCACCTTGGTCTCGCACAGATTGTCCGGCACCAGCTTCTTGTAGCCGCAGCGCGTCTGGAACGGGCAGCCGGTCGGCGGGTTCATCGCCGACGGAATGTCGCCCTCGAGCACGATGTGCTTCTTCACCACGCTGGTGTCGGCGATCGGGATCGCTGACAGCAACGCCTCGGTATAGGGATGGTAGGGCGGCGAGAAGATCTGGTCGGTCGTGCCTTGCTCGACGATGTACCCGAGATACATGACGACGACGCGGTCGGCGATGTAGCGCACCACCGACAAATCGTGGCTGATGAACAGCATCGTCGTCTTGTTCTTGCGCTGGATGTCCATCAACAGTTCGGTCACCGCCGCCTGCACCGAGACGTCGAGCGCCGAAACCGGCTCGTCGGCCACCACCACCTTGGCATCGCCGGCAAAGGCGCGCGCCACACCGATGCGCTGCTTCTGTCCGCCCGACAGCTGGCGCGGCTTGCGGGTCTCGAAGGCTCTCGGCAGCTTCACCAGGTCGAGCAGCTCAAGCATCCGCTTGCGGCGTTCGGCCACCGTCTTGCCGACATTGAATTTTTCCAGCGTGCGGATGATCTGCGAGCCGACCGAGTGGCTGGGGTTCAGCGTATCGAACGGGTTCTGGAACACCATCTGGATCGACGACACCGTATCGACGCTGCGCTTCTCGATGCCGGTCGACTGGATCTCCTTGTTGCCGAGCGTCACGCTGCCGGAGCTCGCCGTCTCCAGCCCGAGCAACACCTTGGCCAGGGTCGACTTTCCGCAGCCGGATTCGCCGACGATGGCAACCGTCTCGGATTCACGCGCCTCGAACGAGATCGTCTCGTTGGCCTTGACGACACGGCCCTCGCTCGAGCCGAACACCTCGCTGCCGCCGACCTTGTAGTATTTCTTGAGGTCCTGGATCTTGAGCACCGGCGCACCGGGCTCGACCTTGTCATTGACCTTCTTGGCGCCCGGCGGCAGCGCCTCCCAGTCGATCTCGTTGAAGCGCACGCAGCGCGAGAAATGCCCTTCGTGGCCGGCGACTTCGATCATCGGGATTTCGGCGGCGTTGCAGACGCCCTCGACGAAATGGTGACAGCGGGGCCCGAAATTGCAGCCCTTCGGCCGCTCATGCGGCAGCGGCAACTGGCCGGGGATCGAGATCAACGGCCGCGAATTCTTGTCGGCCCCGGGCAGCGGAATCGAGCGGAACAGGCCCTGCGTATAGGGATGGCGCATCCGGTCGAACACGTCCTTGATCTTGCCGGTCTCCACCGCCTCGCCCGAGTACATCACCGTGATCTTGTCGCAGGTTTCCAAGATGAGACCCAGATTGTGCGACACGAAGATCATCGACGTGCCGAACTTCTCGCCAAGTCCCTTGACCAGGTCGACAATGCCGGCCTCCACCGTCACATCGAGCGCCGTTGTCGGCTCGTCGAGCAAAAGCAACGCCGGCTTCGACAGCAGCGCCATGGCGATGACGATGCGCTGCTGCTGGCCGCCGGAGAGCTGGTGCGGATAGGAGCGCATCATGCGCTCGGGATCGGGCAGCTTCACCGCCCGCACCATGTCCAGCGCGCGGGTGTAGGCCTCTTCCTTCGACACCTTGTCGTGGATCAGCGGCACTTCCATCAATTGCTGGCCGACCTTCATCGCCGGATTGAGGCTCGCCATCGGCTCCTGGTAGATCATGGCGATCTTGTTGCCGCGAATGGCGCGCAGCTCTTCGTCGGAGAGCTCGCCCATGTCCTTGCCCTGGAACTTGATCTTGCCGCCGACGATCTTTCCGATGTTGGAGAGGTCGCGCATGATGCCGAGCGACACCGTCGACTTGCCGCAGCCGGATTCACCGACGATGCCCATCGCTTCGCCGGGCATTACCGTGCAGGAAAAATCCATGACGGCAGGGATCTCGCCCTTGCGGGTGAAGAAGGAGATCGACAGGTTCTCGATCTCGATGATCGGTTCTCCGGGATTTCGAACTGCCTCATTCATGGGTCGCTCCAATCCTTGGTTTTTCTCTGAGCATGATCTTGTCCGAAAACCGGGTGCCACTTCCAGGGACCATGCTCTGCGGGCCGAGCCCGCAGATCAGTCTTTCATCGATTGCTCGCGCAGCGAGTCGGCGAGCAGGTTCAGCCCCAGCACAAACGACATCAGCGCGATCGTCGGCGGCAACGCCGGATGGATGAAGGAGCGCAGCAGGCGGCTGGCGTCCTTGATCGCGGTGCCCCAGTCCGGGCTCTCCGGTGCCAGGCCGAGACCGAAGTACCCCAGCGTGCCGAGCAGGATCGTGGTGTAGCCGATGCGCAGGCAGGCATCGACGATCAGCGGTCCGCGCGCATTGGGCAGGATCTCCCACAGCATGATGTACCAGGGTGATTCACCGCGCGTCTGCGCTGCCGCCACGTAGTCGCGCGTCTTGATGTCCATCACCAGGCCGCGCACGATGCGGAACACGCCGGGGCTGGAGGCGAACACCACCGCCACGAAGATGTTGAGCTGGTTGGGATCGATGTGGATGACCCTGAACGGATCGGCATCGAAGACCAGGCCGGCATAGACCCACCCGCCGATGACCAGCGTCAGCCCCATGAGAATGTAGAGCCGATCCGGCCGGTTTTTGTAGCGGGTCCAGAACAGCACGGAAAAGAAGATGATCGGAAACAGGAAGAACAACCCGGCCATCGCATAGGGGATAGGCGTGTCCATGATGCCCGGCGTCACCAGGAGGTAGAACAGCAGGATCACCGGGAAGGCCAGAACCAGATTGGCCAGGAACGACAGAACGGTGTCGATCCTGCCGCCATAATAACCGGCTGGCAGGCCGAGCGTAATGCCGACCATCAGCGCGAACCCCGTCGCCGCCGGTGCGATGATCAGCACGATCTGGCTGCCATAGACCATGCGTGAGAAGACATCGCGGGCGAGCTTGTCGCCGCCGAAATAGTAGATGAGCTTCGATACCGGCTCAATCCCGCCCGGCAGCGCGTCCTTCATGATCGGCACCTGGGAGAGCGGATCGAAGGGCGCGACGGTCGCTGCGAAGATCGCCGTGAACAGCCAGAACAGGCAGATGCCGACACCGACAATGCCGACGCCGCTGTCGAACAGCTGGCCATAGAGGCCGAGGCGTTTCTTATAGGCGAAGCTCGCCCCCATCACCAGGGCAAGCCCTAACCAGACCGGCCAGAAACGGGCAATCACGCCCAGTATGATACTGAAGGCACCGATATATTCGACCTGCATCCGCTCAGCCCCCTATTGCACTCTGATACGCGGATTGAGGAACGCGTAGCCGACATCCGAAATGAGCTGGGTGATGAGGACGATGAACACCGAGACCAGCGAACAGCCAAGCAGGAGATCGATGTCGTTGTTGCCCGCCGCCTCGACCAGCGTGTAGCCAAAGCCCTGATAGCGGAACATCACCTCGACGATGACGACGCCGGTGAGCAGCCAGGGAAACTGCAGCATGATGACCGTGAAGGGCGCGATCAGCGCATTGCGTAGCGCGTGCTTGACGACGACGCTGCCGAAGGAGAGGCCCTTCAGGCGGGCGGTGCGGATATATTGCTGCGTCATCACCTCGACCATCGAGGCGCGCGTCATGCGGGCGATATAGCCGATACCGTAGATCGCCAGCGTCATCACCGGCAGCGTGAAATTGTAGAAGGTGATGCCCTGACTGGCCGATGCGGCCGAACCGTTCAGCAAACCGAGCCATGAGGCGAAGATGACGGTGAAGATGACGCCCGACACATATTCAGGCGTAGCCGTCGACGCGATCGAGGCGACGGACAGCGTCCGATCCGTTCGCGAGCCTTCGCGCATTCCGGCGAGGATGCCGACCAGCAGCGAAATCGGCACCATCACCGCCAGCACACAGAGCATCAGGATGCCAGTGGCGCCGAGTGCGGGGAAGAGCTTTGACGCGACGGTGGTCTTGAACTTGGTCGAGCAGCCGAAATCGCCTTCCAGGATGCCGGAGAATTTCGGCTCCAGCGGGTCATTGCAGAAGGAAAACCGCTGGGTCGGCTTGCCTGTCGCCGGATCGGTCACCGGCTGCTTGGGCAGAACGCCCAGCCATTGACCATAGCGGACGAAGAAGTTCTGGCGGTAGCCATGATTGGCCAGCCAGTCTTCGAGCTGTTCGGCAGAGGTGTGCATTTCGGTCTGGCTGATCGCCAGCTTCTTCAGGTTAGGCCCGAGATTGATCAGGAAAAAGACGACCAACGTCAGGCACAGCATCGTCAATGCCATCGTGCCAAGACGCCTGAGAATAAAAGAAAGCATGGCGGTCCCCTGCCGTTCTGGTTGGGGTTACAGCTTGTCTGGAAACCAACGCGTCCGCTAGCGGCGGAGGCTGGCTGTCAAACGAGCCCTTCGGATGCGATCAACCCTTTGTCTTATTGCACGATGCCCCCGGATGAGTCCGCAACATTTTGCTGCGTCGGCTTCCGGTTTCGGCATTGTGCGGGGAGTGGCGGGAAGGGGCAAGCGCCCCTTCCCGTGATCGGTCCGATCACGCCTGATCGAGCCATACCTTGCCGAGGTCGTGCTCGAAGCTGGGATGCATGAAATACCCCTTCACCGCAGTCGTCGAGTGACAATACAGATTGCGCCAGAAGGGCTGGATGATGATGCCGGAATCCTGCAGGATCTGCTCGATATCCTTCATCATCTCCTTGCGTTTGGCGGGGTCGATAACGCCAAGTGCGGCGTTGAGTTTGGTGTCCCATTCCGGATTCGACCAGGCAGTCTCGTTCCAGGCCTCACCGGTGCGGTAGCCGATCGCCAGAACCTGGACGCCGAGCGGCCGCATGTTCCAGTTGGTCATCGACAGCGGATATTTGGTCCAGTCGTTCCAGAACGTCGAGCCGGGCAGCACCGTGCGCTTCACCTTGATGCCGGCGTCACGCAACTGCGCGGCGATGGCGTCGCCGGAGTTCTTGTGCCAATCCTCGTCGACCGTGATCAGCTCATGCTCGAAATCGGCCTGGCCGGCTTCCGCCAGCATCGCCTTTGCCTTGGCCGGATCGCGCGCGACCTTGGCCAGTTCGTAGTACTCCGGATGGATCGGGCAGACGTGATGGTTTTCAGCCACCTTGCCGGCGTTGCCGATCCCGAGCTGGAGGACGACATTGTTGTCGACCGCGAGTTGCAGCGCGTGCCGCACCTTCTGGTCGTCATACGGCTTGTTGTTGACATTGGTGCGGCAGACGATCGTCGTCGCGGTGACGACTTCCGATTTGACCAGATCCAGACCATCCATGATCGCCACATAGTCCGCAGTGGTCTCGTAGTTGCAATGGACTTCGCCCGCCTCGAAGGCGCTGACTGTTGCGGCCGGATCGGTGCCGTAGTCGATGAACTCGATGCCGTCGAGATAGACGTCGCCATCCCACCACTTGTTGTCCTCGCGGCGCTTGTAGACCACCTTCTGGCCGACATCGTAGGAGACCAGTTCGAACGGACCGGTGCCGATCGGGCAGGCTTTGAAATCGCCGCCCTTTTCGTCGAAGCTCTTGTGGACAAGGAGGCTGGGATAGTCGCATACGTTGGGGATCAGCGCGATGTCGGACTTGCCGAGCTTCAGCTTGATCGTCATGTCGTCGACCTTGGTCACGGCGCTTTCGTCGAGCTTGTCGTCCTTGACCAGAGTGCCTAGACGGCCAGGCATGGAATTGCCCTCGGCTTTCTTGTCGGCCCAGCGCTTCAGGTTGAAGATGACGTCGTCAGCGGTAAACGCGTCGCCGTTCGACCATGTCACGCCCTTGCGTACATGCAGCGTGTATTCGGTGGCGTCGTCGTTCACGTCCCAGCTCTCCAGCAGATAGGGGCGGAAGGTATATTCGGCTGTATATTTGACTAGGGGTTCCAGCGCCTGGCGCTCGGCATTGGCGATTTCCGACCAGTCGGCCTTGCGCGGATCCTTTGGATCCTTGATCCACATAGCAACCTTCAGGATGCCGCCCTTCTTCGGGGCGTCTTCGGCTCTTGCTTCGCTCGGCACGGCGAGACCGAGCATGCCATAGGCCATCGCCGTGGACGCGCCGAAGACGCTGGCCATGGCGAGGAACTCGCGGCGATCGACCTTGCCTGCCTTGGCTTCTTCGGCCATGGCCAGGATGTGGTCGGGAACGCGATCGCCATTACTCTTGTAAATTGTCATGACTTGACTCCCATTGTTGGCTTTCCGCCTTTTAACATTCCGCATCCAGGCCGCGATGTCAAAGCGGCATGGAGTGAGAACATGTTGGCGAATGTGCAACTTTGAAGGGGGAGCGGTTCGCGCGATAACGACAGTCTTGGCGCAAATTTGCTACTGCCTGACGGATTCCTCGGGAATCTCGTTTCGTCGATGAAACGAGACATCGACTCAAGCTTGGCCAGTTCCACCGGTGGGCCCAGAGTCCGGCCGAAGGATCAATACTCCTTCTCGTAGAAAATGCCGCCCTTGGCTTCGCCGCCATCGTTGGCCTCGCCGCGCAGCTTGACGCCGCGCCCGACATTGAGGTCGATCGTCGCCTTGCCCGATCCCGGCTTGTCGCCCTTCTGGATCGTGACATAGGTGCGGTCGTTCAGGTATTTGCCCGCCGACACGGCGGTACCGCCCTGATCGTCCGTAGTCACATCTAGGTCGTCGACGCCGATTGCACTGCGCAGGTTTTCAAGCAGCGAGGTCGAGCCGCCGACGCCGGCCAGTTGCCCGGCAGCCTCGGCCAACTGTGCGATCTGCAGCGGCGACAGGTTCGACATAGAGCGGCCGAAGATCAGTTGCGCCAGCACCTCGTCCTCCGGCAGCGCAGGCACGGAGGAGAAGGTGAATTTCGGATTGGTGGCCTCGCCCGATACCACGATCGTCACGGTGGTGCTCGTCGTTGTCGAGGTCGCGGTCAAATTGAGATAGGGCACCAGCGAGCCCGAAAAGCCGACCGTGCCCTCGGTGAAGGTCAGCCGCTTGCCGAGGATCGACAGCCGCCCGCGCTGCAGGGTGAAGGTGCCGACCGCTTGCGGCGAAGCCGCGGGGCCGGTCAGCCTCAGCGAACCGCCGAGTTCGGCGTCGACACCCCTGCCCTGGACGAAGATCTGGTTCGGCGCATTGACGGTGACATCGAGGTTGAGGCCGCTGCCGCCACTGCCGCTGGCCGCTACCGGCCGCAAGGCCTTGTCCTGCGCCCGCACGCTGGCCGGCGCGTTCTTGTGCTTGACGCCGAGCGCCGCCAGCGATCCCGGCAGTTTTTCCGGAACGGTAATGACCGTCTTGGCCAAGTTGACGGTACCCGAAATCACCGGCGCTGAGGTCAGCGGTCCCTTGATGGTCAGGTCGCCACCGAGATTGGCCGTGACCACGCGTCCATCAGTATAGCGGCCGTCGACCAGCTTGATCGACAGGTCGGCGGGTAAGCCTTGCGCCGGATTGATGCCGACCGTGCCTGAGGCCGACAGGCTGCCGCGTGTCGACAGCGTGCCGGTCAGGCGGTTGATCCTGGCGACGCCGTTGCCGATCGAAACATCGGCGGCAATGTCATTGACGGCAAGCCCCGAGCGCGCGTCGACGAGGCGGGCGCCTGAGGTGCTGACCGTGCCGCCGATTACGGGTGATGTCGCCGGGCCGCGCACCTGGACATTGACGTTGGCAGTGCCACTCAGCGACAGGCCTTGCGCGGCAAGCTTGGCGGCGAGAAACGAGAAAGGCACCTTACCGTTGAAGTCGAGCACCAGCGCCGGCGTGCCCGCTGTGGTCACCGTGCCGCCACCCTTGAGACCAAGCCCGGCGCCGTCGCTGATGTCCGCGTTGAAGGTGAGCTTCTTGCCGGCGAACGTTCCCGACGAGGAAATGTTCATGCCGCCGAGGCCGGCACCGCGGGTCTGCGATGTCTGCACCCCGCCGGCGTCGATGTCGAAGGCAACGGCAGGATTGGCCGGCGCGCCAGTCACCTTGACTGTTCCGGAAATCGACCCGGCGGCCTGGACGCCCGGCGAGAAACTGTTGGCCAGCGAAGCCGGCACCTTGGCCAGTGCGGCATTGATGTCGAGCGCCTGCCCGACCTTGCCGGTCACCGTCGCCGTGCCGCCGCCGAGATTGAGCACCAGCCTGTCCAGCGTCGTCGTGCCATTGGCGATGCTGACGGTCGAGGCCTGCGCGATAGCAGCCTTGATGCCTTGGACGGTTGCCTGGCCCGACGCAAGTTCAATGGTGGTGGTGCCGCCTGCCACCCTCACCCGGCCCGCAGCTTTCGCCGGAATGCCCTTGACGGTGGCGCCGCCGGAAAAGCCGGTCCAGTCGCCGTCGCGCTTGAGGTCGACATCGATGCCGCTGATAGCGGTGCCGCCGGAGATGACGCTGTCGGCGCGAATTTTGCCTGAGATGACCGGTGCGGCGAGATAGTTGGCAATCAGCGCATCGACCGACACCGTCTTCGCCTGGAGGTCGCCGCGCGTGATCGAAGCCGTCGAAGCCTTGACGGCGACGTTGGCACCGTCCGCAGTCTTGGAGAAGGCGATGGTGCCGCGCATATCGCCCTCGGCCTTTTCCAGCGCCAGCGCTGCCAGCGGTCCGATATCGGGCAGGTCGAGCGCGATGGTGCCGACCGGCACGAAGGCCTCGTCGAGCGCGAGATCGCCGGAAATCCTGTTCTTGCCGAGCGACAGCAGCAGGCCGTTGATGGCGCTCTTGCCGTCGGCCGTCGCCAGCACCGCACTGCCTTGCAGCGCCTGCCCCGCGACATTGCCGGTCAGTTGCACATTGGCCGCCGGACTGGCGGCATCGGCCTTGCCGGTGGCCGTCAGCTTCAGCCCGGTGATTTCGCGTTCCGCCACCAGCAGCCGGTCGCTGTTGACCGTCAGCGACAGGTCCGGCGCCATCATCGGGCCCTGCGCATCGAGCGCGAAGCGAACCGCGCCCTTGGCATCCTTCGACAGCAGCGAGATGTCCGATAGCGCGCCCTTGATATCGGCGCTGAGCTTGTTGTCGGCGAGACTGGCCTGGCCGTCGGCGGTCAGCGCGCCCGACACCAGTTTGACCGGATTGGCGCTAACATTGCCTTTGTCATCCCGCTTCAGCGTGGCGCTGAGCTGCGTGCGTTCGGCCAGCACGCTGCGCACTGCCGCCGGCAACGCCGATGACAGTGCATCGGCGTTGAGGTTGAGGTCGATGGCGCCGTCGGCGAAGGAGACGCGGCCATTGAAGGCGCTGGCCAGTGCATCGCCCTGTACCGAGCCATTGTCGATCGTGATTGCGTCCGCCGCCAGGCTGCCGGCGACCTTGGCGGTGATCTTGCCGGCAATCAGCGGTGCGATGGTTGGATTGTCCAGACCGAACTTTTCCGCCGTCACCGTGCCCGAGATCGGGCCCGTTCGGCTTTTTACATCGAACGCATCGGAGTGCAGCGCCAGTGCGATGCCTTCAACCTTGGTGAAATTCGTCGCCACCGACGGCAACACCGCCGAGATGTCGAGCTTCGCCTGCGCGGCCCGCCCCGCCGCCTTCACCGACAGCGCCTGCACTTCGAGCTTGATCGGGCTTTCGGTGCTGCCAAGCGTCAGCGGCAGGCTTGGGCCGGACGATGTCAGGTCGAGCGTGAAATCGCTGGCGCCGTTCGGGTTGATGGTGCCGGCCGCCTTGCCGGAGATTCTTTCGCCACTGAGCGTCGCCTGGTCCAGCACCACGCCACCTGCCGTGGAATAACTGCCGGCCGCATCGAGATCGAGCGGCCCGAGCCCCGCCTGGCGGGTCTGGCTGGTTTCGGCGCCGGCCAGTTTTGCCTTGAAGCGGATGTCGGGATTTGCCGATGGCCCGGTGATTTGCGCCGTGCCGTCGAGCGTGCCCGCCGCAGCGAGGCCTGGCGAGAAATCGTTGGCGAGCGCCGCCGGCAGCGCCGAGAAATTTGCCGCCAGATCGAGCGTCTGCCCTGCCGTGCCCGAAAGCGTCACTGAGCCGCCGCCCAGATCGACCACCAGTCTTTGAATGGTGGTGACGCCATCGGCGATCGTCAGGCTGGACGGCTCGGTGATCGCCGCCTTGATGCCGCGCACCGTCGCCTCGCCGGATGCGATCTCGACGCTGGTCGTGCCGCCGGCGATCTTCGCCCGCCCTGCAGCCGTCGCCGGGATGCCGGCGATGGTGGCGCCGCCGGCAAAATTGGTCCAGTCGCCGTCGCGCTTGAGGTCGACACCTATGCCGCTGACCACCGTCGTCCCCGAGGTCACGCTGTCGGCCTTGATCGTTCCGGAGATCGCCGGGCTGTTGAGATAGTTGGCGATCAGCGCGCTGACGGTGATTGCCTTGGCCGCGACGTCGCCGCGCGCAACCGACACGCTGGCCGCATTGATGGTGACGGTGGGCGCCTCGCCGTCCTTGGCGAAGACCACAGTGCCGCCGATATCACCGGCCGCCGTCTGCCCGGCCAACGATGCCAGCGGCGCGATGTCGGGAGCGGCGAGCGTCAACGTGCCCAGCGGCAGGAAATGATCGTCGAGCGCGAAGTCGCCCGACACCTTGTTGTCGCCCAGCGCCACGCTGAACCCATTGATCGAGCGCTTGCCGTCGCTGGTCACCAGCGCTGCCTTGATGGCAAGCGGCTGCTCGTCGACCGAGCCGGTCAGCGACACATCGGCGGCCGGGTTCAGAATGTCGGCCTTGCCCGATGCGGTCAGCTTGATGTCCTTGACCGTCCGGCCCGACGCCGTCAGGCTGACACTTTCAGCCGTGACAGAAAAATCCGGCGCGTTGCGCGCGCCGCTCGCCGTCAGTGCGAAATCGACGCCGCCGGCGACCGGCACGCCAACCAGCGGCGACAGCACCGAGACGTCGCCGAGCTTGCCCTTGATATCGGCCTGGATGTCGCTGCCTTGCGCGCTTGCCGTACCGCTGGCGCTGAGCGAACCGGAGGTCAGCTCGATCGAATTGGCGGCAAACGAGCCCTGAGGATCGCGGGTTGCGGTCGCCGAGAACTTGACCCGTTCGCCGAGCAGCGAACTGATCTGCGGCGGCAGCGCCGTCGACACCGCATCGGCATTCATTTTCAGCGTCACGGCGAGGTCGGCCAGCGTCACCTTGGCCGTCAGCCCGGCATTGAGCGCATCTGAGCGCAGCGTGCCTTCATCGAGCGAGATTTCATCCTTGCTGATCGTACCGGCAAGCGAGGCCGTCAGCTTGCCGGTGATCAGCGGCGCCAGCGTCGCCAAGTCGGTCTTCAGGCCGGCGGCCGCCAGCGACACCTTGACCGGGCCGCTACGGTTCTCGATGTCAAAGCCGTCGGAATGGATCTGCGCATCGAGATTGTTCACCTGGGAGCCGCCTGCCACCACCGAGACGAGTGAAGCGCTGGCGTCGATCATCGGCGCCTTGCCATCGCCGAACGCGCGCGCGGTGATATTATTGATGGCCACCATGATCGGCTGCGCCGGGCTGCCGACATTGACGGTGACCGGCTCACTCTTGGAAGCGAGTTCCACCGAAAGGTCGCTGGCGCCCTTCGGGTCGACCATGCCTGAGGCGGTGCCGTGGACAGCGTCGCTCTCGATCGCGGCGCGCTCGATGTCGACGCCGCCGGCGGCGGTCGCCGTGCCGGCGAGGTCGAAGCTGGTCTTGCCGGCAAACAGTGACTTGAACCGTTCCGGCAGGAAGTCTTCGAACGAGCCATCGCCCTTGGCCTCTATCCGGTTACCCTTGTCGGTCAGCTGATGACGGCCGGTGAGCTGGGTGACGATCTGGCCGTCGACCATGAAAGTGCCGACGCCGCTCCAGTTGGCCAGCGGCCCGGTGCCGGAGACGACGATGTTGACCGGCGGCGCGCCCGGCAGCTTGAGCAGATTGGCGATGATGCCGCCGGCCGGTTCGGATGCCTTGAGATCGAGGTCGAGCTTGTTGTCGGCAGGCGCGAAATGGATGTTGGCGTCGACATTGCCTTGCTTGCCGTCATGGCGGGTGAGGTTGAGCACCGTCTCGATCGCCAGCGGCGAGGCATCGACCTTGGCAGATCCCTTGGCGGCGAGCTCGGCAATGCCGCTACCGGCAAGTTGTTGGCCGAGAGCGATCTGCGGCAGATCGATCGCTCTGATATCGAGCGAAACCGGCAGGCCGGACGCCCCGTTCTTGCTGGGCTCGGTGCTCGCTACCGGCAGTCGCGCCAGTTCGATGCGCTCGGCGGCGATCCGGTCAGCGCTGAAATTCTTCGACAGCAATGCCAAGGGCGACCAGTCGACGGCCACCTTTCGCGCCACCAGCCAGGCACCTTCACGGTCTTCCAGCACGACATGGTCCACCGTCAGCGCGCCGGACCAGATGCCGTCAATGCCGCTGACCGTGACTTTGCTGTCCCCTGATGAGGCCATATTCGAAATAATGCCGGCGAGATTTTCGCGGCCGCGCTCGGTCTTGGTCAGCACGACGAGCGCGCCGATGCCCGCCGCCGCCACGATCAGCAGCGTGTAAAAAAAGAGGCGAAGGATGCGTTTGACTATCCTCATCGTCAGAACGCCTGTCCGATGCCGGCATAAATGCCGAAACGCGGGTCGCCACGATCGCGGTTGAGCGGCAGGGCGGCATCGATGCGCAGCGGCCCGAACGGGGTAATATAGCGCAGACCGACGCCGGCGCCGACCTTCACGTCGGAAAAGTCCGGCGTCGATTTGGTCGAGACGGTGCCGGCATCGACGAACGGGACGATGCCGATCGTATCGGTGAGCGCGATGCGCATCTCGACAGATGTCTCGAAGAAGGAAAGCCCGCCGATCGGCTGATTGTCGATGTCCTTGGGACCGATGCCCTGATAGGCATAGCCGCGCACCGAGCCGCCGCCGCCGGAATAGAAGCGCCGGTCGGCCGGAACATGTTCGAGGCTGGTGCCGACGATCGAACCCAGGGCGACGCGTTCGGCAAGCACGAATTTCGACGCCGTGTCGAGCGACTGATAGGCCGACCCCTCGCCCTTGAGCTTGAGGAAGGCGGCGCCGCTCATAATGTCGTAGCTCGGCTCGGCATAGGCCAGCACCCTGAAGCCGTTGGTCGGATTGAGCCGGTTGTCGCGGTTGTCATAGACATATTGCAGCGGAATGCTGGCGATCAGGTATTTGTGCTTGCCGAAAGCGTCGGTGATCCTGGAATAGTCGAGCGCGATTTCAGCCGAAACCGTCTGCTTCTTGTCGATCTCATAGGACAGGCCGGTGCTGCCCTTGACCGAGAAATGGTCGTAGGCGTCGGGATGTTCGAGCACTGTCTTGACGCTGGCAATGAATTTCGAGGCCGGCCCGACGACGCCCGGCTTTTCGAACATGATGCCGGCATTGTAGTTGAGCTCGCTCAAATCATTGCTGCCGATGCCGCTGATCTTGCCGTCGATGCGCAGCTTTTCGGCCCGGCCGAACAGATTGCGGTGGCCCCAATAGCCTTCGAGGCCGAGCCCCTCGGTGTTGGAGAAGGTGCCGCCGACGCCGAAATAGCGCGGCTTGCGCTCGCTGACCTGGACGCCGATCGGAATGTTGCCGTCGGCATCGAGAGCGTCGGCTTCCTTCAGCGTGACACTGTTGAACACCTCCAGCCCGAGCAGCCGGTCGCGGGCGTCGTCGATCTCATCAGGCGAATATTGCCGGCCGCGTTTCAGCCCGGTCATGTATTCGGTGAACTCACGATCGACCTTCTCGGTCCCCTCGACGGTGGTGTCGCCATAGCCGGCTACCGGCCCTGCGGCCACCGTCAGCGTCACGTCGAGCGTCGAGGTGTCGTGCTGGGCGACGACCTGCCGGTCGGTGATCCGGGCAAGCGGCCGCCCCTCCTGCTTCAGCGCCCGCACGATCAGCGCCTCGCCCTTGAGCACGGCGCCGGAACCGGCATCGCCGCCCGCAATCAAGCCGAAATCGGCGCTCGCCAGCCCGGCGGCATCGCCTTCCAGCCTGATGTTGCCGAGGGTGAATTTAGGCCCGCTGGCGATGCTGATCACCACCGGAATCGGCTGCGGACCGGCAAATTCGGCGTCCGGCGGCAGATCGTCGAGCGCCTTGCCCTGGATGGTGATGGTGACGACGCCTTCATAGCGGGCATCCGAATAGAGGGCGGCGACCAGCTGCTCGCGGTCGCTGCGCGCCTTGGCCAAAAGGCCGAGCGAACCGGAAACCGGGCGCTCCTCGTCGGCTTTCAGCGACGAGGCGTTTTCGAGCTTCTTGACCAGGTCCTTGTCGGCATCGGGCGCCTCGATGCTGACGGAATAGCGCAGCGGGTCGACAATATCGGCGTCCTCATCGTTCGATGAGCCCCACAATTTGATGCCGAAGATCTCGAAGGCGGCCGCCGACCCCGATTCGAAGACAAGCACGATCGAGCACGCCAACGCCAAAAGCAGCGCGCGCGAAAGCACGCGCTGTGGCGCGCCTCCCCCTGACATGTGCCTTTCATACGCCGGCATTAAGACAACCTAGATGACAAAACTAAAATTGGAATGAAGTTTTGAAGTGCTCGTAAAGGGGCCACAATCCAATTGTCTGAAATAGGCAGGGCTTGGAATTCACACCTTCTGCGTTGCCGCAAGAAAGCGTGATCCCTTTCCCTGTGGATGAAACATCTCACATACTGGCCATCGGCCGGCATGGGAACCGTTGGCAGGCGTTAACCTGTCCGTCCTCGTGTTGACAAGCTTGACTGAAGCTTGAACATGCCGCGGACGTAAGCAGTGTCTGGAGGGTGTTATGGCAATGCGCGCGGCTCGTGGTCTGTCTATCCTGATCCTTCTCTTTTTCGCCTGGGGAGCTGTCGCGCAAGCGGCCGAAGCCCGCCGGGTGGTGACCTCAAACAATTCCGACTATTTCGGCTTCGATCTCCGATCGGACCAGAATGTCAGCCTCGATCAGTGCAAGACCACATGCCTTGGCGACCCCGCCTGCCGCGCCTTCACCTACAATAATAAGGCCAAGTGGTGCTTCCTCAAATCCGACTACAACCAGCTGAAACCGTTCAGCGGCGCTATCGCGGGCAAGGTCGTCAATGTCGATGGCGACCCCGATATCGGCGCCCCGCCGGAACTCGCCTTCTTCCCTAACTGGATGGCCGACCAGGCCCAGCAATACCGCAACAAGCTGACCGATCCGGCCTATGACAAGCCGACCGATGGGTTGGAAGCGCTCCGCGCCGCGGCCGAACAGGCCGCACTGACCGGCGACCATGCCCAGGCCATGAACAAATACGAGGCTGCCGTTTCGGTCCTGCCCGATGACGCCCAGCTGTGGCTCGGCCTGGCCCGCGAAACGCTTGCCCAGCAGCCGGCTAATGGCAGCTCGGGAGCTTATAATTTGCCGGTCAAGGGTACGTCGGCAGCCTTCAATGCCTACAAATTGCTGCGCACCACCAAGACCCGCGCCGAGGTGCTGGCGCTGCTCGGAAACGGCCTCGACCGCCGCGATCTCTACCGTCCGGCCCTGCAGGCCTATGAGGCGAGCCTTGCTCTGGTCAGCTCGCCGGCGGTCAAGGCCGAATATGAGGACCTCAAGGCCCGCAAGGGCTTCCGTGTCATCGATCACTCGGTCGACGCAGATACCAGCGCGCCGCGCATTTGCGCGCAGTTTTCCGAGGAACTGGTCAAGACCGGCGTCGATTACGCCCAGTTCGTCACCGTCGACAACCAGCCGCCCAAGGGCGTCGAAGCCAAGGACAAGCAGATCTGCGTCGAAGGTCTGGAGCATGGCCAGCATTACGAAGTAACCTTCCGCGCCGGCCTGCCGGCGGCGATCGGCGAAGTGACTGCCGCCCCGGTTGTGCTGTCGATCTATGTCCAGGATCGCGCACCGTCCGCTCGCTTCACCGGCGACAGCTTCGTGCTGCCGGCCGGCGCCCGCCGCGGCATTCCGGTCGTCACCGTCAACATGACCGCCGCGCAGATGAAGCTCTACCGCATCGGCGATCGTTCGCTGGCGCAGCTTCTGTCCGGCTATCAGTTCCTGAAGCAGCTCGACGGCTACGACATCTCAAGCATTTCCGACCAGATGGGCGAGCCTGTCTGGGAGGGCCAGCTCGACATCGCCAACGACCTCAACAAGGACGTCACGACGTCGTTCCCGGTCGACGAGGCCTTGCCGCAGCGCAAGCCCGGCGTCTACGTGCTGACCGCGGAACCGGTCAACGAGAATGATGACGACAATTACAATTCGCTTGCCACCCAGTGGTTCGTCGTCTCCGACATCGGCCTTTCGACCTATACCGGCCAGGACGGGCTGAATGTGTTCACCCGCTCGCTCGGCACCGCCAAGCCGATCGCAGGCGCGGAACTGACGCTGCTAGCCAGGAACAATGAAATCCTCGGCACCGCGACGTCGGATGCCGAAGGCCACGCCGTCTTCAACCCAGGCCTGACACGCGGCGACGGCGGCATGGTGCCGGCCGTGCTGATGGCCAAGCAGGGCGACAACGACTTCGTCTTCCTCGACATGGGCCGCGCCGGCTTCGATCTTTCCGATCGCGGCGTCTCCGGACGAGCCGCACCTGGTGCGCTCGATGTCTATGCCTGGACCGAACGCGGCATCTACCGCGCGGGCGAGGACGTGCATGTTGCAGCCCTTGCCCGCGACGGCGCCTCCAAGGCGGTCGAGAACCTGCCGCTGACCTTCATCTTCACCCGTCCCGACGGCGTCGAGAACCGCCGCATTGTCGCCGACGGCGTGTCGGCCGGCGGCTATGCCGTCGACCTGCCGCTCGAAGCCAACGCCATGCGCGGCACCTGGACGGTGTCGATCTACACCGATCCCGAGCAGGCCGCCGTTTCCAGCCAGATGTTCCTGGTCGAAGACTTCGTGCCGGATCGCATCGAATTCGACATGAAGTCCGACAAGCAGGAGATCGCACAGGGCGAAACCGCCAACATCGACATTGACGGCCGCTTCCTCTATGGCGCGCCGGCTGCCGGTCTCGCGCTCGAAGGCGAGCTGACGCTGTCGACCGCTCGCGACTGGGACCGTTTCGCCGGCTATTCGTTCGGCCTCGCCGACGAGCAGTCGGCCGAACCCTCGGTCACGCCCTTCACCGGTCTTCCGGTGGTCGGCGACGACGGCAAGGCGACCTTCCCGGTCAGCGTCGACCAGCTGCCCGCGACCACCAAGCTGGTCGACGCCAAGGTCACGGTCCGCATGCGCGAAACCGGCGGTCGTGCCATCGAGCGCTCGCTCAACATCGGCATTCGCCCGCAGGGCCACATGATCGGCATCCGTCCGGATTTCGCCGACAATGAGGTGCCGCAGGGCGGCACCGCCAAATTCAGCCTGATCGCGGTCGATCCCGACGGCAAGCGCGAGACGCTGAAAGGCGCGCAATGGTCGCTGGTCAAGGTCGAACGCAATTACCAGTGGTACCGCAACAACAACTCCTGGAACTACGAACCGGTGACCTTCACCAAGTCGATCGCCAACGGCCAGGTCGATCTCAGCGCCGATGCCGAGGCGACCGTGACGATGCCAGTCGACTGGGGCCAGTACCGGCTCGAGATCGAGACTGCCGACCCCGAGGGTCCGGCGACCAGCTATGAGTTCGACGCCGGCTGGTATGTCAGCTCGACCTCCACCGAAACCCCTGATGGCCTCGAGATCGCCCTCGACAAGGACAGCTATGCCGCCGGCGAGGTGGCCAAGCTGAAAGTGTCGCCGCATTTTGCCGGCGAACTGCTGGTCACCATCGGCGCCGACAAGCTGCTCAAGACCGTCACGGCAACCGTACCGGCCGGCGGCAGCACGGTCGACATTCCGGTCGGCGACGATTGGGGCGCCGGCGCTTACATCACCGCAACCCTGTTCCGGCCCGGCGATGCGCAGGAAACCCGCATGCCTGCCCGCGCCATCGGCGTGAAATGGCTGACGGTCGATCCGGGCTCGAAAAAGCTCGCCGTTACGCTCACGCCGCCGGACAAGACCATGCCGCGCCAGCAGCTGTCGATCCCCGTTTCGGTGGCCGGCGTTGCACCGGGCAGCAATGCCTATGTCACGGTCGCTGCCGTCGATGTCGGCATCCTGAACCTCACCAACTACAAGGCGCCGGATCCGGAGAATTGGTATTTCGGCCAGCGCATGCTGGGGCTTGAGGTCCGCGATATCTATGGCCGCCTGATCGATGGCTCGCTCGGCACCACCGGCAAGCTCAGGACCGGCGGCGACGGCGCCGCCATGCAGACGCAAGGCAGTCCGCCGACCGAAAAGCTGGTCGCCTTCTTCTCCGGCCCGGTCCAGCTCGACGCCGACGGCAAGGCAAGGGTCGACTTCGACATTCCGCAGTTCAACGGCACCGTGCGCGTCATGGCCGTCGCCTGGACCAAGGATGCCGTCGGCCATTCCTCGACAGACGTCATCGTGCGTGATCCGGTGGTGATCACCGCCGGCCTGCCGCGCTTCCTGGCGCCTGGCGACAATGCCGTCATGCGGCTCGACGTCGCCGACACGGACGGTCCGGAAGGCGACTATGCCTTGTCGATCGACACCACGGGCGACCTCTCGACCGGCGACAAGCCGTTGCCGGAAAAGCTGACGCTGGCCAAGGGCAAGCGCCAGACGCTGACGGTGCCGCTGATCGCCAAGACGGCCGGCAACGCTTCACTGACCATCAAGCTCGCCCATGGCGACGGCACCTCCGTCGAACAGACGCTCTATGTGCCGGTGCGTCCGGCGCAATTGCCGGTCACCACCCGGCTGGTGGTCGACCTCAAGGGCAATGGCGGTTCGCTGCGCGTCGACAAGGAACTGCTCGCGGCAAGCTTGCTCGACGGCGCCTCGGTCAGCGTCGGCGTTTCGCAGGCAGCCGCCTTCGACGTGCCGTCGCTGCTGATGACGCTCGATCGCTACCCCTATGGTTGCGCCGAGCAGACCACCAGCCGCGCCATGCCACTGCTCTACGTCAACGATCTGGCGTCATCCGTCGGCATGCAAAGCGATCCCGATCTGCACGACCGCGTCCAGGCCGCCATCTACAAGGTGCTGAGCTACCAGGCTTCGGCCGGCAGTTTCGGCCTGTGGGGTCCGGGCTCCGGCGATCTGTGGCTCGATTCCTATGTCACTGACTTCCTGACCCGGGCGCGCGAGCAGAACTACGATGTGCCGGCGCTCGCCATGAACCAGGCGCTGAGCAATCTGCAGAACTCGGTCGGCTACGACCAGGATGTCCAGGACCGCGGCAGCGAAATCGCCTACGCGCTCTACGTTCTGGCCCGCAACAAGAAGGCCTCGGTCGGCGATCTGCGCTACTACGCCGACACCAAGCTCGAAGCCTTCTCGAGCCCGATGGCCGTCGCCCAGCTGGCGGCGAGCCTGGCGCTCTACGGCGACGCGCAACGTTCGGAAGCGACCTTCCAGACGGCGTTGCAGCTGGCCAAGTCGACCACGGACTACGATTACTACCGGTCCGACTATGGCTCGCGGCTGCGTGACGGCGCCGCGATCCTGGCGCTCGCCGCCGAATCGAAGCCGGTGCCGACCATCGTGCCGGAGCTGATCCGGCTGGTGGCGAGGGAACGCGCCGATGCCCGCTGGACCAGCACGCAGGACGAGTCCTGGATGCTGCTGGCGGCCCGGGCGCTGAAGTCGGGCAACGACTCGATCAAGCTGTCGGTCAACGGCGCGCCGCATGCCGGTGGTTACTCCACCCAGCTCAGCGGCACTGATATATCCGGCAGCCCGCTGACCATCGCCAACACCGGCTCGACGCCGCTGCAGGCGGTCGTCACCACGGTCGCCTCTCCGGTCGAACCTCTGCCGGCCGGCGGTGACGGCTTCACCATCGATCGCACCTACTACAAGCTCGATGGCACCGAGGCCAACGTCACCGAGGCGACGCAGAACGAACGCTACGTGGTCGTGCTCAAGATCTACGAGCAGAACCGCTGGCCGTCGCGCCTGCTGATCACCGACCTGCTGCCGGCCGGCTTCGAGATCGACAACCCGGGCCTGGTTTCCAGCGCCCAGCTGTCGAATTTCACCTGGCTGGCGCAGACCGACGCCGCTCATCTCGAATTCCGCGACGACCGTTTCGTCGCGGCGTTCAACCCCAATGACGGCGACGGCGACCGCAACATCATGCTGGCCTACGTCGTACGCGCGGTGACGCCGGGCACCTATGCTCATCCGGCAGCCACGGTGGAGGACATGTACCGGCCGCAATACTCGGCCCGCACCGCCACCGGCATGATGGAGATCAAGGCGCCGTAAGGCGCCTTGGCGAAGATGAGCGCGCCGACGGCAGTGACAGTCACCTTCTCCCCGTCAAGACACGGGGAGGTGAGGAATGGTCCGCGCAGCGGACGAAAAGCCAATTGCTTGGCTTTTCGAATGACGAACGCCCGAAGGGCCGTCGGCCCGGCAGGCGGATGAGGGGCAGCACCATGCTCTCCAGAAAATTTCTCCGTCGAACAGGCATCGCCACAGCTTCCCTCGCGGGCTTTGCGGCAATCGCTGCTGCTTCTCTCTGGGAACTCGATCGCGCCTTCCCGCCGCCGCTGCCCGAAAAACTCACCGTCTCCACCGAAGTCCAGGATCGCGACGGCCAGCTGTTGCGCGCCTTCGCCACACCGGACGGCTACTGGCGCCTCGACACCCATCTCGACCAGATCGACAAGCAGTTTATCGACATGCTGGTCACCTATGAAGACAAACGCTTCTGGGACCATGATGGCGTCGACGTGCTGGCGCTGGCACGCGCCGCCGGCCAGTTCGCCACATCAGGCCATATCGTCTCCGGCGGCTCGACACTGTCGATGCAGCTCGCCCGGCTGATTGAGCCGCGCGAAAGCCGCAGCCTCGGCTCCAAGGTCAAGCAGATGCTGCGCGCCATCCAGATCGAACGGCGTCTGTCCAAGCAGGAGATCCTTGAGCGCTATCTGACGCTGGCGCCATATGGCGGCAATCTCGAAGGCGTGCGCGCCGCCTCGCTCGCCTATTTCGGCAAGGAACCTAAGCGGCTCACCGTTTCGGAAGCCGCCCTGCTGGTTGCACTCCCGCAATTACCGGAAAAGCGCCGGCCGGACCGCAATCTCGGCATCGCGCATGCCGCCCGCGACCGCGTGCTGAACCGCATGGTTTCTTCAGGCCTGCTTGGCGAGCGCGAGGCCGCGCGCGCAGCCCTTGACGATGTCTCGGGCCTGCGCCGCAAACTGCCGGCGCTGGCGCCGCACGCCGCCTTTGCCATGCTGCCCAAGGCCGTGCCCGGCAAGCCGCTGCAGCTGACCATCCGCAAAAGCGTCCAGCAAGGGCTGGAACAGGTGGCGCGCGATGCCGCGATCAAGCTCGGCCCTCGCCTTTCCGTCGCCATGGTCATGGCGGACGCCCGCACCGGCGACATTCTGGGCGAAGTGGGCTCGGCCGATTTCTTCGACGCCAGCCGCTCCGGCTGGATCGACATGACCAAGATCGTGCGCTCGCCCGGTTCGACGCTGAAGCCGTTCATCTATGGCCTCGCCTTCGAGCAGGGTCTGGTGGCGCAGGAAATGCTGATCGAGGACAGTCCGGTCGATTTTGGCGGCTACCGGCCGAAGAATTTCGACATGGGCTATCAGGGCGATGTATCGATCCGTCAGGCGCTGCAACTATCGCTCAATGTGCCGGCGATCCGTGTGCTTGATTCTGTCGGCCCGGCACGGCTGATGGCGCGCTTCCGCCAGGCCGGCGTCAGTCCCGTGCTGCCGGTCAACGAGGCGCCGGGCCTCGCCATCGGCCTCGGCGGCGTTGGCGTAACGCTGCGCGATCTCGTCCAGCTCTATACCGGGCTCGCCAATGGCGGTAAGGCGAACACGCTGCACGACGGCACCGAGCCGGCCAATGCCGAACGCACCACCGCCACCATTCTCGAGGCCCAGGCGAACTGGCAGATCACCGACATATTGTCAGGCGTTAAGCCGCCCGAAGGCGCCTTGCAGCGCGGCATCGCCTACAAGACCGGGACGTCCTACGGCTATCGCGATGCGTGGTCGGTCGGCTTCGATGGCCGCTACGTGCTGGGCGTATGGGTCGGCCGCGCCGATGCCGGCGCGGTGCCCGGCTTGTCCGGCTATGTCTCGGCCGCACCCATCCTGTTCGAGGGCTTTGTCCGCTCGGGCCTCGCCGCCGTTCCGCTGCCCAGCCAGCCGGCCGGCGTTGTCAAGGCAAAGCGCGAGGATCTGCCGGTGACACTGGCGCGTTTCGGAGCCGGCGCCGACGGGTTGGTGCAGGCAAGCCAGACCGAACCGGCGCCAACGATCATATTCCCGCCCAACGGCGCCCGCGTCGATCTCGCCACCAATTCCGCCGAAGCCTCACCGCTGGTGCTCAAGCTGCAGGGCGGCCGCGCGCCATTCCGCTGGCTCGCCAACGGCAAGCCGCTCGTCGGCATCGACCGCCGCCGCACCGCAACTTGGCTGCCCGACGGCGCCGGCTATTCGACGCTGACGGTCATCGATGCCGTGGGCCGTGCGGCCAGCGTGAAGGTGTTCGTTGAATAGAGTGCGGCAGGCGATTCAAAGCATTGGACTTTGCGTCCTGCAGCTTGTCGTCTTCGTTCTCCCCGCCTCCGCCGCCCCCCTGCCCGCCGGATTTGTTCGCCTGGCCGATGTCGATCCATCGATCCGCCAGGACATCCGCTATGCCGGCCTGGAAAATTTCCTGCATCGCAAGGCACAGGGCTATGACGCACCGGTTTGCATTCTCACGAAGCAAGCTGCGAAGGCTCTGTCCGGTGTGCAGAAGGAACTCGCGACCGACGGCCTGACGCTGGTCGTCTTCGACTGCTACCGACCGGCGCGCGCCGTCGCCGACATGGGCAAGTGGACCAGAGAAGGCGGACCACCCGATCCGCAATGGTATCCCCAGGTCAAGCGCGGCGACCTGACCGCCAAGGGCTATATCGGCGAACTGTCCACTCATTCACGCGGCTCGACCGTCGATGTCGCCATCGCCCGCAGCGACGGCAAGAGTACGTCATTCGCCACTTGCGGTGCGACCGGCGCCGGGACCCTCGATTTCGGCACCAGCTTCGACTGCTTCGACCCGGCAAGCGAAACCGCCCACCGCCCGCTGGCAACAGAGGCGGCGGCAAACCGCAAAAGACTGCTCGATGCCATGCGCGCCGGCGGCTTCAAGAACTATTCGCGCGAGTGGTGGCATTACACGCTCGGGAATGAACCGTTTCCTAAGCAGCGCTTCGACTTCTCCATCACTGCGAAGTGAAGCCACCCAAAATGCTCCGACGAATCTCCACCGTAGCGGCCTTGCCTCCGCGCGGCCCGCTTCTAAATAGCGCCCGACCGGCTTGGAGTCGGCGCAGGCTAATATGAGGAAAATGTTTCCTCTCGGCGCCCAATATCGGCGAAAAATTGCTTCGGAGGGGCAAAAAAGGCAACGTTGAATGCATCTAATTTCTATCAATTCGATAGAGTTCAGCCGTCATCAACGGAGGCGGAAATGACCAAACCTCATTTCAGGAAACTGCTCGGCGCACTGGTCGCCACATCGATCCAGTTCGGCACGCTCGGTTTCGCGTTTGCCGATACCACCATTCTCAACGTGTCATATGACCCGACACGCGAACTCTACAAGGCCTATGACGAGGCCTTCGCCGCGCACTGGAAGGCCGAGACCGGCGAGACGGTCACCATCCAGCAATCGCATGGCGGATCGGGCGCCCAGGCTCGCGCGGTGATCGATGGCCTGGACGCCGATGTGGTGACGCTGGCCCTCGAAGGCGACATCAACGCCATCGTCGCCAAGTCGAAGAAGATCAATCCCGACTGGCGCACCAAGTTCGAAAACAATTCGGCGCCCTACACCTCGACCATCATCTTCCTGGTCCGCAAGGGCAATCCGAAGGGCATTCATGACTGGAGCGATCTGGTCAAGGACGGCGTCCAGGTGATCACGCCGAACCCGAAAACGTCGGGCGGCGCGCGCTGGAACTACCTCGCCGCCTGGGCCTACGCCAACGCCAATGACGGCGGCGACGAAGCCAAGACCAAGGAATTCGTCGGCAAGCTCTACGCCAATGCTCCGGTGCTCGACACCGGCGCGCGTGGCTCCACCGTCACCTTCGCGCAAAAGGGTCTCGGCGACGTGCTGATCGGCTGGGAAAACGACGCCTATCTGGCGCTCAATGAATTCGGCGCCGACAATTTCGAGATCGTCTACCCCCCGACCTCGATCCTGGCCGAACCGCCGGTCGCCGTGGTCGACGCCAATGTCGATGCCAAGGGCACGCGCAAGGTGGCCGAAGCGTATCTCGGCTGGCTCTATTCCAAGGAAGCTCAGACCATCATCGCCAAGAACCACTATCGTCCGGCCAAGCCCGAGCTGGTGGATGCGGCGGATGTTCCGAAGACGCCGGAAATCAAGCTGATCTCCATCGACGATCCGCTTTTCGGCGGCTGGAAGAAGGCGCAGCCTTATCATTTCGGCGATGGTGGTATATTCGACCAGATCTACAAGCCGGCCCAATGAGCTAAGACCCGCGAGCTAAGATCAGGACGACATGACCACAGCACCCGCCAAGGCGGGGTGGCGATTCAGGCAGCCGAGCGTCATTCCGGGTTTCGGATTGACGCTCGGCTTCTCGCTTGCCTACCTCACGCTCATCATCCTCATCCCCTTGTCGGGGCTCATCTGGCGTTCGGCCGCCCTCGGCTGGGCCGATTTCTGGGCGATCGCCACCGACCGGCGCACCCTCAACGCGCTTGAGATCAGCTTTGGCACCGCCTTCATCGCGGCTGCCGTAAACGTCGTATTCGGCACGCTCGTTGCCTGGGTGCTGGTGCGCTACCGCTTCCCCGGCCGCCGCATCGTCGATGCCATGGTCGACCTGCCCTTCGCGCTGCCGACCGCAGTGGCCGGCATTGCGCTGACCACGCTCTATGCACCCAATGGCTGGATCGGCCATCTCCTGGCGCCACTCGGCATCAAGGTCGCCTATACGCCGCTCGGCATCGTGGTGGCGCTGGTCTTCATCGGCCTGCCCTTCGTCGTGCGCACGGTGCAGCCGATCATGGAGGAGATCGACAAGGAAGTGGAGGAGGCAGCCGCCACGCTCGGCGCCAATCGCTTCCAGATCATCACTCGCATCCTGTTTCCGGGACTGGCGCCGGCCATCGTGACCGGCTTCTCGCTCGCCTTCGCGCGGGGCGTCGGCGAATACGGCTCGGTCATCTTCATCGCCGGCAACCTGCCCTACAAGTCGGAGATCGCGCCGCTGCTGATCGTCATCCGGCTGGAGGAGTATAATTACCCCGCAGCGACCGCGATCGCGGCGATCATGCTTCTGCTGTCGTTCCTGATGCTCCTGATCGTCAATCTCGCGCAGTCATGGAGTCGCAAACGCTATGGCTGATCCCGAAATCAAATCCTACGAGCCGCATCACGAGAGCCAGTCGGCGGCGGTGACCGAGAGCCTGCCCGTGCGGCTGCTGCTGATGGCGGTGGCCTTCGCCTTCCTCGCGATCTTTGTGCTCCTGCCGCTGATGATCGTCTTCCACGAAGCGCTGGCCAAAGGCGTGGGCGCTTACTCGGAAGCGCTGTCCAATCCCGACACACGATCGGCAATCCGGCTGACGCTGCTGGTGGCGGCCATCGCCGTGCCGCTCAACGTCGTCTTCGGGATTTCGGCCGCCTGGGCGATCGCCAAGTTCGAGTTCAAGGGGAAGGCGTTTCTCACCACCCTGATCGACCTGCCCTTCTCGGTCTCGCCGGTCATCTCCGGCCTGGTCTATGTCCTGCTGTTCGGCGCGCAAGGGCTGCTTGGCGGCTGGCTGAAGGAGCACGGCATCCAGATTTTGTTCGCCGTGCCCGGCATCGTGCTCGCCACCGTCTTCGTCACCTTCCCCTTCGTGGCCCGCGAACTGATCCCGCTGATGCAGGAACAGGGCAATGGCGATGAGGAGGCCGCGCTCTCGCTCGGCGCTAATGGCTGGCAGACCTTCTGGTATGTGACGCTGCCCAACGTCAAATGGGGATTGCTCTACGGCGTGCTTCTGTGCAACGCACGCTCAATGGGCGAATTCGGCGCGGTTTCGGTCGTGTCCGGCCACATACGCGGGCTGACCAACACCATGCCGTTGCATGTCGAAATCCTCTACAACGAGTACAACGCCGTTGGCGCTTTTGCCGTCGCTTCGCTGCTTGCCGGCCTGGCACTGGTGACGCTGGTCTTGAAAACACTTCTCGAGATGCGCTACGGCGCCGAGATCGCCGCGACACGCGGGCATTGATTGAGGGATTTGCATGGAAGTTCGCGTTGCCAACGTGCGCAAGGAGTTTGACCGGTTTCCGGCCCTCCATGACGTATCGCTTGACATCAAGTCGGGTGAGCTGATCGCGCTGCTGGGGCCGTCCGGCTCCGGCAAGACGACGCTGCTGAGGCTGATCGCCGGGCTGGAGCGGCCGACGCTTGGAAAGATCTTCTTCGGCGACGAGGATGCCTCGCAGAAGTCGATCCAGGATCGCAATGTCGGCTTCGTCTTCCAGCACTATGCGCTGTTCCGGCACATGACGGTCGCCGCTAATATCGGCTTCGGCCTGAAGGTCCGGCATGGACCGTCGCGGCCGCCGGCAGCCGAAATCCGCCGCCGCGCCTCGGAGCTGCTTGACCTCGTCCAGCTTTCCGGCTTGGAAAAGCGCTACCCGGCGCAGCTTTCGGGCGGTCAGCGGCAGCGCGTGGCGCTGGCGCGCGCCATGGCGATCGAGCCCAAGGTGCTTCTGCTCGATGAGCCGTTCGGCGCGCTCGACGCGCAGGTGCGGCGCGAACTCCGCCGCTGGCTGCGCGAGATTCATGATCGAACCGGCCACACCACCGTCTTCGTCACCCACGACCAGGAAGAGGCGCTGGAGCTTGCCGACCGCGTCGTGGTGATGAGCCAGGGCCGCATCGAACAGGTCGGTTCGGCCGACGAGATTTACGACACCCCGAACTCGCCCTTCGTCTACTCCTTCATCGGTGAATCGAGCTCGCTTCCGGTCAAGGTCGACAATGGCGAGATCTGGCTTGCCGACCGTCCGATCGGCGTGTCGGCCCCGCATGCGCCAGAGGGCGAAGCGACGTTGTACTTCCGTCCGCACGATATCGAACTGCTCGACGGCTGCAGCGGCTGCATCGCCGGCACCGTCGCCGCCAGCCGTCGCGTTGCCGGCACCAGGCGCGTTGAACTCGAAATCGGCGGCGAACGCCAGCGGGTAGAAATCGAACTGCCCGTCGACCATCCGGCTGCGCAGAAGAGCCGGGTAGCGTTCAGGCCACGGCGCTGGAAGCTTTTTCCGGCGGCATAGACGTCATCCATCAACGGGCCGAAGCGATTCAACTTGGAAGGAAATCCTACCAACCGGCTGTTTCGGCAATACTATTTCTCACCACTGGACGGCAGGCCGCGTCTGCATGTCTGGTCGCGCTGGACATGGTCCTATTATGTTGGCGCATTATATCGATGCATTCGAGCCGGCAGTCCCAAGGAGTCCCTTTTCATGAAGCGATTTTTGCTCAAGCTTGCCACCGCCGCCGGCCTGGTCCTCGCATCCTCCCAGGCATGGTCGGCCGACAGGTTGCTCAACGCCTCCTATGATGTCGGGCGCGAGCTGTTCGTTCAGGTGAACAAGGCTTTCATTGCCGGACATCCCGGCGTCACCATCGACCAGTCGCATGCCGGCACCTCGGCGCAGGCGCGCGCTATTGCCGAAGGCCTTGCCGCCGACGTCGTCACCTTCAACCAGGTCACCGACATCGACTTCCTGGTCAAGAAAGGCCTCGTCTCCGCCGACTGGCAGAAGGATTTCCCCGACAACGCCTCGCCCTTCTATTCGCTGCCGTCCTTCCTGGTGCGCGCTGGCAATCCGAAACACATCAAGGACTGGAATGACCTCGTGCGCGACGACGTGCAGGTGATCTTCCCCAATCCGAAAACCTCGGGCAATGCGCGCTACACCTATCTGGCGGCGACCGCTTACGCCAAGGAGGCCTTCAACGGCGACGACGCCAAGGTGAAGGAGTTCGTCACCAAGCTGTTCAACAACGTGCCGATCTTCGACACCGGCGGCCGCGCTGCCACCACGACCTTCGTGCAGCGCGAGATCGGCGACGTGCTGATCACCTTCGAGTCGGAGACGCGCGGCATCCGCAAGGAGTATGGCGACGACAAGTTCGAACAGGTTACCCCTACCGTCAGCCTGCTCGCCGAATTCCCGGTGGCTATTGTCGACAAGGTCGCCGACGAGCATGGCAGCCGCGACCTCGCCAAGAGCTATCTCGACTTCCTCTACACACCGGAGGGTCAGACCATCGCCGCCGAAAATGGCCTGCGCGCCCGCAACACTGAAATCGCCGCCAAATACAAGGCCGATTTCCCCGATGTCCGCCTGTTGACGGTGGAAGACGTCTTCGGCGGCTGGGACAAGGTGCAGAAGGAACACTTCGCCGCCGGCGGCCTGCTCGACCAGATCTACGGCAGCCGCTGATATCAGCAGCGTCCGGACTGAAAACTGAACAAGAAAGCCGGCTCTTTGCCGGCTTTTTCGTTTGGCACAGACAAACTGCTTCCCCGAACGATCAGCGCTATCCGTGAAAAACGTTACAAAGAATCAACGCCTTTGTGCCTAACCTCTCAACCGGGCGGCTTGTTCTACGCGAAACCGGGTTGTTCAGGCGAAACGTCATGATTTGCACACAAACAACCGCCAGATGCGGGTGGTTGGGGTTTTCATGAACTGAATCGGGCATGCTTACCAAAAAAGGCAAATACGGCCTCAAGGCCCTCGTGCATCTTTCCGGCCTGCCGGTCGGCCAGCTTGCATTCGTCAACGACATTGCTGTTGCCAACAACATCCCGAAGAAATTCCTGGATGCCATCCTGGGTGAGTTGCGCAATGCCGGCTTCGTCCAGAGCCGCAAGGGCAAAGAAGGCGGCTATCGCCTCGCCAGGCCAGCCTCCGAGATCAAGATCGGCCATGTCGTGCGCGTCCTGGACGGGCCGCTGGCGCCAATCCCCTGCGCCAGCCGCACGCAGTACCAGCGCTGCGAGGATTGCGACGAGGCGACCTGCCAGGTCCGGCACATGATGCTGGAGGTGCGCCAGGCCATCGCCGAGGTGCTGGATAACAGAAGCCTCGCCGCCATGCGTGATGCCGACAATGACGATTTTCCGGTCGAGCTGACGTCGCAGATCTAAGCAATTCCAGGAAAAGTGTGAAGCGGTTTTCCGTCCGGAATTGCGTAAAAACAAAGAGATAGATCTGATCTCTCAGACCAGACCGAGCCTGCCGGCCAGGCCGACCCGCTGGATCTTGCCGGTCGGACCCTTGGGTATCTCCTGCAGAAACAGGATGTGGCGCGGCACCTTGAACTCGACGATGCGGCTGCGCGCGAAATCGCGGATCTGCTCGGCATCGGCAATGGCGCCCTCGGCAAGCACGATGGCCGCCCCCACCTCCTCGCCCAGCATGGCGTGCGGCACGGCGAAGGTCACCGCCTGCGCCACCAGCGGATGATCGAGCAGCACATTGTCGACCTCAAGCGGCGAGATCTTTTCGCCGCCGCGATTGATGATCTCCTTCAGCCGCCCGGTGATCTTGAGGTCGCCATCGCCGTCGATCAGGCCCTGGTCGCCGGTGCGGAACCAGCCATCGGTGAAGGCAGCTTCATTGGCCAACGGATTGTTGAGATAGCCATCATGGATGTTGGCGCCGCGCACAGCGATCTCGCCCTTCTGGCCCGCCGGCAGGATTGCCCCCTTGTCGTCGAGGATCGTCACCTCGGGACCGGCAGGCAGGCCGACCGAGCCCGGCTTGCGACGCGCCGGCGGCAGGCCGTTCGACGTCATCTGGTGCGCCGCCTCGGTCATGCCATAGGTCTCGACCACCGGACAGCCGAAGACGCGCTCGAGGTCGCGGAACACAGTATCGGGAAGCGCTGCCGAAGACGATCGGATGAAGCGCAGCCGCGCTGCCGCGATCGTCTCGCCATTGCGCGCGGCGCGCGCCAGGATCGCCTGATGCATGGTCGGCACCGCGCTATACCAGGTCGGCCGGAAGTCGGCCAGCCAGCCATAGAATTTGAGCGGGTTGAAGCCTGGCGTGCAGACGACGGCGCCGCCGACTGCCAGCTGTGCACTGAGCGCCGCCATCAGCCCGTGAATGTGGAACAGCGGCATCACGTTGAGACAGACATCGTTTGCCGACAGCGCCAGCGTGCGGGCGATGTTGGCCATCGATGCCTGCAGATTGCGCTGCCGCAAGCCGACGATCTTCGGCCGCGCCGTGGTTCCCGATGTGTGCAGGACCAGCGCGAAATCGTCGGGTCCGTTGAGCTGCGCGTCGCCGGCGCCGGCAAGCTGGGCGTTGCCCGAAAGCACAAACTCGCCAGTTTTCGCGCCTTCAGGCACGACGACATCGAGCACCGCAATGCCGAGCCCCTTTGCGGCGTTGCGCGCGGCATCGCCCATGCCTTGTCCGCACAGCAGAAGCTTCACGTCGAGATCGCCGAGATAGAAACGAAATTCGTCTTCGCCGTAAGCTGGATTGAGCGGCGCCGCCGTCGCCAGTGCCGAGACCGCCAGGAAACAAGCCGCCATTTCCGGGCCGTTGGCCAGGACGATGCCGACAGCCGTGCCGCGGCGAACGCCGCGCCTGGCGAGATCGCCGCAGAGTTGGTCGACATGGTTTGTGAGGCCGGCAAAGCTGAGCGGAGCCCGGTCCGGCGCCATCAGCGCCACCGCGGCCGGCTGCCAGGGCGCCAGTTGCGGAAGTGCTACCGATAGGGCCTGTTTCAAGCTCGAACCCTGAATGGCGTTCACCGTGGCCTGCCGGCGCCGATTGCGCGCCCGTGGCAGACGCAGTAAAGCGATTTTAGGACGCGCGCAAGAACAGGTGGACACCGATCGGATGAGGCTGCCGTGGCTGGGAAAATCCCGGAAAGCCGATCGGACACCATCGTCCGCCGTCATGTACCACACTGAAATCATTGCCGACGTGCTGGTGCCCGATCGCGCCGAACATGTCCGCTTCTTCAGCCGGAAGATCGTTCGGGCAGGCAAGTTGCGCACGTTCAACAACCGGGATCTTCGCGAGCTGCTGCTGGCCGCCTTCTATCTCGGCGTCGCGGCAGTGCTGCCGGTCGGTTGGTGGGCCGCGATCTGCAGCCGCGTATCGGGGCTGCGCCTCAAGCGCCATATCCGCAAGGATTTCGTGCGCTACGCCGCCGCGACGCGCGCGGTGCTCGGCAATGGCATCGATGCACAAAAGCAGTTCCGGGCCTTGCTCTACGCCAACCATCGCCGGCGCCTGCTGCTTGCCGTGCATCTCGTCGGCCGCCGCTGGTCCCCCGATATCCAGCTGGAGGGCCTGGAAGGCCTGCAAGCGGCGCTGAAGCGCGGCCACGGCGCCATCATCTGGTGCGACCAATTCACAACCCAAACCATCATCGGCAAGCGCGCGCTCCATGAAGCCGGCATCGAGGCGCACCAGCTCAGCGTCAGCGCTCACGGCATATCCGACTCGACCTTCGGCCTGCGCTTCCTGAACCCGCCGATGGTCCGGGTCGAGAATCGTTTCCTGAAAGGCCGGATCGTCTTCGATCGCAGCGACGCCTACCAGGTCACCGGCCGGATCCAGAAGATCCTTGGCAGCAACGGCGTCGTGCTGGTGACCAACACCGTGCATGCCGGCTCGACATTCACCGAAGTCGGCATTGGCGAAAGCGGCTGGACCCACCTCGCCTCGGCGCCGACGAACTTCGCCGCCAGGGGCAAGTCGGCGCTGTTTTCCATGTCGACCTTCGAGACCGACCCGTTCCGCCAATACCGTGCCATCCTGAGCTCCGAACTGGTGCCGGCCCCGGCGGGAACCGGTGAGCCCACGACAAGGACCGGCGGCGCCAAGAACATGGCATTGCAGGCCGAGTACATCCTGCTCAAGCGCGACCGCTTGCTGGAGGCGCTGAAACTCTATCCCGAGCAAATGATGGTCTGGTCCGGCCACGACCGGTTCACCGAACGACCGGAAAGCGCCTTGCCCGATGACGGTGGTTCATGATTTTGCGCCGGCCAGCAGGCTGGCAACGGCGGTGACGATGCCGGCCACAGGAAGTGTGGCGTCGACCGTGAGCGCCTGCTCGTCGGCGCCAGGTGGCTCAAGGATGGCGAACTGGCTTTCGACCAGGCTGGCCGGCATGAAATGCCCCTTACGGTTGGCGACGCGCCGCTTGGCGGTGGCGGGATCGATCTCCAGATAGACGAAAACGATGTCCCGGCGGAAGCCGCGCAGCCGATCGCGGTAGCTGCGCTTCAGCGCCGAACAGGCAGCGACTACGCTTTGGCCGCTGCCGGCCAGGTCCGCGATCTGCTCGCCAATGGCATCGAGCCAGCCTTCGCGAAGCTGATCGGTGAGCGGCTCGCCGCTCGCCATGCGCGCGACGTTTTCGGGCGGGTGCAGCCTGTCGCCTTCGACAAAGACGGCCCCCTGCGCTGCTGCCAGCGCCTTGCCGACGGCCGACTTACCGCAACCGGCGACGCCCATCACTACAATGGCCCGAGGCGCCGGGCCGGGAGCGCCCGTTGGCGCTTTTGCCGTCTTTTCGTCCACGGTCAGCGGCTTGCCGGCGCGCGGCCGTAGAGCAGGAGCATGGCGACGATGACAACACCATAGATAATCTGCCGCCCCGCCTCCGGCATCTGCATGACCGAAAGAATGGACTGCAGGAGCGTGATCAGGATGACGCCGGCGACGGTGCCGAGATAGGAGCCGCGACCACCGAGGATCGAGGTGCCGCCCAGTACCACGGCGGCGATCGACGGCAGGAGATAGGCGTCGCCCATCGACTGCGCGGCCTTGGAAGCATAGCCGGCGAGAAGCACGCCGCCAAAGGCCGATAGGCCACCCGATATGGCGAAGGCGATCATCACCACGCGTCTTGTGTCGACGCCGGAGAGATAGGCGGCACGCTCGCGGTTGCCGATGCCGTAGACGGTGCGGCCGAAGCTGGTGCGGGTCAGCACGAACACCATTGCAGCACCGATCAGCGCCCAGATGATGACGGCATTGGGCACGCCCGGAATGGTAAAACCTGTCGCGAGATAACGCATGGCGCCGGTGGCCGAATCCTGTGGCGAGAAGCCACCTGTATAGACGACCATGAGCCCTTGCGCGACGGCGTTGGTGGCGAGTGTGATGATCATCGAGGGGATGCGCAGATAGGCGACGCCGATGCCGTTGACGATGCCGATCATGATGCCGCAGAAGATGCCGAACGGGATGGCAAGCGCCACGCCGACGGGGCCGTAGGCCGCAGCCGCGGCCGCCATCATGGCGCCGACCGCCACCGACCACGGCACCGACAGATCGATCTGGCCAAGCAGGATGACCAGCATCATGCCTGTGGCGATGACCCCGAGGAAAGACGCCACCTTGAGCTGCTGCAACAGATATTCCGGCGACAGGAAGCTGCGCGAATAAAGGCTGCCGAGAAACAGCAAGAGCACGATGCAGGCAAAGGCGGTGATAACTGCCGGATCGGCGCGGCGGATGAATTTCGGCATGCGCCCGGCGATGCCGCCGATGGTCGTCTCGCTCACAGGAACCACTCCAGCCGGTTGCGGACCCGAAACAGGGCGAAAGCGCCGAGGCTGACCGCAATCAGCAGGACAACGCCCTGGAACAGCGGCTGCCACAGCGGGTCGAAATCGAAGACGAACAGCAGGTCGCCGATGGTGCGGAAGGCGAGCGCGCCGAAGATGGCGCCGATGGCGCTGCCCTTGCCGCCGAACAGCGAGACCCCGCCCAGCACCACGGCGGCGATCGAAAACAGCGTATAGGCGTTGCCGCTGGCATAGGCGGCATCGCCCGTATAGGTGAAGAAGGTCAGGAACAGCCCGCCGATCGCCGCCAGCAGCCCGGCAAGCGCGTAGGCGGCGAACTTGCCGCGCCGGATCGGCACACCTGACATGTAGGCCGCCGTCTCGGAGGAACCCGCGGCGTAGGCAGCACGGCCCAGCACCGAACGGCTGAATGGCACCCAGACGATCAGCACCACGGCGAACAGCGTGACCAGGCTCGCCGGCACGACGCCGAAGAGGCGCCCGGTGAGCGCATCGGCCAGATCCTCATTGACCGAGCCGCCCGGAAACGGCCTGAGCAGCAGTGCGATGCCGAAATAGACGGCTCCCGTGGCGATGGTGGCCACGATCGGCTGCAGTCGGCCGTAGATGACGATGGCGCCGTTGATCGCGCCGCACAGCAGCCCGGTGCCGAGCACGGCGACGACGCCGAAGGCGGTCTCGAGGCCGGTGCCGATGACCAGCCAGGAGGCCAGGCAATTGGTCAGCGTGAAGATCATGCCGACGGAAAGGTCGATGCCGGCGGTGATCACCACCAGCGTCTGCGCCATGGCGACGAAGGCGAGCAGCACGCCCTTGTTGGAGGCCGTCTGCACGACATTGGCGGTAAATCCCGCCGGATGGTTCGCGGTGTAGATCGCGAACATGACGATGAAGATGGCGAACGCCAGCAGCGTTCCGCGTTGTTCGGCAAGCCAGTAGCGCCAATCCTTCACGCGTCCGCTCCATGCCTGGGGGTGGCGTCGCCGCCATGGATGTTGAGCGCGCTGGCGATCAGCGCCCGTTCGGTGATCTCGGCGCCGACCAGCTCTCGCTTGACCGCGCCGTCATAGAGCACCAGCACCCGGTCGCAGCAGCCGATCAGCTCGTCATAGTCGGTCGAGTAGAACAGGATCGCGGCACCCGCATCCGCAAGCTTGCGCATCAGTTGGTACAGCTCTTGCTTGGTGCCGACATCGATGCCGCGCGTCGGATCGTTGAGCAGGATGATGCGCGGCTGGCGCATCAGCCATTTGGCGATGACGACCTTCTGCTGGTTGCCGCCCGACAACGCGCCGACCGGAATGTCGAGGCCGGCGGTCTTGATCGCCAGCAGCCCGACCATGTCGTCGATCAGCCGCTGTTCGGCGGCGCGGTCGATGATGCCGGCTTTGGACAGCCGGTCGAGGGCGGCGAAGGAGAGGTTCTCGCGAACCGTCATCGGCAGCATCAGCCCTTCGGTCTTGCGGTCTTCCGGGATCAGCGCCATGCCGACTCCGTTGTCGCGCGCCGCTGCCGGGCTGGCGATCGAAACCGGCTTGCCGTCGATAAGGATCTGGCCGCTGAGGCCGCGCAGCACACCGAAAAAGGCAAGCAGCAATTCGCGCTGGCCTTGCCCGTCCAGCCCGCCGAGACCGACGACTTCGCCAGCCCTGACGCTGAGCGAGATGTCGTCCAGCCGGTCCGTCCAGGAGAGCTTGCGCGCCTCGAGAACCGGCGGGGCGGTGTCGAGCGCCCGCGTCGGCTTCGGCGGAAAGATGTGGCTGTATTCGCGGCCGATCATCAGCTCGACAACCTCATTGTCGCTCTTGGTGCCTGCCGCATAGGAAGCGACGGTGCGGCCGTTGCGAAACACCGTGCACTGGTCGGCGAGTTCGGCGATCTCGTTCATCCGGTGCGAGATGTAGAGCAGCGCCAGCCCTTCGCGACGCAGCCGCTTCAGGACCGCGAAGATCTTGGCGACATCGGCGGCAGCCAGCGCCGACGTTGCCTCGTCGAGGATCAGGATGCGGGGCTTCCTGGCCAACGCCTTGGCGATCTCGACCATCTGCCTTCGTGAAAGGGGAAGATCCTTGACCAGCGCCAGCGGGTGGATGTCGGCCGCACCCGCGCGTGCCAGCGCCTCTTCGGCAATGCGGCGCTGGGCCTTGCGGTCTATCATGCCGAACCATGTCGGCGGGTCGGAAATGACGATGTTGTCGGCGACGCTGAGCTCGGGGACCAGCGACAGTTCCTGGAAGATGCAGACGATGCCGGCCTGGTTGGCCGCGGCCGGCGAGGCAAAGCTGACCTCACGCCCGTCCAGCGTCATCGTGCCCTCGTCGGGCGCTACCACGCCGGCCATGACCTTGATCAGCGTCGATTTGCCGGCGCCGTTTTCGCCGAGGATGCCGTGGATGCTGCCCGATGTGACCGAAAGTTCGGCCTTCTCCAGCGCACGCACGCCGCCATAGCGCTTGGAAATGCCTTCCATGCGAAAGAGTGGAACTGCACCGTCCATCAGCCCTCCGGGGCAGTTTTGTGGATTGAGATGGCAAGCGGTTCGGCGCCGCGGAGCATCCCGCGGCGCCGATCGTGCAGCCTATTGGTCGGCCTTGGTCTGGCCCATGATTTCCTGCGCGGTGAAATTGATGCCGCAGGTCGGGAAGGAATTGCCGACGAAGAAATTGTCGGACTGGTCAGGGAAGTAGTCCTGGCCTTCCTTGAAGTTTGGATCCTCGACGATGGCGAGCGGCAGCTTGACCGATTGCGGTACGACCTGACCCTCAAGCGCGGCGATCGCCGTCTTGATAGCGACCGCGACCTGGGCAGGGCCAGTGCCGGCCGAGGAGCATTTCAGGCCGTCCGCCGCGTGCGCCGCGCAGAATTTGCGGAAACCGTTCTCGGTTTCGCCGCCGAACGGCACGAACGGATGCTTGGCGTCGATCATCGCCTGAACAATGCCTGTGTCGCCGCCCTGGCCGGTTATGCCGACGAACGGACCATTGGTGGCGATCGCGTCAGCCGTGACCTTCTGCGCTGTCGGATCATCCCACTTGCCGGCGACTTCGGTGACGTCCCATTTCTTGCCCGAGGCGTCGAAGACCTCATGGATGCCGTTGTGGCGGTCGGTATCGACCGACGTGCCGGCAACGCCGCGCACTTCAAGTATCTTGCCGCCATCCGGTATATGGTTGATTAGCCATTTGGCCCACAGTTCGCCAAGACCCTTCTGGTCCACGTTGACGTTGATGGCGTCCTTGGTGTCGAGGATGTTGTCGAAGGCGACCAGCACGACACCGGCTTCCTTGGCGCGCTTGATGACCGGCCCGAAGGCGGTCGGATTCTGCGCGTTGACGACGATGGCGTCAAAACCGGAATCGATGAAGTTATTGATCGCCGAGATTTGCGCCGGCACATCCTCGCCGGTCGATACGACCTTGAATTCCTTTAACTTTGCCGCGACGTCCTTCTGCGCAGCATAGGCCTTGGCCGTCTGAATCATCTGGATGCGCCAGGTGTTGGCGATATAGCCGTTGGCGAGCGCGATGCGGTATGGGCCTTCCTTCTTGGGGAATTTGAAGAACTGTGTATCGGCCGCCCACGGCGCGAAGCAGTCGGGCTCGGCCGCTGGTCCCTTGACGACTTCAGGTTCGGCCATCGCCGACGAACTCAACATGACGAATGCAGTGGCGGCAACGATGCCGCCAACGAATGACTTGATCATCGATATTCCTCCCGTTTGCAGTTCTGTTTGATGCTGCTGCTTGATGCTGTTGTCGTGGTGATTTTCCACGTCCGGCGACGGCTCCGCAGCCTTACCGGTGGCACGTCTCAAGGGCCCGATGCCGGCCCGATCCCCTCCCCCTCGCCGCCTCACGGGCGAGAAATGAAACCTAGCATATTATACATAATAAACAAGATGAGCTGTTGCTTATGTATAATAAACAGGCTTGGCTCCCTCCACCAAAGTGCCTGCTTGTCAAAAATGGTAGCGCTACCATGACGTTGTGTAAAGCACGATTTGCTGAAGGCTCGAAAGCATTTTCAGCGTGCCGTGCTCAAGCGCGGCTTGAGCTCGAAACCAAGGTCGACGACCCGCTGCTCGGGCCTTCGCCCAGCGATCGCCGCCAGCGCCATGGCAACAGATCGACGTCCGATTTCATAGCGAGGAGTGCGGATGCTCGTGAGCGGCGGGAACGCCGCCTGCATCATCTCAAGATCGTTGAAGCCGACAATGCCGATCGTCTTCGGCACGTCGAGTGCGGCGCTATGGCATTCGAACAGAACGCCGAGCGCGATATCGTCATTGTTGCAGAAGACGCCGTCGAGCGCCGGCATCTTGGCCAGCGCATCGCGAAGCAGCTCGCGGCCGAGCGTCACGCTGGACAACAGCGGCGTGGTGGTGATCAGCCGCGGGTCGAACAGGCCGGCCTTCTCCATTGCGGCGCGATAGCCGGCCAGGCGCCGTTGCGAGCGCGGATCCATGCGCGCGCCGATGAATCCGATCCGCCGGTAGCCCGCCTCGATCAGATGCTCGGTCGCTGTCCTGCCGCCGTCGAAATGCGAGAAGCCGACCAGCATGTCGACCGGGTCGGGCCCGGTCTCCATCACCTGCACCACCGGACAGCCGGCGCTCTCCAGCAGTTTTCGCGAGGTCGGCGTCTGGTCGATGCCGGCCACGATCAGCGCCGCGGGACGCTGCGGCGCGAACACCTGCAGCAGGCGTTCCTCTTCGAGGCCGGAATAATGGGTGTTGCCGAGCTGGACGCGAAACGGGCCGTCCGACAGGCTGTCATAGATACCGCGCACCACTTCGGCGAAGACGTTGTTGGTCAGCGACGGCACCAGCACGCCGAACACATCGGCGCGCGCCGAGGCCAGCGCCCGTGCGTTGGGATCCGGGACATAGCCGAGCTCCTCGACGGCGGCCAGGATCTGGCGGCGCAGATCCTGGCTGACGCGGTCGGGTTCGCGCAGCGCCCGCGACACGGTGATGGCGCCGACGCCGGCCTTGCGCGCAACATCGGAGATCGTCGGGCGGCCGCCGCCGCGGCGCGAGCGTGGCTTGGTCATAGCCCTGCCCCTTGCGTCGCGCGCGATTGCGGCTTCGTCGTCTGTGTCGCCATGTTTGCCCGGCTTCCCCACTGCGCCATGCCGCTTGGCGTCGCGCAGCAACTGGCGATTGTCAAGCCAACGCGGATTGCGGCCGCCGACTGACGTCCTCAGGCCGTAACCATGGCCGGGCGCCCTGCCCTCCACATCAGCAAAAGGATGGCCGCCACGTTGACCAGGTTCCACGCGATGCCGTTGAGAAACGCTGCCGCGTAGGAGCCAGTCAGGTCGTAGATCCAGCCCGACATCCAGCCACCGATCGCCATGCCGAAGATGGTCGCCATCATGACGATGCCGATACGCTGGCCGGCCTCCCTCGCCGGCAAATATTCGCGCACGATGATGGCATAGCAAGGCACGATGCCGCCTTGCGACAGGCCGAACACCAGCGACACGACATAGAGCGAGGCGAGCCCGTCGAACGGGATGTAAAACAAAAGCGACAGGCATTGCAGCACGGAACCGATGAGCAGGGTTTTCACGCCGCCGATGCGGTCGGCGACAAAGCCGGAGGCGAGCCGGCTGACGACGCCCGCCGCCATCATGATCGACAGCATGTCGGCGCCATGCGCGATGCCGTAACCAAGATCCATGCAATAGGCGACGATGTGCACCTGCGGCATCGACATTGCCACGCAGCAGCCTAGACCGGCGACGACCAGCAGCACCTGAAGTGCCGCCGGCGAGATTGAAATCGGCTGCACAGGCCGGCTTCCGGGCGAGCCTGCCGCCGCGTCGGGAGCGCCGCGCCGCAGCAAAAGCACCAACGGTATCATGGTGAGCAGACAAAAGATGCCGATCGCGGCATAGGTGAAGCGCCAGCCTTCCGCGTTGATCAGCGTCGGCATGATGGTTGGCCACAGCGCTCCGGCGAGATAGTTGCCCGCCGCCGCCGCCGTGACGGCGACGCCGCGTCGACGGTTGAACCAATGCGAAATGTCGGCGATCAACGGTCCAAAGATCACTGATGAGCCAAGTCCGATAAGCACCCCCTGGGCAAGGGTGAATTGCAGGATCGACGTCGACGCCGCCGCGAGCAGCAGTCCGGCGGCGAGTGCCATCGATGAGATCAGCGCCGGGATCCAATAGCCCATGCGGTCGATGGCGCGGCCGACCAGCACATTGCCGGCGGCAAAGCCCACCATGGTTGCGGTGTAGGGCATCGATGCCGCCGCGCGGTCGACGCCGAATTCCGCCTGCACGGCCGGCAGCACCACCACGACGGCCCACATGCCGACCGCACCGATGGTCGCCAGCAGCATCGAGATGGCAAGCCGCATCCAGGCATAGGAGCTGTCGATGCCGGGGCTGCTCGCCTGATTGGCGACGGTTGAGGTCAAAGGCGTTTCCTGTCTGCGGTTCCGGGAAGTCGACCACGCTGGCGCCACTATCGGCGCATTCGTGGCGACGGGCAGCGCCACAGCGCTCCGATCCGTGGCTCCAGCGCCCAGGCAATTTCTTCGGAACCGGCAACGCCGTGCCGAGTTTTCGACGAGAAGGAGTTTGCCATGACCGCGAAGAAAAAATGGTCCGCCGACGTGACCGAACACAGCGATGCGATGGACCTCGAGGAGCACATCTTCGAAGCCGACGATGCCAAAAAGATCGCGGCGTCGCTCAAGCGCTCGGCCGAACACAGCGACCGCCGCAAGGCCGAGCCCTTCCAGTCGGCCATGTCGATGCTCAATTTCTACATCAACCGTGCCGGCAAGAACCTGCCGCAGAAGCGCCGGAAAGTGCTCGAGGACGCCAAGGACGAACTGCGCGCTGCTTTCGGCCGGCAAGAGCAGCATTAGTCCTCGCGATTGGTTCTGCCGAATTCACCTCAACTGGACCTAGTGACAGGTCCTCTTTCCCTTCAGTTTGCAGCCTCGGCATTGCTTTCCCCCAAGCCTGCAAAGCAGCGGCATGACGGTCAAGATCGGCATCAATCCCATCACCTGGAGCAATGACGATGTTCCCGAACTCGGCGGCGACACGCCGCTGGAGACGTGCCTGTCGGAAACCAGGCAGGCCGGCTATCGCGGCACCGAGCTCGGCGGCAAATTTCCCAGGCGAAGCGACGAGCTCGGAGCGATCCTGTCCTCCTACGGGCTGGAGCTCGTCTCCGGCTGGTATGACGGCCGCATTCTCGACCGCACGGTCGACGAGGAATTCGCCGCCATCACCCCGCATCTGACGCTGCTGCGCGACCTCGGCGCCAAGGTCGTCGTCTATGCCGACACGTCGCGCGGCCGCCATGACGGCATTTTCGCGCCGATCTCGCAGCGGCCGCGCCTCACCGATGGCGAATGGGCCGCCTATGGCGAGAAGCTGACCGAGCTCGCCGATCGTATGGCCGCCTTTGGCGTCGGCATGGCCTTCCATCACCATATGGGCACCATCGTCGAGACTGACGACGAGGTCGGCAGGTTGATGGCGACGACAGGAAAAAGCGTCGGCCTGCTGTTCGACACCGGCCATTGCCTGTTTTCGGGCGGCGACCCGGCCTCTCTGTTGCACCGGCATCTCGACCGCGTCGTGCACTTCCACTGCAAGGACGTCCGCGCGGCCGTGCTCGAAAAGGCGCGGCGCGAAGACATGAGTTTCATGGCGGCGGTGATGGAAGGGATCTTTACCGTGCCCGGCGACGGTTCTGTCGACTTCCTGGCATTGCTGAAGCCTCTCGCAAAGCGCGGCTTCGAAGGCTGGATCGTCGTCGAGGCCGAACAGGACCCGACCAAGGCAAATCCCTTGACCTATGCCACGAAGGGTTACGCTTCGCTTCTCGCCACGGCCCGCAAGGCCGGGTTCGAGGTAGCGACACGAGACTTGGCCTGACCACCGCCGGGGGGCTGGTGGTTGGCCGGTTGGGCGCGCGCCTCGGTAGGGGTAGCGACGCGAAAGCGCCCGGCGATCCGCGCCGCCATCCTCCCCTGGCGGCGCGGATCGCATAATTCGGCTTGGGGAGGTCGGACTTTCCAAGGAGTTTCCAGCTTGAGGCTGGCGGCAAGCCGTGCCTTGATGCAGGTGGAGGAGCGACATGGCATTCGAGGCGGCAATCGGCATGGAACGGCTTTGCACCATCCGTGAGATTGCGCAAAAGGCGGAACTCGGCGCGGCCACCGTGCATCGCGCGCTGAAGAACAGCCGCGAAGTCCGTGCCGAAACCAGGCGGCTGGTGCTCGAGACCGTCTGCCTGCTCAACGAAGAAAAGATCGCCCGCGCAGCCAGGTTCGTCGGAGACTAGCTTGGCCGACCACATGCGCCTTTCCCTCGACATCATGTCGGTCGACCGCGCCTCGGACGAGCCGATGCACCGGCAGATCTACGGTGCCTTGCGGCGTTTCATTCTGGACGGCCAGATCCAGCAGAACACGTTGCTGCCGTCGACCCGCTCGCTGGCCGAGGATCTGAAGGTCGGCCGCAACACGGTGATTGCCGCTTACGACCAGCTGCTCGCCGAAGGTTTTATCGAGGCGCGCGCCGGGTCCGGCACCTGGGTGGCGCCGATCCAGCAGAAACGCCCGCCGGCCTCGCTGCGGGCTGGCCTCGCCGCTCCGCAAAAATTGTCGCGGCGCGGCCAGACCATCGTCAACGGCCCGCAGCCGCCGCGCAACGCCGGCGTCATCAACTTCCACCCCGGCGTACCCGAGACGGCGTCCTTCCCTTTCACCATCTGGTCGAGCCTGCTCACGCGCAATGCGCGCAGCCGCGACGAAAACCTGCTGGGATATCTCTCCTTTGCCGGCCATCCCGGCCTGCGCCAGGCCATCGCCTCGACCATCAGCCTGTCGCGCGGCATCAACTGCACCGCCGACCAGGTCATCGTCGTTACCGGCGCGCAGGCAGCGCTCGACCTCGCCTCGCGCGTGCTGATGGACGAGGGCGATCATGTCTGGATGGAGGAGCCCGGCTATCTCGGCGCCAAGAGCGCCTTCCTCGCCAGCGGCGCCAAGCTCGCGCCGTTAAAGGTCAACCGGCACGGGTGGCACCTATCCGATCCCGATCTGCCGCCGCCGCGGCTGATCTATGTGACGCCGTCCTGCCAGTGGCCGTTCGGCACCATCATGCGCATCGAGGAGCGGCTGCAGCTGCTCGACATCGCCGAACGCCATGGCGCCTGGATCGTCGAGGACGATTATGACGGTGAATACCGTTTTCGCGGCCGGCCGGTGCCGGCTTTGCGTGGCCTCGATCACGCCGACCGCGTCGTCTATATCGGCTCCTTCGGCAAGACGCTAATCCCGGCGCTACGCATCGGCTACCTCATCGTGCCGCGCGAGTTGTCGGTGCCCTTCGACCGCGCCGTCTCGATCACCGGCCAGTTCGCGCCGCTGATCCTGCAGGCGACGGTCAATGACTTCATCACGCAGGGATATTTCGCTACGCATCTTAAGCGCATGCGCCGGCTCTATGCGCGCCGGCAGGCCAATTTCGTCAAGCTGTGCCAGGAACATCTGTCCGAATGGCTGACGGTGGCCGAGAACGATTCCGGCATGCAATTGTTGGCGAGTTTCACAAAGCCGTACAAGGACATCGACGTCGTCGTCGCCGCCGTCAAGGAGGGGCTGGACGTCCAGGGCATTTCGATCAATTACCATTCGAGCGAGCCCGAACACGGCCTGCTGCTCGGCTACGCCGCGATGGACGAGCGCCAGATTCTGCGCGCTGTGCTGGCGCTGCGTGCCGCCTTCGTGCGGCTGGACCGGCAATAGCCGGTCCAGCCGGCGTGCCTCAATTCACACTGTCGAATTTCTGCAGATCGACGGGTGCGGCCTTGCGCACCTCGACATCGTCCAGCGAGGCGTGTTCAAGCGCTACTCGCGCGGCCGCGTCGATGTTGTGGATCATGTCGTCGATCTCGGCATCGCTGTGTGCCGGGTTCATCGCCACCATCACCGTGCGATTGAGGATGTCGAGCGAGCCCTTGCCGAGATCGTCGGCGTAGGTCAGCCGCAAGCCCTTGTTTTCCGGCAGCGTGTAGGGGTTGAGCGCCGGATGGTGCGCGCCCTCATGCATCAGCACCTGGTCCCACTGGGTGAAATTGTGTCGGCCGGTCTTGCCGGCAATGACGCTCGGAATGGTCTTGGAGAAAGTCTGCGCCGCCTGTTCGCTGGGCAGCAGATACATCACCTGCGCCGCGCAATCGTCTTCCGGGCTGTTCATCGGTGACGGCGTCAGGCCTAGATTGCCGAGATGGCGGGTGCCGGCCAGCACCTTCTTCTTCTCGGCCCGCATCGCCTCGATGATGCCGTCGAGCCGGTCGAGCTGCACGTTGAGCATCGCGCCCATCAGTTCCGAGGCGCGCGCGCCGATGCCGGCGAACGGCTTGATGCTGTCGTTGCGGCCCTGCCAGTAGAAATGGCAGGGATCGATGGCGCAGCGCGCACGCTCCGCCACCTTCGGATCGCTGGTGGCGATGCCGCCGCCTTCGCCCGAGGTCATGTTCTTGAAGTAGTTGAAGGAGTAGGCGCCGGCATGGCCGATGGAGCCAAGCTTCTTGCCCTCATAGCCGCCGCCAATGCCCTGGCAGACGTCCTCCAGAACCAGTAGGCCGCGCTTCTTGGCGATGTCCATGATGGCATTCATGTTGCAAGCCCCCCCCCACATATGCACAGGAATAACCGCCTTGGTGCGCGGGCCGATTGCGTCGCGCAGGGCTACCGGATCGATGGTCAGGCTTTCGTCGATATCGACGATGACCGGAATGGCGCCGACTGACAGCACGGCGGTAGCGGTCGCCATATAAGTGTGCGCCGGCACCAGCACCTCATCGCCAGGCCCGATGCCGAGCCCGATCAGGCCGGCGGCGAGCCCATAGGTGCCGCTTGCGGCAAGCGCAAAGTGCTCGACGCCGAGATGCCTGGCGTAGCGCGCCTCGAAGCGGTCGCACTCGCTGTTGTCACCATAGCGAAACAGTGCGCCCGAACGGATCACCCTGGCAATGGCTTCGATCTCTTCTTCGCCGGCGGTGTACATGGCAAGTCTCCACTTGATGGTGGCACAGGTCTACGCTTGCCGGCGCGGTTTGAAAGAACCACTCCGCCGCGATCGGACCAAGCCATCCCGGCCTTTGGCAAATCGTATCCATCCGAATTCGCTGAAGTGGCCCTGTTGGAACAACCAGTTTGGGCGTTCCATCGCGTCCAGTTGGGCAAACGGTCGGTTCCATGCAGGACGGGACATACTTTGGAAGACCCTCGCGAGCGGCATGCCGGACAGGCGGTGCCCGTTCATGAATGCCCCTGCCGCTTCCAGACGACAGATCGTGCTGCATGAAGACGATGTCGGCATGTGCCATGGCGCCAACAGCGCTTTCCTCGAACTGACTGGGCTCGGCGCCTGCAGCTCCGGTGCGGTGATGGTGCCCTGCCCGTGGTTCCCGGAGATGGCCGAGGCGGCGGCGGCGGACCCCGCCCTCGATCTCGGCGTCCACCTGACGCTCAACAGCGAAAAACAGCACTACAAATGGCGGCCGCTGACGTCGCCTTCGCGCGCCGCCGGCCTGACCGACGAGTTCGGCTATTTCTGGCCCGATGTCGCGACCACCCGCCGCAAGGCAGCACCTCAGGCAGTCGAGACCGAACTCCGCGCCCAGATCGACACCGCCTATCGCGCCGGCATCGACGTCACCCATCTCGATGCCCATATGGGCACGGCGCTCTCGCCCGAATTCTGCGGCATCTATATCCGGCTCGGCCTGGAATATCGCCTGCCGGTGCTGCTGACCAAAACGCTGTCGGCCTATGCGCCCAACGACAATCTGGTTGGCGTCACCGAAGCGGCGTTCCAGCGCGGCGTTGCCGAGGCCCGCGCCAAAGGCTTTGTCATCTTCGACGCCGCTATCCAGACGACCTGGGGCCGTCCGCGTTCGAAGCCGATCGCGCCGGCCTACAAGGCGTTGGTCGAAGGCGTGCGTGAAGGCCTGACCTTCTTTTGCCTGCACTTCAACGCGCCGGGCGAACTCGAGCTGATCGAGCCGCGCTCCGCCTATATCCGCACCGACGAGTATGAACTGTTCTGCGACCAGGCTTTTCGCGACTGGCTCGGCGCGCAGGACATCGACATTATCGGCATGAAGCCGTTGCGAGAGGAGCTTCGCGCGCGGCTCGGAGCATCGACACCGGCAAAGGCCCGCAAAGCGGCCACCCGGTCAGCGCTGTAAGCCGAACCGTCGGCCTGCGGCGCAAAGAGGGAATTGGAACTGCAACGACAATGGGAGAGTGACATGAAGACCATTCTGAAACTGGCGCTCGGCGCGCTCGTCTCGGCAAGCATGATGACAGGCATTGCCCATGCGGCCGGGCTGAAAGACCCTAAGGATGTCCGCATCACTTTCGTGGTGCATGGTTCGGCTTCCGACCCCTACTGGTCGGTGGTCAAGCGCGGCGTCGACGATGCGGCGGCACTGACCGGCGCCAAAGTCGAATACTACGCGCCGCAAGTGTTCGACGTGGTCGAGCAGGCGCGTCTGCTCGACGCGGCCATCGCCACCAATCCCGACGGCATCGCCGTCTCCATTGCGGACGCCAATGCACTCGGCAAATCGGTCAAGGCAGGTCTTGCCGCCAACATCCCGATGGTGGTTCTCGATTCCGGCGAGAAGGAAGGCGCCGAGCTAGGCACCACGCTCTATGTCGGCACCGTCTCCGAATATGACTCCGGCAAAAAGGCCGGCGAACGGCTGGCCAAGGACGGCACGCTCAAGGTCGTCTGCATCAACCACGAGGTCGGCAATGTCAGCCTCGACCAGCGCTGCCAGGGTTTGAATGACGGGTTGAAGCCTTCTGGCGGCGGCACCGAAGTGCTGACCGTGTCGCCCGATCCGGCCGACATCCAGCGCCGCACCGAGGCCTATCTGTCGGCGCATCCCGACACCCAGGCCGTGTTCGCGCTGGGCGCCACCGCGGCCAACCCGCTGATCCCGTTCTTCCGCCAGAAGGAACTGTTCGGCAAGATCAAGCTCTACACTTTCGACATCAGCCCCGAGGTCCTGGACTCGGTGGTCGCCGGCGAAATGGGCTTCGGCATGGACGCGCAGCAATATCTGATGGGTTACCTGCCGGTGATCTATCTGGTCGAGCACGCAACGCACGGCTTCTGGCCGCAGAACAACGCCTATACCGGCCCGCTGTTCATCGATACGCCCGACAAGGCCAAGGCTATCCTGGCGCTCGCCAAGGACGGCATCCGCTAAGGCCTGAACGATCTCTGTAGGGGAAGGCCCCGTGGCGCTTTCCCTGCAGTCATCGACATTGCGAATTGAGCGATTGGGGAGCCTAATGGCTGTCGTGGAAGACAAGGCGATACCTTCGGAAGCACCAGCGAAAGACCGCTTCGGCATGACGTCGAAGCGCGCCGCCGGCGCCGATGAGAGGCTTGCCAAAACCGGCCGGCTGACGCAATGGCTGCGCCGGCCCGAAGCGGGCGCCGCCGGTGGCCTCATCGCCACAATCGTCATCTTCGCGCTGCTGCCCGGTGCCGGGAATCTCTACTCGCTCCAGGGGTCCATGACCTTCCTGACGTTGGCGGCGGAGCTTGGCATCATTGCCACCGCCGCCGCTTTGCTCATCATCGCCGGCGAGTTCGATCTTTCGGTCGGTTCTATGGTCGGCTTTGCCGGTGTCGTCATCGGCCTCACGGTCAAATATTGGGGCCTGCCGTTGTGGGGCGGCATCGCCTGCGCCTTCGCGGTCGCCATCCTCACCGGCTACCTCAACGGCCTGATCGTCGTGAAGACCCGCCTGCCCTCGTTCATCGTGACACTGGCCTCACTCTATATCCTGCGCGGCCTGTCGATCGGCATCACCCGCGCCGTCACCGGCCGCACGCAGATCCCCTATATCCTCGACGGTGCGCCGGACCCGGCCACATCAGGCCTGTTCAATGGCCATCTCCTGACCGGTTTCTTCCACTGGATGGGCACGCAGGGCTGGATCGCCACCCGCACCGACGGCATCCCATTCGTCGTCGGCATTCCGATGTCGATCGTCTGGTGGCTCGGCCTGACCGCGCTTGCCGGCTATGTCCTGACGCAGACCAAATACGGCAACTGGATCTTCGCCACCGGCGGCGACCTCAACGCCGCCCGCAACGTCGGCGTGCCGGTCGACCGGGTGAAGATCGCGCTGTTCATCTACACCGCCTGTGCGGCGACCTTGCTTGCCACCATCCAGGTGATGGAGGCGGGTTCCGCCGACACCACGCGCGGCCTGCTGAAGGAGTTCGAAGCCATCATTGCCGCGGTCATCGGCGGCGTGCTTCTCACCGGCGGCTACGGCACCGTCTATGGCGTGCTGTTCGGCGCGCTGATCTTCGGCCTGGTGCAGATGGGCATCTTCTACACCGGCATCGACACCGACTGGTTCAAGGTCTTCCTCGGCATCGTCATCCTGATGGCGGTGCTGGTCAACAACTACATTCGCCTCAAGGCGCTCGGACGCGGAGGCGGCAAATGACCAATCCGGCCCAAAACATCCAGCCGGCCCAGACAATCCAGCCGGCCATGGAATTGCGCGGCGTCTCCGTCAATTTCGGCTCGGTGCGCGCGCTGCAGGACATCGACATCAAGGTCTATCCCGGCGAGGTCCACTGCCTGCTCGGCGACAACGGCGCCGGCAAGTCGACGCTGATCAAGGTGCTGTCGGGCGTGCACCGGCCGACCAAGGGCGAGATTTTCGTCGACGGCAAGCCGGTCGCCTTCCGCAGCCCGCGCGACGCGCAGGACCTCGGTGTCGCCACCGTCTTCCAGGATCTCGGCATGATCTCGCTGATGTCGATCACACGCAATTTCTTCCTCGGCCGCGAGCCGACGAAGAGCAGCCTGCCCTTCTCGCGCATCGACAAGGACCGTGCCAATACCATTGCGCGTCAGGCGATGGCCGATATCGGCATCGACGTGCGCGACCCGACGCAGGCCGTTGGTACGCTGTCCGGCGGCGAGCGCCAGTCGGTGGCGATCGCGCGCGCCGTGCATTTCGGCGCCAAGGTGCTGATCCTCGACGAACCGACCTCGGCGCTCGGCGTGCATCAGGCGGCGATGGTGCTGAAATTCATCATCGAGGCGCGCATGCGCGGACTGGCCGTCATCTTCATCAGCCACAACATCCACCACGCCTACCCCGTCGGCGACACTTTCACCTTGCTCAACCGCGGCCGCAACCGCGGCACCTACGCCAAGTCGGATATTTCCCGCGACGAGGTGATTTCGATCATGTCGGGCGGCGAGGATTTGAAGGCGGTGGAAGCCGAGATCGCCGGGCTTTTGGCGCAGATCGGCAATCGGCCATCGGCACCAGGACCATGATCCCGAAAAGTGGGAACGGTTTTCGGACAAAGATCATGGTCTCTAAAAATCAAGAGTAGCAGCATGAGCCGGATACGAGTCGGCGTCATCGGCGCCGGCATGATTTCGCAAGTCGAGCATATTCCGAACCTACTGCGACTCGGCGACCTGTTCGACCTGGTCGGCGTCGCCGACCCGTCCAAGGTTTCGCGCGAATACGTCACCGACATCCACGGCATCGCCAATTTCGAAACGTCGGAGCAGCTGTTCGACCAGAAGCCCGACGCCGTCGTCATCGGCTCCCCCGACCCGCTACATCACGAGCAGGTGCTGGCGGCTCTTGAGAGTGGCCTGCATGTCTTCTGCGAAAAGCCGCTCTGCTATTCACCGAAGGAGATCGCCGAGATCGTCGCTGCGCGCGACAAGGCCGGCAAGGTCATGCAGGTCGGCTACATGAAGCGCTTCGATCCGAGCTACCGGCTGGCGCTGGCCTCGCTGCCCGGCACGGCGAAGACGCTGCGTTCCGTCTCGGTCGAGGTCAACGATCCCGACGCCTGGCCGTTCATCGCACACCAACACTACAAGCGCGGCAGCGATATTCCCAAGGAGCTGATTGCCGCCGCTCAAGCCGCGCAGAAGAAACAGGTCGAGCACGCCATTGGCCTGCCCCTGACCGAGCTTGCTTTCCGTGGATTTACCGGCGCTTACAGCTCCGCATTGATTCACGATGTCAATGCCGTGCACGGCCTGCTCGACGCGCTCGGCGTGCCCGATGGCGAGGTTGTCGGCGCGCAGATCTTCGCCAATGGCGACGGCGGCCAAGGCGCGGTGAAGCTGCTCGATGGCCAGGCACTGTGGACCATGACGCATCTGACGGTGCCGAAACTTGCTGACTACAAGGAGCGCATCACGCTGTTCTTCGACGATGCCAGCCTCGAGCTGGAATTCCCCTCGCCCTGGCTCAACCATCATCCGACCCGGCTGACGGTGAAAACATCGGACGGCCACACACTCTCGACGAAGGATTTGCGCGCCGGCTACGGCGAAGCGTTCGTCGAGGAACTGCGCGGCTTCTGGAGTGCGATCGTCAATGGCAATGAAGTGGTCAACCGCCCCGAGCACGCCGCCCGCGACCAGGCTTTGCTGATAGCGCTCACCAAGCAGCATTTGGCAGGATAGCCTGCGGGGCCCTGCTTCTATCTTGAGTTGATGACGCCGTCGGTGTTGGCGAGCAGCTTGCGCACCGCGCTGCGGGCAGCTTCCGGCCGCTGCAGACGGATGGCCTTCTCGATCGCCTCATGCAGCTGCTGGGCGTGCGCCAGGTCGTCGAGCTCGCGCGTCGTAAAGGTGAACAGATGATCGAAGGCGGATTCGATCAGCACGCCGAGCGGCACCAGAAGATCGTTGCCCGACGCCCGCAATATTGCGAGATGGAAGCGTGTATCGGCGCGCGTGCGTTCCTGCAGGCTCGTCGCCTCGCCCATCTCGCGGCAGGCCTGGCTGATCTCGGCCATCTGCTCGTCGGTGCGCCGCATGGCGGCGAAGGCGGTCGCTTCCGGCTCGATGATGTGGCGGAATTCCTGCACCGTCTTCAGGAACACTTCGCGGTCGGGTGAGGTCGCATACCAGGCGAGCACATCGCGGTCGAGCAGGTTCCAACGTTCCTTGGGTTCGACCCAACTGCCGATCTTGGGGCGCGACGCCAAAAGGCTTTTTGCCATCAGCATCTTGATCGCTTCCCGCACCGCCGAGCGGCTGACGTTGAAGGTCTCGGACCATTTGGCTTCATTGGGCAGGATGGTGCCCGGCGGATAGTCGCCACGCACGATCCTCAGCCCGATTTCGCTGGCCAGCGAGGCATGCACGCTGGAGCCGGGCACCCGGGTTGCGTCGGCCCGACGAAGCGCCGACGGGCGCTCGGCGGGCGCCGCCTTGTCGGGCTTGTTTCCCTTATTCGGCTTTCCGTCCCTCATACATTCCACAAAGTCCGGATTTCGAAGGCTGTCAAGCGGGGCCGGCCACGCCGGCGGCAAAGCCTGAGGCTGTGCACAGATCAGCTTACAACCTTGCCCCCAAAACCCTATTTGCCAGCCCTATTTGACGTATTTGCGCCAGCTGTGCTCGGGACGGAAGCCAAGCATGTCCCGGGCCTTGCGGTTGGACAGCAGCGTTTCGTACTCGCCGAGCTTCGTCTTGACCGGCACATCGGGGTAGAACCGCTTCAACAGTTCAGCTGTAGGCAGGTCGGATGAGGTGTCGTCATTGGCGGCGTTGAACACCTGGAAGCCGAGCCCGTCCTTTTCGACGGCGCGCAGCGTGATCTGGCCGAGATCGCGGGCATCGACATAGCTCCAGGCGATGCGCTTGCGGAAGCCCGGATCGGCGAACCATTTCGGAAACAGCGAATATTCGTGCGGCTCGATGACGTTGCCGATGCGAAGCGCGTAGATGTCGGTGCCGTTGCGCTGCGCAAAGGCGCGCGCCGTGTGCTCATTGACGACCTTGGAGAGCGCGTAGCTGTCCATCGGGTCGACGTCATACTCTTCGTCGAGCGGGAAATATTTGGGGTCGCGTGGTTCGTTGGCGAACACCACGCCATAGGTCGTCTCGCTGGAGGCGATCACCACCTTCTTGATGCCGAGCTTCACCGCCGCTTCGATGACATTGTAGGTGCCCATCGCATTGATGCGGAACACCTCATTGTCGGTCGTGATCATGATGCGCGGGATGGCGGCGAAATGCACCACCGCGTCGACCGGCTGCGGCCGCAGCGACGGGTCGAACTCGTGCAGGCCCATATAGCTCGACAGCGCGTTGAACACCTGGCCGCTGTCGGTGATGTCGGTGATCAGCGTGCGCACCTTGGGATTGTCGAGCGGCTTGGTGTCGATGTTGAGCACCTGGCAACCCTGCTCGACCAGATACTGCACGACATGGCGCCCGGCCTTGCCGCTGCCGCCGGTGAACATGATCCGCTTCGTCATTTTCGCCTCCAATGCCTAGGATTTCTGTGTATTGTCAGACAATATAGCGTTCCGCAACCACCCTCGCCCGCAAAACGGCGGCGCCAGATATCAATCATTGCAAACAGGACGACACGACATGAATACGACCGCCGCGCGCGAAGAAATCGGCTTCATCGGGCTTGGCCTGATGGGGCACGGCATCGCCAAGAACATCGTCGACAAGGGCTATGGCCTGACCTTCCTCGGCCGCAAGAACCGCAAGCCGGCGGAGGACCTGCTTGGCCGCGGCGCAAAGGAAGCGGCAACCTCGCGTGAAGTAGCGGCGGCATCCGACATCGTCTTCATCTGTGTCACCGGCTCGCGCGAGGTCGAAGCCATCATCCGCGGCCCAGGCGGCCTCAAGGAGGGCCTTAAAAAGGGCTCCGTCGTCGTCGACTGCTCGACCTCCGATCCGGTCTCGACCGTGGCGCTGGCGGCGGAACTGAAGGAGATCGGCGTCGACTTTGTCGATGCCCCGCTCAGCCGTACACCGAAGGAAGCCTGGGAAGGGACGCTCGACGCCATGGTCGGCGCGCCCGATGCGCTCTTTGCCCGCGTGAAGCCGGTGATCGAAACCTGGGCCGGGCGCATCGTGCACATCGGCGACACCGGCGACGGCCACCGCATGAAACTGCTCAACAACTTCATTTCACTGGGCTACGCCGCTATCTATTCCGAAGCGCTGGCGCTGGCCGAGAAGGTCGGCATCTCGCCGCCGCGTTTCGACAGCGTCATCCGCAACGGTCGCATGGATTGCGGCTTCTACCAGACCTTCATGCGCTGGACGCTGGAAGGCGACCGCGACGCGCACAAATTTACCATCGCCAATGCCTTCAAGGACCTGACCTATCTGGAATCGATGGCGGGTGCTGCCGGCATCGCCAACCCGCTCGGCAATGCCACAAAGAATTCCTTTGCCGGCGCCCATACCACCGGCCCGGCCGAACAGTTCGTGCCGATGCTGGCGACCCATGTCGCCAAGGTGAACGGCGTCGACCTGATGCCGATGAAGGACGGCAAGAAGCAGACGATCTGAACTCAGCGATACGCGCCTCGCGCATTGCCTCGCTTCTGGCTGCCGTCTGAAATCACCGCCGCGACCGCTCGACAACCTCGTCGGTGTTGGCAAGCAGCCTGTGGACCGCGTTGCGGGCGGCGGCCGGGCGTTTGAGGCGAACGTTCTTTTCGATTGCCTCATGCAGGGACTGCGCCCGCCGCTGGTCGCTGTGCTCGCGCGTAACGAAGACGAACAGGTGGTCGAGCGCCGATTCTATCAGCACGCCGAGCGGCACCAGGAGATCGTTGCCTGACGCCCGCAATATGGCGAGATGGAAGCGCGTGTCTGCGCGGATGCGCTGCTGCAGGCTCGTCGCCTCGCCCATCTCGCGGCAGGCCTGGCTGATCTCGGCCATCTGCTCGTCGGTGCGCCGGATCGCGGCAAAGGCGCTGGCTTCCGGCTCGATGATGTGGCGGAACTCCTGTACGGTGCGCAGGAACGCCTCCCGGTCCGGTCCAGCCGCATACCAGGCCAGCACATCGCGGTCGAGCAGGTTCCAGCGCTCCCTGGGCTCGACCCAGCTGCCGATCTTGGGGCGCGACGCCAAAAGGCTTTTCGCCATCAGCATCTTGATCGCTTCGCGCACAGCCGAGCGGCTGACGTTGAAAATCTCGGACCATTTGGCTTCATTGGGCAGGATGGTGCCCGGCGGATAGTCGCCACGCACGATCCTCAGCCCGATTTCGCTGGCCAGAGAGGCGTGCACGCTGGAGCCCGGGTTCCACGCCATATCCGGCCGTCGAACGGCCTTTGCGGGCGGGCTGGCCGGCGCTTGCGCCCTGGCGGATCGCTTTCTGGATGTGTCGTCCGGCATCTTGTTCCGGCATCGGCAATATGTCGCTGGGAAATCGTCCGGAATTGTCCGTGCCCGGCATCTCTTCGCCGAAAGCCAACCTTCGTCGAAGCAAAGGCGCATGGGCCCGTCAAAGCCGGAGCTTGCCGCCCCGACAATGCTGCCTGTCCTTGTCCCTGAGGGATGTGACGGGGCGCCCTCAAAGGACGCCCCGGTATTGCCGAAACTACTTCTGGATGCAGGTGTCGACCGTATCCTTGGTGCATTCGTCGAGGCCGGTGAACACCGGATCGGCGACGGCCTTGCCTTCGATGAGATCGATCATCACCGACGGCGCCTTGTAGCCCATTTCGAACGGCCGCTGGCCGACCAGCGCGGTCACCAGCCCATCCTTGGCGATCGCCACTTCGTCGCCGATCGTGTCGGCGGCGCCGATGACGAAATCGTTGCTGGCGATGCGGTCCTTGAGCGGCCCGAACAGGTCGCGATAGGGCTGCGGGGCGCCGAACAGCGGCCAGCCGCCCATGATGCCGAATGCGTCGAGCTTGGGGTTGGCGGCGAGGATGTCGGTCATCGCCTGAACGCCCTTGGCGCCGTCGTCATTGGTAAACACCGGGCAACCGGCAACTTCGGTCCAGCCACCTTCGCCGGCCAGTGCCGCGAGGCCTTCCTTGCCCGACAGCGCGTCACGCATGCCTTGCGCGCGGCGCAGGATGTTGTCGGCCGCCGGATTGCCTTCGATGGTGCAGATCGTGCCGCCGTTCGGCTTGCCCTTCTTGATGTACTCGCCGATCTTCTTGCCCATCAGATAGTTGTCGGTGCCGAGATAGGTCTTGCGAAGGGCTGCATCCTCCTTGGCGAGATCGGCGTCGACGGTCATGATCGGGATCGTCGGATTGGCGGTCTTGATCGTCTGCGCGATCAGCGGCGCGTTGGACGGCGAAATCGCCATCGCCACCGTGTCGGCCTTGCTCAGCATGTCCTGAACGATCTGCGCCTCGCCGGCCTCGTCGGAGGTCGACGCCGGGCCGGTGTAGAAGCATTCATATTCCGAGCTGGCGTTTTCCTTGTTCCATTTCTCGCAGCCCTGGTGGATGGCCTCGAAGAACGGATTGTCGAGACCTTTCACCACGATGACGAGCTGCTTCTTGGCCAAAGCCGGCCCGGCGCCCAGCGCCATGGCGGCGACGGCGGCAAGCAAAAGTGTTTTCCTCATGTCAGTCCTCCCTTTGCAAACAAACGGACACGGCGTGCCCGCCACACAGACCAACCCGGATGCGGCGGACCGAGGATCGTCATGCGAGCGCTCGTGTGGCCAGGCCGGATCGATAAGCATTTTCAATTCGGTCAGTCAGGTTCGAATGGAACCTGCGCAGACCGCACATCCCTGCTGACCCGCCCGGCAAGCCGGCGTGGGGTCGGCTGGATGCCCTCCAGCATCCAGCTAATATCGGCTCGCGGCCAACGTCAATCCTATTTGTCCTACAAAACTGATTTTTAGATTCCTGCGGCACAAACCATTCGATATAAGCTGCTTTCTTATTCGTCTGACAATTGACGACCGCACAGGCTTTGCGTAAATGCCGGTTATCGCTGCCTCTGGGAGGACGTTGAGATAGCGAGGGCTGAGGCAAACGACCGGCGGCCAAAACATGGGAGGCAAAGTCTGGTGGCGGTTCTCGAACTCACCAACATCTCGAAACATTTCGGCGCCATCCAGGCGGTCAACGATGTCTCGTTGGCGATCGAGCCGGGACAGGTTGTCGGCCTGATGGGCGATAACGGCGCCGGCAAGTCGACGCTGGTCAAGATGATCGCCGGCAATTTCCACCCGAGCCACGGGATCATGCGGCTGGAAGACAAGGAACTGATCCTGCACAAGCCGGCGGATGCGCGCCAGCACGGCATCGAGATCGTTCACCAGGACCTGGCGCTGTGCAACAATCTCACCGCCGCCGCCAATGTCTATCTCGGCCGCGAGCTGCGCCGGGGCGTCGGACCGTTCCGCGTCCTCGACTACGCCGCCATGTACAAGCGCGCCGGCCAGCTTTTCGCTCAGCTGAAATCGGAAACGCGGCCCCGCGACCTCGTCAAGCAGATGTCGGGCGGCCAACGCCAGGCCGTGGCGATCGCCCGCACCATGCTGTCGCAGGCCAAGATCGTGCTGATGGACGAGCCGACGGCGGCTATTTCGGTCAGGCAGGTGGCCGAGGTGCTCAATCTGATCCGCCATCTGCGCGATCAGGGCATCGCAGTCGTACTGATCAGCCACCGCATGCCCGACGTCTTCGACGTGGCCGATCGCGTCATCGTCATGCGGCGCGGCCGGAAGGTCGCCGACAAGACCATTGCTTCAAGTTCGCCCGAGGAAGTCACCGGGCTGATCACCGGAGCCATCGAGCAAGTGGCATGAGCAGGACGCAGTCAACCACGCCGGCGCACTTGGCCATCGGCAGGAGAGGTCGATAATGGCAGTCACCCTTGACCAGACGATCGCGCAGAAACAGCACACTTTTCTGTCGCGCATGTTCTCCAACCAGACCTTCTGGGTGGTGATCGCCGTCATCCTCGCCTGCATCTTCCTGTCGTTTGCCACCGACGCCTTCGCCACCTCGAAGAACCTTTACAACATCACCCGCAACATCACCTTCGTTGCCATCATCGCGCTGGGCATGACCTTCGTCATCATCACCGGCGGCATCGACCTGTCGGTCGGCTCGGTGCTGTGTCTGTCGTCCATGGTGCTGGCCGTCACCATGCATGCCGGCTATTCGATCGAGATCGGCATCCTCGCCTCGATTGCGACCGCGCTCGCCATCGGCGCTTTCAACGGCGTGCTGATCGCCTATCTCGGCTTTCCACCCTTCGTGGTGACGCTGGGCATGCTGTCGATCGCGCGCAGCCTGGCCATGGTCGCTTCCAACAACACCGTGGTCTTCCAGTTCGGCCCCGACCACGACAAGCTCTTGGCACTGGGCGGCGGCGCCTGGGTGTTCGGCATCGCCAATCCCGTGCTCTACATGATCATTTTGGCGCTGATCACCGGCTTCACCTTGCGCTGGACCAAGTTCGGCCGGCACATCTTCGCCATCGGCGGCAATGAGCATGCGGCGACGCTGACCGGCGTTCCCGTACGCCAGATCAAGGTCGCCGTCTACATGATCTCGGCGCTCTCGGCAGGCATTGCCGGCATCATCCAGACCGGCTGGCTCGGCGCCGTCACCACCAACCTCGGCAACGGCATGGAGCTGCAGGTGATCGCCGCCACCGTCATCGGCGGTGCGGACCTCGCCGGCGGCGTCGGCACCGCCTTCGGCGCCATTGTCGGCGCTGCCCTCATCGAAGTGATCCGCAACAGCCTGGGCCTGCTCGGCATCAACGCTTTCTGGCAAGGTGTCTTCATCGGCGGCGCTATCCTGCTCGCGGTGTTGTTCGACCGCATCCGCAACTTCAGGCGCAACGACTAAAACCTTTCGCTGGAAACCATTGAGTTGACACCGAAATCCCTGTTCAGCCTTGGCGGGCGGCTGGCACTCATCACGGGCTCCAGCCAGGGCATTGGCCTGGCGCTGGCGCGCGGCCTTGCCGAACATGGCGCAAGCGTCGTGCTCAACGGTCGCGAGGCGGACAAAGTCGCCAATGCTGTCGCAGGCTTGCGCGATGCCGGCTTCAAGGCGCACGCCTCGACCTTCGACGTGACGGATTTTCGCGCGGTGGATGCTGATGTCGCCCGTATCGAGGCCGAAATCGGTCCCATCGACATCCTGATCAACAATGCCGGCGTGCAGTTCCGCGCCCCGCTCGAAGATTTTCCCGAGGAGCAGTGGGAGCGGTTGTTCAAGACCAACGTCTCCGGCGCCTTCCATGCCGGCAAGGCGGTGGCTCGTCACATGATCGCGCGCGGCAAGGGCAAGATCATCAACATCGGCTCGGTACAGAGCGAACTCGCCCGGCCCAACATCGCCCCCTATACCGCGACCAAAGGCGCGATCCGCAACCTGACTCGTGGCATGTGCACCGATTGGGCGAAACACGGCCTGCAGGTCAATGCGATAGCGCCCGGCTATTTCCGTACCGAGATGAACCAGGCGCTGGTCGACAACGCCGAATTCTCCGCCTGGCTGGAAAAGCGCACGCCGGCCGGCCGCTGGGGCACCGTCGACGAACTGATCGGCGCCGCCGTCTTCCTGGCGTCGGACGCATCGTCCTTCGTCAACGGCCACACGCTCTATGTCGATGGCGGCATGACGGTCTCGGTTTAAAGTTCCACTTCCCTTCCCCCTTGTGGGAGAACGAGAAACCAGCGTCAGCGCTATTCTCTTTTCTACCTATCGCGCAGTCTGAAAATCGGCTGGCATGGATCAGCATCGGCGCCCATCCAAACCTCCATACCTTGACGCGAACCTAAACTCAGCCGCACAATCGCCAATGCAGGCGAAGGGAGGCCAGTCGTCTGCGGGAGGATATACCCATGACGGACGCGATCAGGCTCTATTGGGGCCGGTTCGGACATGTTTCTGTCCTGAATGTCGCCAGCGACTTCGTTACCCACGCCCATGTCGAGGCCCATATCATCATCTGGCTGGAAGGCACGGCCGGCGAAATGACCATCGGCCGCGAGACGGTGGCCTTGGGTCCCGGCACCGCGGCAGGGATCAACTCTTTCCAGCCGCATAGCCATATCCTGTCGCAGAATGGCAGGCCGGGTCTGTTCCTCGCCTTCTACATCGATCCCGACTGGGCGCGCCGGCGCCGTGACCTGCCTTCGTCGGCGCCGCTGTTTGCGCAGGCCGCGATCACGCTCGAGCCCTGGTTGCACCAGGCAGCCGCCAATCTGCTCGATCATCTGAACGACAATGAAAGCGTCGACGACATCGCCAATTACGAGATCGAGCGCTTCATCGACTCCGTGCTCGACGCCGCCGACGCTTCAGCGCCACAAGAGGCGCGCATCCGCATCAACACCATGCAGGATTTCCGTGTCCGCAAGGCGATCCAGTTGATGAAGGCCAATGTCTGTGAGCGCATTTCGTTCGATGACGTCGCCCGCAGCGTCGGCCTGTCGCGGCCGCATTTCTTTGCGCTGTTCAAGGAACAGACCAATCTGACACCCAACGTGTACTGGAACACGCTGCGCATGGAGGAAGCCGTGCGGCAATTGCAATGGTCGCAGGAACCGCTGATCTCGGTCGCCTGCAATCTCGGCTTCACCACACAGGGCAATTTCTCGCGCTTCTTCCGCGATCATGTCGGTGTGCCGCCGACGCTTTACCGCGAGGCGGCGCGGGCGATGGCCTAGGCGATCTGCTCGTTTTTCAGACTCCTTGATAGGGCCGCAAGACCCATTGATAAGTGCCGCGCTGGCCGCCGCCCTACCCTTGAATGCAAATTTGATTGCAAGGGAACGAGCTCATGGTTGATGTCACCATATCCAGCGTCATCGACGCACCGGTCGAAGAGGTCTGGGCGCGTATACGCGACTTCAACGGCCTCCCAGGCTGGCACCCACGCATGGTGGAGAGCCATATCGAGGACGGCAAGGACGCCGGCACCATAGGCTGCGTGCGCAATTTCGAGCTCGCCAGCGGCGCCCGTATCCGCGAAAAACTGCTCGACTACTCCGATAAAAACTTCCTCGTCAGCTACTCCATACTGGAGACGCCGCAGCCGCTGACCAACCACAAGGCAACGCTGCAATTGCGCCGCGTGACCGACGGCGACCGCACCTATGCCGAATGGACCGCCAGCTTCGATGCCGCGCCCGAAGAAGCCGACAAGATCGCCGCCGGCATGGGCGCCAACGTCTTCCAGGGCGGCTTCAACGCTCTGAAGAGCCATTTCGCCGGCCAGAGCTGAGCCAAGGAGCCCGCCATGGCGCTTGCCCTCCAGACATTCCCGACGGTGAAGGATGCCAACGCAGCTTTGAAAGCCGCCGGCACACGCTATCTCGGCGGCGGCACGCTGGTCGTGCGCGCCACCAATGAAGGCGATGTCTCCGTCACCGGCCTTGTCCGCTCGACCGACCCGACCCTGTCCGGCATCGCAGTATCGGGCGGCACGGCCCGCATCGGCGCTTCGGTGACGATGGCGGCGATCGCCCGCCATCCGGACCTCGACGCCATTGCCAAAGCCGCGCGCGCCGTTGGCGGCCCGGCGGTCCGCAACATGGCCACCGTCGGCGGCAATCTGTTTGCGCCCGCGCCCTATGGCGACTTCACTGTCGCCCTGTTGGCGCTCGACGCCACCATTGGCACCGATGATGGGGAATTATCTTTGGAGAATTTCCTGGCCAAGCGGGACGACAGACGCGCCATCGTTACGTCAGTGAGCTTCGCGCTTCCAAAGGATGGCAGCTTCCGCTTCCTGAAGATATCGCGGGTCAAGCCGAAGGGCGTCTCGGTCCTCGGCATCGCAGCGATGCTCGAACAGGCCGCCGACGGCACAGTGTCGTCAGCGCGGATTGCGCTGGGCTGCATGGCAGACCGGCCGATGCGCGCCCGCGCAGCGGAAAAGGCGCTGATCGGCAGGAAACTTGACCAGGACGGCATCGCGGCGGCCCTGGCCGCCGCCGGTAAAGGCACTTCGCCCATCACCGATCCGATTGCCAGCGCTTGGTATCGCGCTGAAGTTCTGCCGGTGCATCTCGGGCGGCTACTGCTGAGTTAACCAGACAACACGTCGGGGGGCGCGCGCTTGCCCCTCGGGGCAGGCGCGCAAGGGAGGAAACATGGCAAAGGTCCCGGTCCAGTTCACGCTCAACGGCTCGGAAAAGGCCGAATTCGTCGACAGCGGCACGACGCTGCTGCATGCGCTGCGTGACAAGATCGGCGAAACATCGCCCAAAGGCGGTTGCCATCAGGGCACCTGCGGCGCCTGCTCGGTGATCATCGACGGTGAGTTACGGCTCTCCTGCCTGACCTTGGCCGAAACCTGCAATGGCGCGGTGATTACGACGACATCAGGCCTCGTTGAAGCCGGCGTTCTGCATCCGCTGCAGCGCGCCTTCCTCGACGCCTTCGCCACGCAATGCGGTTTCTGCACGCCGGGCATGATCATGGCCGCCAAGGTGCTGCTCGACCACACGCCCAACCCCAGCCGCGAGGACGTGGTCGAGGCGCTGTCCGGCAACATCTGCCGCTGCACCGGCTACGAACCGATCATCCAGGCGGTGCTCACCGCCGCGCGCGCCAATTCGCAGAACGCCGCCTGAGGGGACCAAAAGAATGGAATTGCGCAAAAACTATTTCGCCGATCAGCGCAAAGACGGCCTGCACGAGATCGGCCAGGGGCGGCCACGGCTGGATTCGCCGGGCCACGTCACCGGAAAAACGGCCTATTTCGCCGACCGCAATTTTCCCGGCACACTCCATCTGAAAATGGTGCGCAGCCCGCACCATCATGCACGCATTCGCTCGATCGACACGTCGGAGGCTGAAAGACATCCGGGCGTGGTGAAAATCCTCACCGCCAAGGATGTGCCGCACAATGTCTACACCATCCTGATCCTGATCCAGATCGGACCGGAGGACGAGACGGTGTTGGCCGACGGCAAGGTGCGCTGGAAGGGCGAGGCCGTGGTGGCGGTGCTGGCCGAGACCGAACGCGCCGCACAAGAGGCCGCTGCCAAGGTCAAGGTCGACTACGAGGTGCTGCCGGCCGTGTTCGACATGGAGGAAGCGCTGAAGCCCGGGGCGCCGCTGGTCAACGAATATCACGGCCAGAACTATTACCTCTATGACAGTGGCGAATGCCGCAAGGTCCGCTTCGGCGATGTCGAGGCAGGCTTTGCCGAGGCCGACCATATCCTCGAACAGAGCTACCAATCCTCGCCGATCGAACATGCGCCGACCGAGACCACGGGCTGCGTCGTGGTGCCCGAGAGCAATGACCGCTTCACCTGCTACACCAACACGCAGGCGATGTTCTTCACCCTCGACAACGCCTCGATCATCCTGCAAATGCCGGGCAGCAAACTGCACTTCGTCGGCGGCACGGTCGGCGGCGGCTTTGGCGGCAAGGTCGACGTGATCGTCGAGCCGATCGCCATTCTCGGCGCCAAGCTCACCGGGCGTCCTGTCTCCTTCATCTACAGCCGAGAGGAGGAGATGCAGATTTCCTCACCGCGCGCGGCCGAAAAAGTCGTCATCAAGGACGGCGTGATGAAGGATGGCCGCATCGTCGCGCGCAAGGTGACGGGGTATACCGATGCCGGCGCCTATTCGCGCCATTCGCCCTATGGCGCGCAGAAGGGCGCCGCACACTATCCCGGGCCTTACACCATCCCGAACGTCTGGATCGACACCTATTGCGTCTACACCAACCGCACGCCCTCCTCGGCCATGCGGGGCTTCGGCGTCACCATCGGCGACTTTGCGCTGGAGGTGCAGATGGACAAGCTGGCCCGGCTGATCGGCATGGATCCGCTCGAATTCCGCTTCATCAACGCCTACCGCGATGGCGACATGAAGGCGCATCGCCAGCCGACCGAGGGGGCAGCCCTGATCGAATGCATGCAGGAGGCCTCGCGCGCCGCCGACTGGCCGGTGGCGGAGAAATACATGGCGATGTCCTCCTACAAGACGGGAGCTTGAGATGGCGATCAGGCGCGGGCGCGGCGTCGCCGCGATCAACTATCCCACGGGCATGAATCTCGGCGGCGACCCGACGCAGGCGCTGGTGCATTCGACCCCGACCGGCAATTTCATGGTGACGCTGTCATCCGTCGATCTCGGCCAGGGCCTGAAGCAGATCATGGCGCAGATCTGCGCAGAAACCATCGGGGTGCCGACCGACCGCGTCACCATCGACACAGCCGATACCGACACCGGCCCGCACTGCATGGGCACCTTCGCCTCGCGCGGCACCCACCGCGCCGGCAATGCCGTCATTCAGGCGGCCAAGGAAGCCCGCGAGGTGATGCTGGAAGTGGCCGCCGAGGAGTTGGAGGTGAACGCCTCCGACCTCGAGACCGACGGCCAGGGCAACATACTGGTCAAGGGCGCACCGCAAAAATCGATCTCGATCTTCGATGTCGCGCTGTCGGCGCATTTCAAGCGCGGCCGCTCGATCTCCGGGCGCGGCATGTTCCTGATCCCGCGCTCCTATCCCGAGAAAGAGACCGGGGCGATGAAGCCGTCGACCTGCTACGCCCATGCCTGCACGGTGGCCGAGGTCGAGGTCGATGACGAGACCGGCGAAGTGACGGTGCTGACGGTCAAGAACATCTTCGAGATCGGCCGCGCGCTGAACCCGAAGATGGTCGAGCAGCAACTGGTCGGCGGCTCCTGGATGGGTATCTCCCATGCGCTCTACGAAACGACCGAACCCTATTATCCCAATCGCGACCATGGCGGCACCGACTTCAACCAGTACCTGATGCCGGGACCCGATGATCTCGCCCAAACCGAGATCATCGTGCTGGAGCGTCCATCGGCGGATGGCCCCTATGGCGCCAAGGGACCGGGCGAGATGTGCGCCAACCCGCAGATACCCGCCGTTGCCAATGCCGTCTTTGACGCCGTCGGCGTCCGCATCGACACGCTGCCGATCACGCCTGAACGGATCCTGCGCGCGCTGAAGGCGCAAGCGGCTGGCTGAGGACGCGATGATAGAAGCAAGTGCCGAGCAGCTCGCAGCCTCACCCGAGGCGATTGCCGATCGCCTCGCCGCTTCGCGCTATCTGGCGGATGAAAGCCTGGCCACCGCGATCTTCTTGGCCGTCCGCTTGGGCAAGCCGCTGCTGCTCGAAGGCGCGCCGGGCGTCGGCAAGACGGAAGCGGCCAAGGCGATTGCCGAATTGCTCGGCCGCGATCTGGTGCGGCTGCAATGCTATGAAGGCATCGACGCCGCGCATGCGCTATATGAGTGGAACTATCAGCGCCAGTTGCTCGCCATCCGCCATGCCGGCGAACACGAGATCGACATCTACGACGACCGGTTTCTGATCGCCCGGCCACTGCTGCAGGTGCTGCGGGCACCTCGGCAACGCGTGCTGCTGGTCGACGAGATCGACCGTTCCGATCACGAATTCGAAGCGTTGCTTCTGGAATTCCTCTCCGATTTCCAGATCAGCATCCCCGAACGTGGCACCATTCGCGCCGAAGCGCAGCCGATCGTCATCCTGACCTCCAACCGCACCCGCGAACTCGCCGAAGCGCTGCGCCGGCGCTGCGTCTATCACTGGATCGGCTATCCCGATGCCGAGCGCGAGGCCGCCATCATTATGCTGCGCGCCGGCGATGTCGCGGAGGCGACGGCTCGCGCCGTGGCAGGCGCAGTGCAGACCATCCGTGCCCGCCCACTCGCCAAGCCGCCCGGCATCGCCGAAGCGGTGGAGTGGGCCAATGCCGCGACCATCCTGGAGAAGGGCGGCAGCCCGTGGCCGGAAGCCTTCCGCCGCGCCATCGGTGTGCTGATCAAGGACGAGGAAGACCTGACCGAGATTGCGCCGGAGCTCGGCCGCATCGTCGAGGAGGCGCTGGGGTGAGCCGGGACCTAGGTGACCCCTTCGCCCCGTTTACGGGGAGAAGGTGCCCCGAAGGGGCGGATGAGGGGCAGCGCCAACCTTCGATGTCGGGGCTGCCCCTCACCTGCCTGCCGGCATCCTCTCTCCGTAAACGGGGAGAGGTGAGCTTGCCCCGCGCCGCCGCTCCCTTCCTCGATTTCGCACGCCTGCTGCGCGGCCACGCTTTCCCCATCGCCCCCGAACAAGTCTCCAGCTTCATGCAAGCCGTAACCCTGCTCGGCCCACGCTCCATGAACGACGTCCGCGAGGCGGCTCTTGCGACGCTCGCGCCTCCACCCGACCGCCGCAATGAATTCGAGGCGCATTTCCGCAGCCACTTCCATGGCGATGGCCAACCTTCCGTCGAAGGCGAAGAAGACGAGGAAACACGCATCAAGGACGATGGCGGCAGGCGCGAGGAAGAGAACCGGGCCACACGCCAGGAAAAGGGCGGCGAGCTGTCGTCGGCCAACGAACAACTGAGCACCCGCGACTTCCAGCGCGACGACGATGACCTCGGTTCCTTTCGCCGCAAGCTCTCGTCCGCCCTGCCCGCGCGCCGCTCCTTCCGCACCGTGCGCACCCATTCGCGCGGCAAGCTCGACCTGCGTCGCTCGCTCAGCGAAATCGTCAGCGCCGATGGCGATATCCCCTCGCCGCAGCTTCGCCGCCGACAGACGGTGCCGCGCAAGCTGCTGATGCTCATCGATATCTCCGGCTCGATGAAATTGCACACCGCCGATTATCTCAAGCTCGCGCATGCAGTGGTGCAAGGCGCGGATCGCGCCGAAATCTTCACCTTCGGCACGCGGCTCACCCGCATCACCTCGGCGCTGCGCATCCGCGACCGCGACCAGGCGCTGGCGCGCGCTGCGGCCCAGGTCGACGACTGGGATGGCGGCACCCGCATGGGACCGACCTTGCTCGCATTCCTGTCCGTGCCACGGTTCTCCGCCTTTGCGCGCGGTGCAGCAATCGTCATCCTTTCGGATGCGCTGGAGCGCGGCGATCGTGGCGCGTTGGTAACAGCGATGCGCCGGCTGAGCGCCCGCGCCTTCCGGCTGTCGCTTGCCACACCTTTGGCCGGCGATCCACGTTTCCACCCTGAAACAGCAGCACTCAAAGCCATCCTGCCAGACCTCGACGATCTCATCGACGGCTCGTCGCTCAGGAGTCTCACCGATTTCATCCTGTCGCTCGCCCGCCCCGCCCCGGCGGCTTCGACAATCTGGAAAAGGGTATCGTGATGCAGAAAGCCATCGACGCGCATTTTCACATCTGGCGCCAGCAGGATCAGCCCTGGCTGGTCGGGCCGATGGTGCCGCGCATCTTCGGCCCTTACGAGCCGATCCGCCGCGACTATCCGATCGGGGAATTCCTCGAGGACCAGAAAGGCTCGGGCGTCGAAAAGGCAGTCTATGTCCAGACCAACTGGGCCAAGGAGGATTTCGAGAAGGAAGTCGCCTTCCTGCAGAAGACCGCCGACGAAACCGGCTGGCCGCATGCCATTGTCGGTTATGCCGACATGACAGTGGACGATGTCCGTCCCCAGATCGACCGGCTGATGAAATACCCCCTGCTGCGCGGCGTGCGCATGCAACTGCACTGGCACGAAACGCCGGCCTTCCGCTTCGCCGCCTCCGCCGATCAGGTCATCGACCCCAGGGTGCGCGCCAATGTCGCCCGGCTGAAGGACTACGGCCTGTCCTTCGACCTGCAGCTTTTCCCCGCCCAGATGAAGGACGGGCTGACGCTGGTCGGCGAGAACCCTGAAACCAATTTCATCCTCACCCATGCCGGCATGCTGACCGGAACGGATGAGAAAACCACCGAAGCGTGGAAAGCCGGCCTGCGAACGCTCTCGGCGGCGCCGAACTTCTACGCCAAACTCTCAGGCCTGGGCACTTTCGTCCACCGCAACGACGCGGATCTGATAGCCTACATCGTCGACAATGCGATCGACATTTTAGGCGCGGACCATTTGATGTTCGGCTCGAACTTTCCGATCGAGAAACTCTGGACCAGCCACGCCGAACTCATCAAGGCGCACCGCGCTGCGGTGGCCAAGCACGGCGCGGCGGCTGAGGCGGATATCTTCTGGAACACGGCAGAGAAGGTGTATCGGCCGATGTAGTTGCGCCCCTGCCTTCTCCCCTTCTCGTGGGAGAAGAGTAGTGCCGCCGCCTCTATTTCACATCGAATTGCGGATCGACCGGGATCTGCATTGCCGTCACCAGATGGTTGGTCTGGCCGGCGAGCCCGATGATCGACACCAGTTCGCCGTGCTGCGCATCGGTCATGCCTTTGGCGCGTGCCGCGGCCGTGTGCGAATGGACGCAGTAGGAGCAGCCATTGGCGGTCGACACGGCGACGTAGATCAGTTCCTTGGTCAGCGGATCGATGGCGCTTTCCGTGGCCATCACTACCTTTACCTGCTCCCATGTCCGTTTCAGCAACACCGGATCATTGGCCAGCCCGCGCCAGAAATTGTTGACGAAATCGGATTTGCGCGTCGCACGGATATCGTCGAAGACGGCTTTGACCACCGGGATTGTCTCCACCTCATCATCGCTGAGCAGTCTTATGGCGGCCATGATGTGTCCTTTCGTTTGGATCATTCAGCAAGCGGGTGAATCAAGGCGTGAGCAAACACGGCTAATCTCTTTGCCGCACTTTGAATTTGCCCCGTCCAGGCAACGAATTATTCCACGACCGTCGGTCCCGATCTTAACCCCGCGTCGCGTGGCCGGAAACCTCCGCGCCGGCAGCGGGCGGCAGCGCGAGGAACCGCAACGCCGCCACCAACCCGATGGCACCGATCACCACGAACGCGATGCGAAAATCGACGAGGTCGAGCGCCGGCCGGTCCCTGGTGATCTGCGACAGGTTGAGGATCGCCGCCGCGACCGCGACGCCGAACAGCATCGATATCTGTTGAAGCATGGAGGACAGCGTTGCCGCCGAGCTGCGCTGCGTCGCGTCGATATCGGCGAAGGCCAGCGTGTTGAGCGCGGTGAACTGCATCGAGCGCGACAGGCCGGCGACCAGCATCAGCGCCACCACCAGAGCCTGCGGTGTGTCAGGCGAGATCGCGGCGCAGGCCATGATCGCGGCCGAGGCGATCAGGCCGTTGACGACCATCACTGCGCGGAACCCGAAACGCCGCAGCGTCGGTGTCGTCACCGTCTTCATGCCGAGATTGCCGAGGAAATAGGCCAGGATCATCAACCCTGCATCGACCGGCGAAAGCCCGAAGCCGACCTGGAACAGCAGCGGCAACAGGAACGGTGTGGCGTTGATCGCCACCCGGAAGATGGTGCCGGCGGCAAGCGTCGAGATGGCGAAGGTCTGCACCTTGAATGAGGATAGATCGAGCAGTGGATGCGGCGCGCGCCGGAGATGCCGCACCGCCAGCCAGCCGATGACGATACCCGCCGCAATCAGCAGCACCGTCGGCAAGGCGCCGTCCTCCGGATGCGCGATGCGTTCCAGGCCGTAGAGCAGGAGCGCGAGCCCCAGCGATGTCAGGAAAAATCCCGGCCAGTCCAGCGGTTTGAGATCGGCCTCGCGGTCACCCGGAATGAAGCGCGCAACCAGCGCCAGCCCGATCAGCCCGAGCGGGATGTTGATGAAGAAATTCCAGTGCCAGGAGAGATAGGTGGTGATGAAGCCGCCAAGCATTGGCCCGACGACAGGCGCAAACAGCGCCGGCCAGGTGATCAGCGCCGTGGCATTGAGCAATTCCGACTTCGGCGCATTGCGCAGCACAAGAATGCGGCCGACCGGCGTCATCAGCGCGCTGCCAAGGCCTTGCACGACGCGGGCGGCAACGAATTGGGCAAGGCTCTGCGAAAAGCCGCAGGCAAGCGAGGCCAGCGTGAACAATACGATCGCCAGCAGGAAGATGTTGCGTGCGCCGAAGCGGTCGGCGAGCCAGCCCGACAGCGGCACGAACACCGCCATGGTCAGCATATAGGCAGTGATGCCGATGCTCATCGCCACCGCCGGCACGCCGAAGGATTCTCCCATCTGCGGCAGCGAGGTCGAGATGATCGTCGAATCCAAGAGCTGCATGAAAAACGCGATGGCGACGATCAGCGCCACGCGCCGCGCATTGCTGGCGGTTGCGGCCGAGGCTTCGGTGTCGGGAACGGCAGTCATGACGAACCGCGTTGAACAGCATATGGCTGGCCCAGTCCAGAGCCTAGCCAACAAACTTCCGTGTCGGCCCGCAGCCTGTTATGGATTAGCGCCATAGCGGCAAGGAGCCTGGATGAAGCCGATCTATATCGACTACCTCAATGCCCTCGATATCGAAGCCCTTGAGATGACCGACGGGGAAATCATTGCCGCCGTCGAGGCTGGGCTTATCGCGCAAGGCAACGGCCAGACAGTGATCGAGCCGCGAGTCCATCTTGAACCCGACCCATCGTTCCACGGCCATTTCAACGTGCTGCGCGGCTACGTCGCGCCGCTCGATGCGGCCGGCGTAAAAATCGTCGGCGACTATGTCGACAATTATCTGCACGGCCTGCCCTCGGAATTCGGCATTCTGAACCTGTTTGATCCGCGCACCGGCACACCGCGCGCCATTCTCGACGCCACCGTCATCACCGACATGCGCACCGGCGCAGTCACCGCCATCGGCGCCAAGCATCTGGCGCGCAAGAGCTCGAAGGTTCTGGCCCATATCGGGGCGCGCGGCACCGCCTACTGGAACGTGCGCCTGCTCGACTATCTCTTCGACTTCGACGAGATCCGCGTCCATTCGCGCCGCCCGGAAAGCCGCGACGGCTTTGCCGCAAGATTGTCCGCCGATCTCGGCAAGACAGTCACGGCGGTGGCCGACTGGGAGAGCTGCGTCAAGGGCGCCGATATCGTCGTCGAGGCCTCACGGCTTTCGGAACCGCAGCCGCTGCTCAAGACCGAATGGATCAAGCCCGGCGCGTTCGTCGTGCCCTATGGCACGATGAGCGCGGTGGAGATATCACTTACCGACATCATGCAGAAAATGGTCGTCGACGACTGGGGCCAGTGCAAGGGTGGCAAGTTCGGTTCGCTGCGCGCCCATGTCGAGACCGGACGACTGAGCGAAACGACGCTGCATGCCGAGCTCGGCCAGATCGCCGCCGGCCTTAAGCCGGGCAGGCAGAGCGACGACGAGACGATCCTGTTCTGGCATCGCGGCCTGTCGCTGTCCGACATTGCGCTGGGCAAGGCGATGCTTGCCAAGGCCGCTGATAAGGGAATTGGCCAGAGGCTGCGCTTCGCATGAGCGCGCTCGTCCTCAACGGCGTCGGCATCAGCGTCGAGGACGTCGCGGCGGTTGCCCGTGGCGGTCGCAAGGTCGAGGTTGAGCCCGCCGTCATCGAGAGGCTCGACAAGGCCCGCAAGGTGCTCGACCAGGCCGCCGCGTCCGGCCAGCAGATTTACGGCCTCAACACCGGGCTCGGCGCCAATCTCGGCACCACGGTCGAGGGCGATGGCAGCGCCTTCCAGCGCCAGTTGCTGGAAGGGCGCAGCGGCGCCGTCGGCGAACCCTTGCCGCAAGAGGCGGTGCGGGCGACCATGCTGGCGCGCGCCGCGATGTTCTCGGTTGGCGGTTCGGGTATTTCGCCGGCGGTTTTGACCGCCCTTGTCGACGCGCTCAATGCGGGCGTGCATCCTGTGATGCCGTCTCTAGGTTCAATCGGCGCCGGCGACCTGCTGCTGATGACCGCGATAGCCCGCACGCTGATTGCGGAGGGCGAGGCCGACTACCAAGGCCGGCGCATGCCTTCGGCAAAGGCGCTGATGATGGCGCGGTTGGCGCCGGTCACTCTGGCGCCGAAAGACGGACTGTCGTTGATCAACGCTTCGGCGGTCTCGACGGGCGCCGGCGCGCTGGCGCTCGTTGATGCCCTCTCAGCCTTTGAACAACAGCAACAAGCCGGCGCACTGACGATGGAGGCACTTGGCGCCAACCGCACCATCCTCGATCCGCGTCTGCATCTGGCGCGGCCGGCGGCCTGCCAGCAGCTTGCGGCAAAGGAGCTTCGCGATCTGCTCGCCCGCGACGAGCAGCAGCCGCCCACCACCTTGCAGGATCCGCTTTCGGTCCGCTGCATGCCGTCGATACACGGCGCGCTGATCCAGGCGATCGACAATGCAAGGCTTGCGGTAGAAATCGAGCTCAACGCGGCGGCCGACAATCCGTTGGTACTCGGAGAGGACAATCTGGTGTTGTCGACCGGCAATTTCCACACGGCGTCAATGGCACTCGCTTTCGAGACGCTTGGCCTCGCCATCGCGCAGGCCTCAGCCGCAACGGCCGCACGCTTCGTCCAGCTCACCGGCTCCGGCCGCAACGGCCTGCCCAAATATTTGTCGCCAATCGGCGGCGCCTCGGCCGGCTTCGTGCCGCTACAAAAGACAGTCACGGCGATCCTCGCCGCCATCCGCCACAAGGCCAATCCCGTGATGCTCGACTTCCTTCCGGTCTCGGAAGGCGTCGAGGACCATGCGACACAGACGCTGCTCGCTGTTACGAAATGCTCCGGCATGATCACCCTGTGGCGACGGTTGATCGCCTTTGAACTGATGGCGGCAGCGCAGGCGGTCGATTTGCGCCAAGGCCTGACGCTGGCGCCGGCGACAGGAGTCATCCATGCGGCGGTGCGCGCGCACGTGGCGAGCCTTAGGGAAGACAGGCCGCTCGGCCCGGACGCCGAGCCGCTTTACGCCTCGCTCGCCAACGGCGGTTGGCGGGCGTAACAGCGACCAGCCAGATCGGCGAGTTCAGGCCTTTTCATCCACCCTTTTCATGAACTGGCTGAGCTCGGCCGGGTCCATGCGCACGACATGCCTGTCTTCCGGGTATGCGCCGCTGTTGACGTCGGCGACATATTCGGAAAATGCCGCCACCCGTTCCCCCTGCAGCCGGTCATACTCGGCGGCGAAGTTGCGATAGACCTTGGAATGGCGCGGCATGTGGCCCCGGTTCTGGCCGAGAATGTCGTCGGCGAACAGATATTGCGCGTCGCAGCCGGTGCCTGCCCCCATCGACAGCATGATCAGCGAGGTGCGTTCCGAGATTGCCTTGGCGACCTCGACCGGCACCACTTCGATCTCTGCGCCTAGCGCGCCGACGGCCTCGTACTGCTTGACGGCCTCAAAAATCTGCACGGCGGTGTCGGCGGTCTTGCCAACCGCCTTGAAACCGCCGGTCCAGGTAGCGCGGGAAGGAATGAGGCCGACATGGCCAATCACCGGAATCGCGTCGTCTGCCAGCCGCTTCACGGTGGCGAAGCCGGCGCTGCAATAGACCGCGTCGGCGCCCGCCTTGTAGAGACTGAACGCCCAGCGCAGGAAATCGTCCGCCGTGCCGATCTCATAAAAGTTCTCGCCCGGCATGGTGAACAGGCTGGGTGCGGCGTCGCGGTATTGCGGATTGAGCACCAGCTCGGGCGGCACCGAGACGATGTCGACCCCCGCCCGCTCGGCGGCCTCGGCCTCATCCATGGTCAAGACGCGCAGCATGGTCAGCTGGCGCTTGCCTTTCATGGCTCGCAGATCGGCCACCGTCGGTCTTTTTCTGCCCATCGAAGTTCCCCTTTGTCTTGTTGCCCGCGGCCCAGCCAACTCGATCATGGCCTCGACCATCGCTTTCCCTAGCAAAACTACTCCGCCGCCGCCGACATATCGACCTCGTGGAACTCGCCGCGATAGGGCCGCGCCGTCGGCGGCAATTCGCGCTTGAGGAAATAATCCTCGTATTTCAGCTGTTTCAGCAGCACCGGCCAGACCTCGCGATAGGCATGCCCCATCGACGGGTTCGCCACCGGCAGGTCGTGCTTGATCAGTTCGTGCAGCTTCGGCAGCGCGTGATAGGGCACCATCGGGAACATGTGGTGTTCGACGTGATAGTTCATGTTCCAGTAGATAAAGCGGCTCACCGGGTTCATGTAGACGGTGCGCGTATTCAGTCTGTGGTCGACGACGTTGTCGGCCAGCCCAATATGCTGCAGCAGGCCGGTCAGCACCATGTGCCAAGTGCCATAGAGGCGCGGCAGACCGATCAGCACCATCGGCACCCATGACCCCAGCGCGATCGCCAAAGCGATCGCCGCGACATACACCGCCATGTGCCAGCGCGCCGCGGTAATGGCCTTGGCCTGCTCCATCTCCGGGATGTAGCTCTTCTCGTCATCGGACAATCTGCCGAACGCCTGCCGCGCCAGCGTCGGCAGCGAATAGCGGAAATCGAGAATGCCGGTGAAGGCGAGCGCCGCCTTGAGCAGGTCGGGTGGCCGCATCACAGCTATCTCGGCATCGCGGCCAACGATGATGGTGTCGGTGTGGTGGCGGGCATGGCTCCAGCGCCATTGTACTGGATTGCGCACCACCATGAACGAGGCAATCTCGTAGATGACATCGTTCATCCAGCGCGTCCGAAACGCCGTTCCGTGGCCGCACTCATGCCAGCGCGAGTCGCTGGACGAGCCATAGAGCACGCCATAGACCAGCAGGAACGGCACCACCCACCATGTCCCCCAGAACCAGATGATACCGGCGGCCGAGCCAAGGATCGCGGCGATCCAGATGACGGTGTCGCGGATCGCCGGCCCGTCTGAGCGCTGCATCAGCTCCTTCATCGCCTTGCGCGGCACATCCGTGTGGTACCACTCGGCTGACGCCAGCCCGGTCTCGATGGCCCGGCGGGTGCTTTCGCCGACCAGGCTGTAATCGCGCTTTGTCTTGGCTGCCATCACCGTCTCGCCCTGCCCTCAAAGACCGTTGGCGCGGAATTTCCCATCCAGGAATGTCTTCGCGCGCGGCACGTCGTCCTCGGTCAGATGCTCGATGATAACAGGAATGTTCGGATGCTTTTCGCTGAGCCGCTGCAGATAGAGATCGTAGTTCAGTGAACCGAGACCCGGCGCCGGCAATTCGATCTCGCCGACGCCGCGAAAGGTCAGCCCCTCATGCGCGTCTGCATCGCCGATGTCGGCATGCTTCTCTGTCTTGTCGCTGCCCGAACGCTTCACATCCTTGGCGTGCGCGATCCTGATCTTGTCGGTCAGCGTGTCGAACACCTGGTTCAGCACTTGATCCATGCGGTCGATGTTGTGCGCCTCGAAATAATTGGTCGGGTCCATCAACAGGCCAAGGCCCGGATGGTCGACCTGCGCGAACATCTTCACCGTCTCCTCGACCGAGCCGACGACATTGTTGACATAGGTCTCAAGCAAGAACACCGCCCCATGGTCATAGGCGGTCTGGGCAAGGTCCGAGATCACCCTGCGGCATTCCTCGAACCCTTCCTCGGTCTTGTTCTTGGGGTGATGCACCCAGTCGGATTCGGTGTTGTAGGTGCCGGTCTCTGAGATCACATAAGGCGAGCCGAAGTCGCGCGCGTTACGGATGATCTCCTTGAGATAATCGACGCGCTTTGCGCGCTCGGCTTTATCAGGGTGGATGATGTTGGTGTAGCCGGAGATACAGCAGACCGGAAGATTATGGTCGCGGAACGTGTCCCGCACCGTCCTTGCCTTATCCCTGGTGATCTCTCCGGCCGTGAGATCGACATCCCTGAAATGCATGTCGAGCTGCACCGTGTTGAAACCGAGCCCGCGGATGCGCTTTGCGGCCTCGGCGAGCTCATAGGGGAAATAGCCGGTGAAGATCCCTGCCTGCATCATGATGTGAACTCCTCCCGGTAAGCGATTCAGCCGCCACGCTATTTGGCGGCAAGATGTTCAGTCGATCGAGATCTCGGACAGTTTTACGGTGCGGCCTTCCGCCATCGACCGGTAGCCGGCCTCCACCAGTGCCATCGTCTTGACGTTGTCAGCGATCGACAGCGCCGGCGGCGTGCCTGTCTTCACCGCATGCTGCAATTGCTCCATCACGCCGATGAAGGCGTGCGGGAACCACATCGTGTCCCAGCTTGGACTCACCCACTCTCCACCGGTCGTCTCGGTCGAGGCATAGGTCAGTGTCGAGGCCACGCCCTTCGGCCAGCCGATCGTGCCCTTGGCGACACCCTTGGTGCCGTCGACGCGCCAGTTGATGTGCTGGTCGTCGGCGTAGCCTTCCTGCCGCGGGCCGGACCAGACATCCTCCAGCGACACGGCGAGCACGCCGGAGGGAAAGCGCAGCGTAGAGACGGTGATGCCGTCTGAATGATCGAACGTCGTGCGCGGGTCTTTGCGCGTCAGCGTGGTGATCTCCTGGGGATCACCGAAGAGGAAGCGCAGCACGTCGAGATGATGCACGCTCATATTGGCGAGCGTCAGACGATCATAGTCGGCCAAGAATGTCTGCCAGTGCGGGATCGCATGCATGTCGATCTGCGCGAAGACGATCTCGCCCAGCGCGCCGCTGTCGATGATCTGCTTCAACACGCGCATCGACTGGTCGTAGCGCATGTTCTGGTTGACCGAGAGGATCTTGCCGGATTTTGCCGCTTCGTCGCGCAGCTTGACCGCCTCCTCGACCGACAGCGCCAGCGGCTTCTGCGCCAGGATCGCCTTGATGTGCTTCTGCTTCAGCGCATGGCGGATCAGCGCCGGCTGCTGGTCGGGCGGAAAGGCAAGGTCGACGATCTCGACCCCGGGATCTTCGATCAGCTGTTCCGGCGTGTCGTGAACGACTGGAATGCTCCAGCGCGTCGCCACCTTCTCGGCGCTGGCCTTGGTGCGCGAGGCGATAGCCACCACTTGGAAACCGGCCTGCGCATAGGCGGCGAGATGGCATTCGGCCATGATCATGCCGGCGCCGATGCAGCCGATCCGGTATTCGCTGGTGCGAACCCTCACATCCGGCTCGAAACCCTGGCCTGCCATCCATTCCTCCACTGGGGAACAGGATATAACGCCATGGCCGGTGGATCAGCCAAGGTCCGCTCCATCAATTCCCATCAGAGCCCGCGCGGCGCCGGGCTTCGGACAGGTCGCACGCCCATCAGACGAAAAAGAATTCCTCAACCTGCTGCTTGGCCTTCCGCAGCGCCGGCAGGATATCCCGCTCCATCTCTGCCACCGAAAACCGCGCCGACTGGGTCGACATGTTGATCGCCGCCACCGTCCGCCCGGATCGGTCGGCAATCGGCACGGCAATCGAGCGCAGGCCGAGCTCCAGTTCCTCATCGACGATGGCAAAGCCATCCGCCCTCGCCGCGTCGATCGCCTTGCCAAGTGCTGCGCGGCTGGTGATCGTCTTCGGCGTCCGCCGCTCGATCGTGGCCTCGGCAAGGAAGGACTTCAGTTCGTCCGCGCCAAGGCCGGCAAGCAGGACGCGCCCCATCGAGGTGCAATGCGCCGGCAACCTGGTGCCGACATCGAGCGATACGCTGAGGATGCGACGGCCGGGTATGCGCGCGACATAGACGACTTCCTCGCCAGACAGCACCGCCGCGTTGCAGGCCTCATTGAACTGGCCCGCCAGCTCACGCATGATCGGAGCAGCAAAAGTCCATACCGAAGCGCCGCCAAGCCAGGTGCGAACGACCGTGAGCAGGCGTGGCGATAGCGAGAACAGCCGGCCGGCTTGCGTCGCGTAACCCGTCGCGGTCAGCGTCAGCAGAAATCGCCGCGCGCCGGCGCGGGTCAGCCCCGCCTCCTCCGCCATCTCGGTAAGCGTCAGGCCCGCCGGATGCCTGGCAAGGATCTCCATGACCGCAAGGCCGCGTTCCAGCGAACCGACATGGTCGCGCGAAGTTCCCTCATCGTCCATGCGGCCTCCACGAAACAATGCGTCACCATTGACTCGACGCGGCGATTCGGGATAAAAGTATCCCATATAAAACAAATGTTCGCAATACGAACTTTTCGAGTCCGGAGTTTCTTGCGATGGTCAAATTCCTGCCGCTCAAACAGGCTGTGGTCGAGAACCTGCACGATGGCGATGCGGTTGCGTTCGAGGGCTTTACCCATCTGATCCCGACGGCGGCGGCACATGAAGCGATCCGCCAGAGGTTTCGCGATCTCACCCTGATCCGCATGACCCCCGACCTGATCTACGACCAGATGATCGGTATGGGCATGGCGAAGAAAATCATCTTCTCTTATGTCGGCAATCCCGGCGTCGGCCTGCTGCGCCGCGCCCGCGACGCCATCGAGAACGGCTTTCCCCGCTCCGTCGAGATCGAGGAGCACAGCCATGCCGGCATGGCCAACGCCTATGAGGCTGGTGCGGCCGGCCTGCCCTGCGCGGTGTTTCGGGGCTATCGCGGCGCCGGGCTGACAGCGGTCAATCCGAACATCAAGTCGGTCAGCTGCCCGTTCACCGGTGAAGCGCTGGCCGCTGTTCAGTCGATCCGCCCCGACGTCACTTTCATCCATGCCCAAAAGGCCGACAAAAAAGGCAATGTGCTGGTTGAAGGCATTATCGGCATCCAGAAGGAAGCAGTGCTGGCGGCCAAACGCGCCGTGGTGACGGTGGAGGAGGTGGTCGACAATTTCGACGACCTGCACCCCAACCTGACCGTGCTGCCGCGCTGGACGATCGCTGCGATCTCAGTGGTGCCCGGCGGTTCGCATCCCTCCTATACGCACGGCTATTATGCGCGCGACAATGCTGCCTATCTCGAATGGGACGAGATCGCCGCCGACCGGGAGAAATTCCAGACCTGGATGCAGGCCAATGTCATTGAACGCACGGCCGACGATTTCGCGGCTCGTGTCGAGCATCTGAGGAGCGCGGCATGAGCGGCTTCACCCCCAACGAGATGATGACGATTGCCGCCAGCCGCGCGTTGAAGAGCGACGATGTCTGCTTCGTCGGGATCGGCGCGCCCTCTGCCGCCTGCAATGTCGCGCGGCTGACGCATGCGCCCGACATCACGCTGATCTATGAAAGCGGCACGATCGGCACCGCGCCCGACGTGTTGCCGCTGTCGATCGGCGACGGCGAACTCTGCGACACCGCCGTCACCACCGTCTCGGTGCCTGAAATGTTCCGCTACTGGCTGCAGGGCGGCCGCATCTCGATCGGTTTCCTTGGTGCCGCGCAACTCGACAAGTTCGGCAACATCAACACCACCGTCATTGGCGACTATGCGCACCCCAAGACCCGCCTGCCCGGCGGCGGCGGCGCGCCGGAGATCGCCACCTCGTCGAAGGAGATCTACATAACCATGGCGCAAACCAAGCGCGGCATGGTCGAAAAGATCGACTTCTTCACCTCCTTCGGCCATGGCGACGGGGGCGATCATCGCCAGCGCCTCGGCATCGACACCGCTGGACCGACGCTGCTGATCACAGATCTTGCCATCTGGAAGCCAGACCCGGTGAGCAAGGAGTTCACAGTCGTCTCGTTGCATCCCGGCGTGACGCGCCGTGAGGTGCAGGAGACCTGCGGTTGGGTGGTGAAATTCGCCGACGCACTTGAAGAGACGCCGGCGCCGACCACGCTTGAGCTCACGACATTGCGCGACCTGCAGGCTCGCACCAAGGCGGCGCATGAAGGAAGCGGAAAAGAAAAGGCTGCATGACATGGCCGAGGCCTTCATCTGCGACTACATCCGCACCCCGATCGGCCGTTTTGGCGGTTCTCTGTCCTCAGTGCGTGCCGACGATCTCGGCGCCGTCCCGCTGAAGGCCCTGATCGAGCGCAATTCCGGCATCGATTGGCAGGCTATCGACGACGTCGTCTACGGCTGCGCCAACCAGGCCGGCGAGGACAACCGCAATGTCGCGCGCATGTCGCTGCTTCTGGCCGGACTGCCGAAGGAAGTGTCAGGCTCGACCGTCAATCGTCTCTGCGGCTCCGGCATGGATGCCGTCACCATAGCTGCCCGCGCTATCAAGGCGGGCGAAGCCGAACTGATGATTGCCGGCGGCGTCGAATCGATGAGCCGCGCCCCCTTCGTCATGCCCAAGGCCGAGACCGCCTTTTCGCGCCATGCCGAAATCCACGACACCACCATCGGTTGGCGTTTCATCAATCCGCTGATGAAGGCGCAATACGGCGTCGATTCCATGCCAGAGACCGGCGAGAATGTCGCCGAGCATTTCAAGGTGTCGCGCGCCGACCAGGATGCCTTTGCCGTACGCAGCCAGGACAAGGCCGTCGCCGCCCAAGTCAATGGCCGGCTGGCGAAGGAGATCACGCCGGTGACCATCCCGCAGAAGAAAGGCGATGCTGTAGTCGTCTCCAGGGATGAACATCCTCGCGCGGGAACCACGGTCGAGTCGCTGGCGAAATTGCCGACGCCGTTCCGCCAGGGCGGCACGGTCACCGCCGGCAACGCGTCGGGCGTCAACGATGGCGCCGCGGCGCTGGTCATCGCATCGGAAACAGCAATAAAGAAATACGGCCTGACGCCGATCGCCCGAATCCTCGGCGGCGCTGCCGCCGGCGTGGCGCCGCGCATCATGGGCATCGGCCCTGCGTCGGCGACGAAAAAGCTGTGTGCCCGCCTCGGCCTGACGCCGCAACAATTCGATGTCATCGAACTCAACGAAGCCTTCGCCTCGCAGGGCATAGCCGTGCTGCGCCAGCTCGGCATCGGCGAGGACGCAGATTACGTCAATCCCAATGGCGGCGCCATCGCGCTTGGCCATCCGCTCGGCATGTCGGGCGCGCGCATATCAGGCACCGCGGCGCTGGAACTGCGCGAGCGCGGCGGCCGCTATGCGCTGGCCACCATGTGCATCGGCGTCGGCCAGGGCATAGCGGTGGCGCTCGAGCGGGTTTGACGGCTTCCGCCGATCAATAAGGCAGCCCGACATAATTCTCCGCCAGCGCGGTCGACGCCGCCTGCGAATGCACGAGATAGTCGAGCTCGGCTTCCTGGATGCGCTGGCCGAACTCACCCGTATCGGGAAAGCGGTGCAGCATCGTCGTCATCCACCAGGAGAAGCGCACCGCTTTCCAGACTCGCGCCAGCGCTTTAGCTGAATAGGCGTCGAGCCCCGCAGTCGATTTCTCCAGATAGAATTCGCGAAGCCCGGCAAAGAGATAGCGCACATCGCTGGCGGCGAGGTTGAGCCCCTTGGCTCCCGTCGGCGGCACAATATGGGCGGCATCCCCAACCAGGAACAGCCGGCCGAAGCGCATCGGCTCGGCAACGAAGGAGCGCAGCGGCGCGAACGATTTTTCGAAGGACGGGCCGGTGACGACGGCGGCTGAGGTCTGTTCCGGCAGGCGGCGGCGCAACTCATCCCAGAAGCGGTCATCGCTCCAGCCTTCGACGCTCTCATCGGCCGGGACCTGCACATAGTAGCGGCTGCGATGGGTCGAGCGCATCGAGCACAACGCAAAGCCGCGCTCGTGATTGGCGTAGACCAGTTCGTGATCGGCCGGCGGAACCTCCGCGAGCACGCCGAGCCAGCCGAACGGATAGGTCCGCTCGAAGGTTTTCAGCGCGTGCTCGGGCGCCGATTTGCGGCTGATGCCGTGATAGCCGTCGCAGCCGGCGATGAAGTCGCAATCGATGCGATGGCTGACGCCGTCCTTGTCATAGGTGACGAAAGGCGCCTCCCCGTCGAAATCGTGCAGCGCGACATTTGACGCCTCGTAGACGGTGACCATCCCCGCCGCCTCGCGTTTGTCCATCAGATCATGCGTCACCTCGGTCTGGCCATAGACGGTGACGTGCTTGCCACCGGTCAGCACCGTGAGATCAAGCCGGTGCAGGTCACCGCCGAAGGCAAGCGAGATACCGGAATGCGACAGGCCCTCGGCGTGCAGCCTTGCAGCGGCTCCAGCCTGCTCCAGCAACTCGACGGTGCCCTGTTCGAGCACCCCTGCCCGCACACGGCCAAGCACGTGCTCCCGGCTTGAGCGCTCGAGGATCACCGTCTCGACGCCGATGCCGCCGAGAAGCTGACCGAGCAACAAGCCGGACGGTCCGGAGCCGACGATGACGATTTTTGTGCGCATCAGTGGCCGAGGCTTTCGATCTGTCCGGCAAGTTCGGCGGCAAGCCGTAGTGCAGTTGCGGTCGCAACCGCCATTTGCGGCAGAAGCAGCCATTCCAGCGTCCAGACAGCGCCCGAGCGCTCCTGCTCATGCACCAACGCCTGATGCATGCCGGAGAGTTGCGTGGCGTTGAAGCGCGCCAACGTCACCAGCACCTCCGCCTTCACCGGGTTCTGCTTGTGCGGCATGGCCGATGAGCCGCCGCCGCCGGACAGTTTGATGTCCGTGCCGGCCTGCGCCATCAGCGCAAGGTCCTGGCCGAACTTGCCGAGGCTGCCGGTGATGAGCGATAGCAGGCCAGCGAACTCGGCCAGCGCATCGCGCTGGCTGTGCCATTGCGGCGCGTCGCCAAGGCCGAGCTTTGCGGCAAGCACCGCGCGCACCGCAGTTCCCTTGTCGCCGAGCTTTTCCAGCGTGCCGGCGGCACCGCCAAATTGCACTACAAGCAGGCGCCCGGATTGTTCCGACAGTCGCTGCTGATGCCGCTGCAGCGGCGCCCGCCACGCCGCAGCGCGGTCAGACACTTTTATAGATATCGCCGGCTGCATCCGCGTCATGGCGGTCAACGCCCTGCCGCCAAAACGCTCGTCCAGTGCTGCCAGCCGCACAATGTTTTCGGTCAGCAGCAGGTCGAGATGGTCGATCACCCGGCGCAGCCGAAGCATCAAACCTGTGTCGATGACATCCTGGCTGGTTGCACCGAAATGGACGCTCGCATCATGCGGCGCGCCGACCGCCGCCTTGATCTGGCGGACCAGTTCGGGAACGATCACGCCGTCCTTCGCCACACCGGCCCGCAACCGCGTCGTATCCGGCTTGTAGGACAACAGGACAGACACGATCGCCGCCGCGGCATCCTTGCCGATGATCCCGTTTTCGGCTTCCGCTTGCGCCAGCGCGCGCTCGAAATCGAGCATGGCGGCGATTTCCGCATCGGCGGAAAAATGCCGTGCCGCCTCCTCGTCGCCGAGCAGGCCGGACAGCAGCGGATGATCGAAGGGCGATACGGTCATTGGCGAGGTCTCCAGAGCATCAGCTGTCGAAGAAGACCGTTTCCTTCTCCCCCTGGAGATGGACGTCGAAAATATAGTTGTCGCCTTGCCGCTCGGCGATCAGCGTCGGCACGCGCACTCTGTGCTCGATGCGGGCCAGAATCGGATCCTCGGCATTGGCCTTTGCCTCGTCGGAAAAATAAAGCCGTGTGTGGAGACTTATGTTGATGCCGCGAGCGACGATCCACAGGCTTATATGCGGCGCCATCAGCCGCCCGTCGCCGAACGGCACGCGCCCGGGCTTGATCGTCTGAAAACTGCACAAGCCGGTTTCCATGTCGGTCGGCTGGCGGCCCCAACCCTGGAAATCCGGATCGGCATCGCCGCGCAATTCGGCCGGCGAATTGTAATAGCCGTCGGCATCCGCCTGCCAGATTTCGATCAACGCGTCCCGTAGCGGCGTTCCGGTACCGTCAAGCACCCGGATCCTCAGGCCGATCCGCTCACCCCGGGTCTTGTCGTTGATCATCGTCGCGCCAAGGTCGCTGGCATAGACGCCGCCGATGCCGCCGAAATTCGGCGTCAGCCCGATATGCACATAAGGCCCCGCTGTCTGCGACGGGCTCTCCTTCAGCCTGGTGAGCGCCTGAGCCATCAATTGCCCTCCGGCCGGTTTTCGAACAACGAGGCGCGGCGCCCGCGCAGCACGATGTCGAACTTGTAGGCACGCGCGTCGAACGGGACCGTCGCCTGCATGTCGAGCGCGGCGATCAGCGTTTCGATGGCGGCTTTGTCGCGGATGCCGCCGACGATTGGACAGCGCCAGATCAACGGGTCGCCTTCAAAATACATCTGCGTGATCAGCCGCTGCGCAAAGCCATGGCCGAACACCGAGAAATGGATGTGCGAGGGCCGCCAGTCGTTCGGCCCGTTCGGCCAGGGATAGGGGCCGGGCTTGACCGTGCGAAAGGCGTAGCAGCCATCAGCGTCGGTGATGGTGCGGCCGCAGCCGCCGAAATTCGGATCGAGCGGTGCCAGATACCCGTCCTTCTTGTGGCGGTAGCGGCCGCCCGCATTGGCCTGCCAGAATTCAAGCAGCGCGCCTGGCACGCCAACGCTGCGCTCGTCGAGCACCCGGCCATAGACGATAATGCGCTCGCCAATGGCGCTCTCGCCTGGCTTGGCGAAATTGTGGATCAGGTCGGCGTCGAGTTCGCCCAGAATGGTGTGGCCGAACACCGGACCGGTAATTTCCGACGCCGTGTTGTCAAAGGCCATCAGCGCCTTCTGCGGCGAGCGCAGCACCGAAGTCTTGTAGTCCGGCGTCAGCGCTGGCGGATGCCAGCTGCGGTCGCGCTGGAAGAAGGCGCCGGTCTCGGGTCTGCGGTTCGAGCCCGCGTCAGCTGGCATGGCCATTCCTGCTTCCGTCCATGTCCGAAAACACCTCCTTGGCGATCCTGAAGGCGCGGTTGGCCGCCGGCACGCCGGCATAGATCGCGACATGCAGGAACGCTTCGCAGATGTCGTCACGCGACGCGCCGGTGTTGGCGGTGGCGCGCACATGCATGGCGACCTCTTCATCATGGCCGAGTGCTGCCAGCAGGGCCAGCGTCACGATCGAGCGCTCGCGCTTGCTGAAACCCGGCCGCGCCCACACCGTCCCCCAGGCTGCCTCGGTGATCAGCTCCTGGAAGGGCCGGTCGAAATCGGTGACGGCATCCTCGCTGCGATCGACATGCGGGTCGCCGAGCACCGAGCGCCGCACTGTCAGCCCGGTCCGGTATCTGGTCGTGGTCTTGGACACTTCATCCATGGATCTGCTTTCTCTGAGGAAGCGAAGCGACGAATTCTCGGATCAGGGCGATCAGCGCCCCGGGCTGCTCGACGCAAGAGATGTGGCCGGCATCCCGGATAATCTCGAAGCGCGCGCCGGGGATCAGGTCTGCCATCCAGCGCACGAGGTCCGGAGGCGTCGAGCCGTCCTGATCGCCAACGACGCACAGCGTCGGCACAGCGATGGCCTGCGCAACTTCGGTGAAATCCGCATCACGCACGGCAGCACATGTGCCAACGTAACCAGCGACGGCTTGCCGGGTCATCATGTTCCAGTAGCCGTCGAGTTCAGCGACACGCTCTGCATGAAAGGCTGGGGTGAACCACATTTTAAGGATGGGATCGGCGACCGCCTGGATGCCTTTGCTTTCGACTGTTTCAATGCGGGTGTTCCAGCTCTCGGCCGTGCCGATCTTGTGCGCCGTGTCGCACAGGATCATGCCTTCGATGAGTTCAGGACGCCTGGCATAGAGCCCTTGCGCGATCAAACCGCCGACCGACAGGCCGCAGAGCACGACATCGGTCAGTCCGAAATGATCGATGAGGCCGGAGAGATCATCGACGTGATCGTCGATCGACGAGATGCCGCCAATATCGGAGAGCCCGTGGCCGCGCTTGTCGTAAACCAGCAAGGGCATGTCAGCGTTCAATTCAGACACCACTTCGTCCCAGATGCGAAAGTCGGTACCGAGCGAATTGATGAACACGACCGGTCGCGCCTTGCCCTCCGCCTTGAAGTGGCGATGGTGCAGCGTGATGCCACCAATGTTGACGAATGGCACGATTTCGATCCTCCGTGTTCACATTGCACAAGGCATTTGGTTTGGTAAAATGATATTTTGCGGCGTTTCATTAACTGAGAGGTTACGAGAACCATGTCCGAGAGCCGCATAAGGTTCCGTCACCTGCAGGCATTCCTTGAGGTAGCGCGGCAAGGCAGCGTGGCGAGGGCGGCCGACTTTCTTCATGTCAGTCCGCCGGCGGTGACCAAGACGCTGCGCGAACTGGAAGAGGCACTTGGCATCGCCGTCGTCGAACGCGACGGTCGCGGCATAAGGGTGACGCGGCTCGGCGAAATCTTCCTCAGCCATGCCGGCACGGCGATCACCGCCTTGAAGCGCGGCGTCGATTCCGTCCGCCAGGACGGCGCCGTCAATCGCCACCCGATCCGCATCGGCGCGCTGCCGACGGTGTCGGCGAAGGTTATGCCGCTCGCCATGAGCCTGTTCCTCGCGGAGAACACCGGCGCCGCCATCAAGATCGTCACCGGGGAGAATGCGGTGCTGCTCGAACAGTTGCGCGTCGGCGCGCTCGACCTCGTCGTCGGCCGGCTTGCGGCGCCGGAAAACATGACCGGCTTCTTCTTCGAGCATCTCTATTCCGAACAGGTGCTGTTTGTGGTGCGGGCCGGCCATCCGCTATTGCAGCCCGACCAGGATATCTTCGCGCGCCTCGACGAGTTTCCGGTTTTGATGCCGACGCGTGAATCGGTCATCCGCCCCTTTGTCGACCGCCTTTTCATCACCAATGGCATGACCGCGCCGGCCACCGAAATCGAGACCGTCTCGGATTCCTTCGGCCGCGCCTTCATGCGCCAGAGCAACGCCGTGTGGATCATCTCGGCCGGTGTCGTCGCCAATGAATTGGGCAGCGGCGCCTTCGTTGCCCTCAATGTCAACACCGAGGAAACCAAGGGACCGGTCGGGTTGACGATGCGGACCGACACGGCCACCTCGCCGGCTTTCACCATCCTTCTGCAGACCATTCGCGAGGCGGCCAGCCAGCGCGCCTGAGACATGATCTTTCTGCCATTACCGCGAACTCGGGGCAGTTGCGCGGCTTTTGATAACCCATGGGTTAACGAAACACCGCAAAATATCATTTTACCAAACCAAAGCCGTAAGGCACTGTGGTGATGGGAGGATCGAAATCATGCCATCGTCGGCATTGCCGACCTTCCGCCGCCGCCTCCAGCCTGCCGGGGCGATATCCGATACGGGAATGGGCGGCAAAGATTTTGAGCAGGCCGACGGCCGCCTCCGGCAGGCCCGTCAGGAAAGGGAGGAAATATCAGCATGACCTCGGAGAAATCCATCCTTCGCGGCGTCTCTCGGCGCCAGTTCATCGCCACCTCGCTCGCCGGCGGCGCAGCTCTTGTGCTGGGCCGCGGCAAGGCCTTCGCTCAGGCCGCCGACACGCTGAAGGTCGGCTTCGTCAGCCCACGCACCGGCCCGCTTGCCGGCTTCGGCGAAACCGACGGCTATGTGCTCGACCTCGCCCGCAAGGCGCTTGCCAACGGCATCGAACTCGGCGGCAAGAAATACAGCGTCGAGATCATCGACCAGGACACCCAGTCCGATCCGTCCCGCGCCGGGCAGCTTGCCAAGGACCTCATCAACAATCAGGCCGTCGACCTGATGCTGGCTGTGTCAACGCCGGAGGTGATCAACCCGGTCTCCGACGCCTGCGAGGCCGCCGGCGTGCCTTGCCTGTCCACCGTCATGCCGTGGGAAGCATGGTATTTCGGCCGCGGCGCCAAGCCCGGCGAGCCCTCGCCGTTCAAATGGACCTATCATTTCGGCTTCGGCGTCGAGGAATTCTTCAAAGCCTATATCTCGCAATGGAAGCTGATCGAGACCAACAAGAAGGTCGGTGTCATGTATCCCAACGACGCCGACGGCAATGCCATCCGCGCCCATCTGGCGCCGCTGCTGGCCAAGGAAGGTTTCACCATTGTCGATCCCGGCGCCTATGAGACCGGCACCACCGACTATTCCTCGCAGATCGCGCTGTTCAAGCAGGAAGGCGTCGAGATCTTCAACTCCTTCCCGATCCCGCCTGACTTTGCCGCCTTCTGGCGCCAGGCCGCGCAGCAGGGCCTGACCCGCCAGATCAAGATCTGCCAGGTCGCCAAGACCGGGCTGTTCCCGTCCGACATCGAGGCGCTTGGCGATCTCGGCAACAAGATCTCGAGCGCCGCCTACTGGCACAAGGCTTTCCCCTACAAGTCGCCGCTGACCGGCGTTTCGGGCACCGAGCTTGCCGACGGCTATGAGGCAGCAAGCGGCAAGCAGTGGACGCAGCAGCTCGGCGCCTCGATGTCGCTTCTCGACGCCGGCTTTGAGGCACTGAAGGCGAGCAGCAACGCCAAGGACAAGGCAGCGGTCGCCAAGGCGCTGAGCACACTTAACACCGAGACCATGATCGGAAAGGTCGATTTCACCAGCGGCCCGGTACCCAATGTCTCGCCCGGCCCGATCATCGGCACGCAGTGGGTGCCCGCCAAGGAAGGGGCCAAATTCCCGCTCGACTACGTCGTCACCGAAAACGCCACCGATCCGAAAGTTCCGGTCGAGGCCAAGCTCCAGCCGTACAACGGCTGATCGACGGTTAAGGGGATCGCATCGTGAACGCCTCGCCCAACGCTGCGATCCTCAGCGCCGTCGGCATCAACAAACGCTTCGGCGCGCTGGTGGTGCTCGACGACATCGACTTCGCCATGACGGCCGACGAGGCGGTCGGCATCGTCGGCCCGAATGGAGCCGGCAAGACAACGCTGCTCAGCGTCCTTTCAGGCGCCTTCCCACCGAGCGCCGGCTCCGTCGCCTTCAAGGGCGGCGACGTGACGGCGCTGTCGGCCACGCAGCGCTCCCGGCTCGGCCTGGTGCGCACGCACCAGGTGCCGAAACCGTTCAGCGGCATGACCACCTTCGAGAATGTCTTTGTTGCGGCCTCGCATGGTGCGAGTCTCGCCCGCGATGAGGCCTATGAGGAGGCGTTGGCGTCGCTCGAACTCTGCGGCATGCTGGGCGTCGCCAACCGGCGCGCCGAGACGCTCGGCCTGCTCGACCGCAAGCGGCTGGAGCTTGCGCGTGCGCTTGCGGCAAGGCCGAACCTTTTGTTGCTCGACGAAATCGGCGGCGGCCTGACCGATGGCGAAGCGAGCGAACTCGTCGACACCATCAAGGAATTGCGCCGGCGCAAGATCGCCATCGTCTGGATCGAACACATCGTCCATATCCTGCTGCAGGTGGCCGAGCGGCTGATCTGCATGGATGCCGGAAAGATCATCGCCGACGGCGAGCCGGAGGCGGTGATGGCCGACCCCGAAGTCGTGCGCGCCTATCTCGGCGGAGGTCCGAAATGAGCCTGCTCGCCATCGAAAACCTGGTTGTCCGGCATGGCCTCCTGCAGGCGGTGCGAGGCATCAGCTTCAGCATCGAGCGTGGCCAGACGCTGGCGCTGGTCGGCGCCAACGGCGCCGGCAAGACGACGCTGCTGCGGGCGATCGCCGGCGCCCATCAGCCATCCGCCGGCCGCGTGCTGCTGGACGGCGCCGATATCACTGCCGTGCCCTCGTACAAGCGCGTCGGCATGGGCATCGCGCTGGTGCCGGAAGGACGAAAACTGTTCGTGCAGATGACGGTCGAGGAAAACCTCCTGCTCGGCAAGACCGCCGGCCGTGCCGGCGACTGGAGCGTCGAAAGAGTGCTCGACACTTTCCCCAATCTCAAACCGCGCCGCCACGCAAAGACCGGGCATCTCTCCGGCGGTGAGCAACAGGCGACCGCCATCGGCCGCGCGCTGATGAGCAATCCGGATATATTGCTGCTCGACGAGGTCTCGCTCGGCCTGTCGCCGTTGGTGGTCGATCGCGTCTACGCCTCGCTGCAAGGCCTGATCAGTTCCGGCACCACAATCATCCTCGTCGAACAGGATCTCAACCGCGCACTCTCGGTGTCGGACAAGGTCATCTGCATGCTGGAAGGGCGTGTCGCGCTCGAAGGCCCGAGCAAAGGCATGTCGCGGGACGAGGTGACCAAGGCCTATTTCGGTCTGCACCGGAAAAATGCCGGGAGCGTTCCGGCATGATGAACCAGATCGTCCAGGGCATCCTTCTCGGCGGCTATTACGCGCTGATCGCCTGCGGCCTCTCCTTCATGTTTTCGGTGATGCGTATCATCAACCTTGCGCATGGCAGCCTGGCGGTGTTTTCGGCCTATACAATGTGGTGGCTCGCCTCGCGCTTCCACATCTCGCCCTTCATCGGCCTGCTCATCGTGCTGCCGCTGATGGCGGCGATCGGCTGGGCGTTGCAGCGGTTCCTGCTCGAACGTAGCGCGCGTGGCGGCGAATTGTTGCCGATCCTCACCACATTCGGCCTCGCCATCGTCATCGACAATCTGCTCTTCCAGCAGTTCGGCGCCAACACGCGCTCGCTGGCGCCCTATATCGGCAGCCTGTCCTACGATTCCTGGGAATGGCCGGGCTCGATCTATGTCGGCAAGCTTGCTGTGATCATGTTCGCATCTGCCGTGATCCTGCTCGGCGGGCTGCAGCTGTTCCTCACCCGCACCAGGCTTGGCCGCTCGATCCGCGCCACCTCGGAGGATCCTGATACGGCTGGTCTCGTCGGCGTCGATGCGCGCCGCGCCAACGCCCTTGCCGCTTCCATCGCCATGGTCACCGTCGGTCTTGCCGGCGCGTTCCTCGGCATGCGCGCCACCTTCGATCCCTATGCCGGCGTGCCGCAACTGCTGTTTGCCTTCGAGGCTGCCGTCATCGGCGGCGCCGGTTCGCTGTGGGGCACGCTGATCGGCGGCATCGTGCTGGCGCTGGCGCAGACCCTCGGCGCGCAGATACATCCGCAAGGCTTCCTCATAGGCGGCCATGTCGCCTTCCTGATCGTGCTGTTCATCCGGCTTTCCACGTCCGGCCTCGGCTTGCGCGGCCTGCTGCGCCTGCCCGAGAGGAAAGCATCATGAGCGCCGTTTCGACCTCCCCCGTCATCGAGCGCGGCACCCCTGCTTCGCGTATCTCGGCGATCGCGGTCGTTGTCATCATCGCGCTGCTCGCTGTTGCGCCGCATTTCCTGTCGGCCGGCGCGGTCGACCGCATGACAGCCTTGTTCATCTATGTGATCCTGGCGGCGATGTGGAATGCGCTCGCCGGCTTCGGCGGCCTGGTCTCGGTGGGACAGCAGGTCTTCTTCGGCCTCGGCGCCTATTTCGCCATTCGCCTGGCCGATGCCGGCCTCAACCCGTTCGCTTCGCTGTTCGTCTCAGCGATCATCGTCGGCGCGATCTCGTGGCCGATGTCGCTGTTCATGCTTCGGTTGAAGAACGGCGAATTCGCCATCGGCATGTGGGTGATCGCGGCCCTCACCCATCTCCTGGTCAATCTCGACCGGCTGGTGCAGGGCGAAACCGGGACATCGCTGATCTCGCTCAACGTCTATGACGCGGGCGCGAGGGGCGCGACGATCTACTGGCTGGCGCTGGCCTCGATGACGGCGCTGCTTGCTATCCTGTTTAGCCTGCTGCGCGGCAGCACGGGTGCCGCCATCCGCGCCATCCGCGACAATGAGGATGCGGCCGCTTCCGTAGGCGTGCGCGTCACCGGCACCAAGCGGCTGCTCTTCGTGCTCGCCGCCTTCGGCATCGGCATGGCCGGCGCGCTGTGGCTGGCGACCTCGATCACCTTCCAGCCGAAGACCTATTTCAACGTCCAGTGGACCGCCTACATGATCTTCATGGTGCTGGTCGGCGGCATCGGCACCTTCGAGGGCGCGATCCTCGGCGCGCTGCTGTTCTTCCTCATCGAGACATGGTTCGGCGGCACCGGCGTCTGGTACCTCATCGGCCTCGGCGCCACCGCTATGCTGTTTTCGCTGTTCGTGCCGCGCGGGCTGTGGGGAACGCTGGAAGACCGTTTCGGTCTGCGCCTGCTGCCGGTCGGCTACCGCGTCAGGCTTCCGGCAAACGCCGCCGACGACGACACGGCGACGTCGCAACAAACCACCGCACAGCGGGAGAAAGCCTGACCATGCTTTTCGGCAAGACCATTCTCATCACCGGCGTCGCCTCCGGCATCGGCGCGCGCACGGCAGAACTTGCAGGCCAGCTCGGCGCCGAGGTGATCGGCGTCGACATGCGCGAGCCCGCGGCCCCGGCCGGCACCTTCGTCAAGGCCGACATCTCGTCCAAGGCTGGCGTCGACGATCTCGTCGCAAGCTTGCCGCAGCGCATCGATGCGCTCTGCAATGTTGCCGGCCTCTCCGGCAACACCGGCGCGGTGTCGACACTCGCCGTCAACTTCTATGGATTGCGCGCTCTCTCGGAAGGCCTCGCACCAAAGCTTCGCGAAGGCGGCGCCATCGTCAACGTCGCCTCGATCGCCGGCTATGGCTGGCGCGCCAATCTCAACCGCGCCGAGTCGATGGTCGGCATCGAGGGTTTTCCCGACATCGCCACAGTGGTCGCCGACCATCAGGTGAAGAACGAGGAAGGCTATCCGGTGTCAAAGGAACTGCTGCTTCTGTGGACGCAGCGCGCCGCGCACCAGGATCTCTTCAGGAGCCGCGAGATCCGCGTCAATGCGGTCAGCCCTGGCCCGGTCGAGACACCGATCCTGAAACAATTCCGCAATGTACTCGGCGATGCTCGCGTCGACAGCGATATCGCCAGGGTCGGCCGCGCCGGCACCTCGGGCGACATCGCGCCTGTCGTGCTGTTCCTGTGCTCGGATGGCGCGCGCTGGGTCAACGGCGCCAACGTACCGGTTGACGGCGGCCTTGAAGCATCGATCAACGCCGAGGTGCTCGGCTTCTAGACCATGATCCCGAAAAGTGGGAACTGGTTTTCGGATAAGATCATGGTCAGTAACAAGATAGAAAAGGCGCTCGATAGCGAGCGAGGGAGAAAACAATGGACATCGGACTTCTGATCGACGGTGACAAAAGGGATGCGTCGGGTTCCGCTTCCTACGAGCGCCTGGACCCGTTCACCGGCAAACTGGCGACGCGCGCCGCCGCGGCCAGCGTTGCCGATGCCAACGCCGCAGTCGAGGCCGCTGCCGCCGCTTTCAAGACCTGGTCGAAGACCGGTCCGGGCGAGCGCCGCGCCTTGCTCGCCAGGGCCGCCGATGTGATGGATTCCAAGGTCGGCGAATTCACCAGATTGATGATGGAAGAGACCGGCGCCACCGGTCCGTGGGCCGGCTTCAACGTCATGCTCGCCGCCAAGATGCTGCGCGAGGCAGCCGCCATGACGACGCAGATTTCGGGCGAGGTCATCCCCTCCGACAAGCCGGGCACGCTGGCCATGGCAATCCGCCAGCCGGCAGGTGTCTGCCTCGGCATCGCGCCATGGAATGCTCCGGTCATTCTCGGCACCCGCGCCATCGCCATGCCGATCGCCTGCGGCAACACGGTGGTGCTGAAAGCCTCCGAAATGTGCCCCGGCACGCACCGGCTGATCGGCCAGGTGCTGGTCGAGGCCGGCCTGCCCAAGGGCGTCATCAATGTCGTCACCAACGACCCCAGGGACGCCGCCGCCATCGTTGAGGCGCTGGTCGCGCATCCCGCGGTCAGGCGCGTCAACTTCACCGGCTCGACCAAGGTCGGCCGGATCATCGCCGAACTCGCCGGCAAGCACCTGAAGCCGGCACTGCTCGAGCTCGGCGGCAAGGCGCCGCTGATCGTGCTCGAGGATGCCGACATCGACGCGGCGGTCAACGCGGCCGCATTCGGCGCCTACATGCATCAGGGCCAGATCTGCATGTCGACGGAGAGGCTGGTCGTCGATGAAAAAATCGCCGACGAATTCGTTTCCAAGCTCGCTGCCCGCGCTTCGCAACTGCCGGCCGGCGACCCGCGCGGCCATGTCGTGCTGGGCTCGCTGATCAGCAGCCAGGCCGCCGACAAGATGGAAGAACTGGTTGCAGACGCCGTCGCCAAGGGCGCCAAGCTGGTCGCGGGCGGCAAGCGCACCGGCACGGTGGTCGAGGCAACGCTGCTCGACCACGTCACGCCGGCGATGCGCGTCTACGCCGAAGAATCCTTCGGACCGGTCAAGCCGGTGATCCGCGTCAAAGGGGAGGACGAAGCCGTACGTGTCGCCAACGACACCGAATACGGCCTCTCCTCGGCCGTCTTCAGCCGCGACATCCGCCGTGCCATGGCCGTTGCCGCGCGCATCGAAGCCGGCATCTGCCACATCAACGGCCCGACCGTCGGCGACGAGGCGCAGATGCCGTTCGGCGGCGTCAAGGGTTCAGGCTATGGCCGCTTCGGCGGCAAGGCCTCGATCGGCGAGTTCACCGACCTGCGCTGGCTGACCATCGAGGACCCGAACCAGCACTATCCGTTCTGATTGATACGACGGCTCGGCAGATGATCATCTGCCGAGCGTCAGCCCTGCCTTCCTCGCTTCCGCGCGCAGGAACGGCAGTCCGACGCCGATGACATCATCGGGATTCTCCGCCACCGGCCGCCACACCTGGCGAGCCAACGGATTCCCGCATCAAAACCCGGCAAGGCTCGAGCCGCGCGATCGGCGGCCCCTCCCCACCCTCAATTCTTGCAAACAGCGCCTCCATGGCGTGGCCGGCGATCTGGCGCACCGGCTGTACAACGGCGGCGATCGCCGGCCATGTCACCTGCATCCATTCGGCATCGTCGAAGCCGACCAGCGAAATGTCGTCGGGGCAGTGCCAGCCACGACGGCGGAATTCCGACAACGCCACCAGCGTACCCTTGAGGAACAGCGAATAGACTGCCGTCGGACGTTCGCCTTTCGCGAAATACTCTCGCAACTGCGCCCTCAGCGGCTCGACATCGGTTTCGGCCAGCACGACATCGATGCGCACATCCGGCGCCAGTTTGATCGCAGCGGTGCGAAACCCGTCGAGGCGTGCGCGCACCGTTGCCGCCTGTTCGCCGAGGCCGACGACCAGTATGTGGCGATGGCCCTTGGCGATCAGCTCGTGCGCCACCTCGGCGCTGGCTGCGGCGCTGTCGGCCGAGACGGTGTCGAAGGCGTCGTCGGACAGCACACGGTCGATCAGCACGCCGGTCATGCCATTGGCCTTCATGAAGTCGGCCGCCGGCCCATGCTCGTTGCGCACCGGCGCCAGCACCACACCGGCGACGCGCCAGTCATGCATGCGGGCGAGGATTTCTTTTTCGCGCGCTTCGGATTCGCGGCTCGACGCCGCAACAAGCGTGTAGCCACGCTGCTCGGCGAGGCTCTCGATCTGGGTGACCATCTGGCCAAAAAATTCGCTTTCGAATTCGGGCATGATGGCACCGATGATGCGGCGCTTGGCCCGGCGCATGTCGGAGGCGAGCGGATCGATGCGGTAGCCCAGTTGCTCGACGGCATCGAAGACGCGCTGCGCATTTTCCGGTTTCACCGTGGTGACGCCGGCCATGACCTTGGAGACGGTGGCGGCCGACACGCCGGCGCGGCTTGCCACGTCGTGGATCGACGCGCGCCGCTGCTGGTCCTGCCTGTGCGCCATAAGTCCTCCCTCCCGAGGCGCGGACCGAGGCATTTCGTCCGCTGGGAAATGAGTAAATCGATTTTTCGGAGTTGTAAATCGTTTAATCGTGGGTATTTTACCCCACGAGTGCGTGCCGTCCTAAAGTGTGAAGCGGTTTTGGGATAACCGCAAGTTCAAAGCAAAAATACGCGATCCGGATCGCGCCGGGAGGGATAGTCATGCCGAACAAGACCTTGCCGCTGGTCATCAGCGCGCCGGAACCGCGCACGCTCGAGCTGATCTTCACCCCACCGCAACTGGCGCGACTCAAGGCACACTACCGAATTGTCGAGACGACAGCCGAGGGCGTGGCGAAACTTCCCGCCGATGTTCTGGGCGATGCACGCTACATCATCGGCCAGCCACCAATCTCGCCCGAGACGCTCGAAGCTATGACGGCGCTGCGCTGCGTCTTCAATGTCGAGACAAATCTCATCAACAACATGCCCTACGAGACGCTGTTTGCGCGCGGTATCCATGTCGTCACCACCGGCCTGGTCTTCGCCGAGCCGGTGGCCGAACTTGGCCTTGCCATGGCGCTCAACCTGGCCCGCAACATCGTCGATGCCGACCTCGCCTTCCGCAAAGGTGAAGAGCTGTGGGGCGGCGACGGCAACCAGACGGCGCGGCTCCTGTCGGGCGCCGATGTCGGCATCATCGGCTTCGGCGATCTCGGCCGCGCGCTGAACCGGCTGCTGTCGGGTTTTCGCACACGAACCAAAGTCTTCGATCCCTGGCTGCCGCCGTCGATCCTCATCGACAATGGCGTCGAGCCGGCCTCGCTCGACGATGTGCTGACATCAAGCGACTTCGTCTTCGTCGTCGCTTCGGTGACCTCGGAGAACCAGGGCTTTCTAGGCGCCGAGGCTTTTGCCAGCATGCGCAAGGGCGCCGCCTTTATCCTGCTCAGCCGCGCCGGCGTCGTCGACTTCCCGGCCCTGATGGCGGCGGTGAAGAGCGGCCACATCGTCGCCGCAAGCGATGTCTTCCCGGAAGAGCCGTTGGCGCAGGACCATCCGGTCCGTACAATCCCCGGCTTCCTCCGATCCGCCCACCGCGCCGGCGCGCTCGACATCGCCTTCAAGCGCATGGGCGACATGGTGCTGGAGGACATGGACCTGATCGACCGCGGCCTGCCGCCGCTGCGCTCCAAACGCGCCGAGCGCGAAACGGTGTCAAGGATGAGATCGAAACCGGCGGACAGGAATTAGTTATCGCTCGTTGAGTGGCCAGATCTCGATCACCCCATGCGCCACGGCGCAGGGCGATTTCGAGGCGAGCGCGATTGCCTCGTCCATGTCTTTGGCTTCCATGACGGAAAAGCCGGCGATCGGCAGATCCGACGAAAGATAGGGCCCGGTCTCGGTGCGCACGCCGCTGGCGTCTGGATTTCGCACTTGTACCGGTGTTTCGGCAATGCCCATCACCACGCCGCGCTGCTTGAGCGACGCATCATGCTCATGGGCTGCCTGTCTGACATCCTGCGGCGTCCGGTCATATCCGGCCCGGTCGCCATAGCCGATGGTTATGTATTTGGGCATGATCGGTTCTCCTTGCCCAGGAATAATGGCTGGCCGCCAAGGCGGTTCCGGCGGTCCGATGGCGGCCTGCGACGTGGAGGCCAAGAACGCCAACGCTGCCAACAGCCACCCGGAATTCTGCAGCAATGTGAAAGCCAATGGCGGCAGCAAGTAAGCTTCCTTCCCAAGGAATAGCGGCCCCGAGGGGCCGTTATTTCTGTGAGCTTGCGGCTGCTCCCTATCCGGCAGCAACACCGGCGGCCGCGCGATTGGCCAGCACCAGCCCGACCTCGCCGACAACCTGCTCGACGCGCTTCAGGATGGTTTCGGCCCTCAGCACGCCGTCGGAAAAATCCTTGTCCGTGGCATAGACACCTGTCGGCAGTGTCAGCGCCTCGAAGAAGCCGAACAGCGGCCGCAACTGGTGCTCGACGATCAACGCATGGCGATCGTTGCCGCCGGTGGCGAGCAGCACCACCGGCTTGCCGCGCAAGGAAGCCGGATCGAACAGATCGAAGAAGTGTTTGAACAGGCCGGTGTAGCTGCCCTTGTAGGTCGGTGACCCGACTACCAGGACATCGGCATTGACGACGCTGTCGAAAATCCCCCGCGCCTGGCCGTCGAGATCGCGCGCCCATTTGGCCGCGCCAAGCGAGGGGCCGAGGTCTTCGATGTCATAGGTGCTGGCCGACAGGCCATGCTGGCGCGCAATATCCCTGACGACCTGGTCGACGAAGCCGCGCGTCTTGGAAGGCCGGGTGAAATTGCCGGAAAAGCCGACGACGGTTGGATTGGGCATTCTGGCACCTCTTACGACGGGCGGACCCACTGTTCCTGCCGCAGGTTTAACGGCTGCCGATTGCCGAAAGAAGGGATGGTACGCCTGTCGATCCTGCGGACAGCGAATTTTCTTTCCATCGGCAGCGCCCCACGGCGGGCCGCACCTCGCGCTACGGCTTCGCCGGCACTATGTTTGCTCGGTGCGGTTCCGCCATGTCTGCATGTGTTCACGGCCCCGCTTCGCCCAGGAGATGCTTCGTGCCCAAAGGTTCAGATCTGCTTGTAGCCGCCCTCGAAAATGAGGGTGTCGATCGCATCTTCGGCATTCCGGGCGAAGAAAACCTCGACGTCGTCGAATCCATCCGCAAGTCGTCGATCCACTTGATCCTGACCCGCCATGAGCAGGCGGCGGCGTTCATGGCCGCCACGCATGGCAGGCTCACCGGCAAGCCGGGTGTCTGCATCACCACGCTCGGGCCCGGTGCCCTGAACCTGACGACGGGCGCCGCCTACGCGCTGCTCGGCGCCATGCCGATGATCATGATCACCGGGCAGAAGGGCATCCGGCTGTCGCGCCAGGCGCGCTTCCAGATCGTCGACATCGTTGCCGCGATGAAACCGCTGACCAAGCTGTCGCGCCAGATCATCTCGCCACGCACAATACCGGCCGTGGTGCGGGAAGCGTTTCGGATTGCCGAGGAGGAACGCCCGGGACCGGTGCATTTGGAACTGCCCGAAGACATCGCGGCCGAGGAATGCGACGAGGTCGCACTGATCCCGCCGCACCCGGTCGAGCTTCCGTTGGCAAGCCCGCTTGCGCTCGATCGCGCCGCGCAGATGATCATCAAGGCACAGCGCCCGCTGGCAATGCTGGGCGCAGCCGCTTCACGACCGCGCTCGACCTCCGACCTCGCCCAGTTCGTGCTGCGAACCGGCATTCCCTATTTCACCACGCAGATGGGCAAGGGCACGGTGCCCGGCGGGACCGAACTGTACATGGGGACGGCCGCCCTCTCCGAGCGCGACTATGTGCATGAGGCGATCGAGCAGGCCGACCTCATCATTACCATCGGCCACGACACGATCGAGAAGCCGCCCTTCATCATGGGCGACAAGGGACCGAAGGTGATCCATGTCGGCTACCAGCCGGCCAATGTCGAGCAGGTCTATTTCCCGCAGACCGAAGTGGTCGGCGACATCGGCGCCTCGCTCAGGCTGCTTGCCGACCGCATCGAGGACAAGATCCCCGACGCACAGGCGCTGCTGCCCCTGCGCGAAGGAATTCTGAGCCGCATTGCCGCGCGCGCCACCGAGGACCGTTTTACGCCGCAGCGCCTGGTGCACGACGTGCGCGCGGTGATGCCGGCCGACGGCATCCTGGCGCTCGACAACGGCATGTACAAGATCTGGTTCGCGCGCAACTACCGCACGCGCGTCGCCAACACGCTGCTGCTCGACAATGCGCTGGCCACCATGGGCGCCGGCCTGCCGTCGGCGATGACGGCCGCGATGCTCTACCCCGGCCGCCGTGTCATGGCGATCTGCGGCGATGGTGGCTTCATGATGAACAGCCAGGAGCTGGAAACCGCCGTCAGGCTCAAACTCAACCTGGTCGTGCTGATCATCGAGGACCATGCTTTCGGCATGATCCGCTGGAAGCAGGCGGTCGACCAGTTTCCCGATTTCGGCATGACCTTCGGCAACCCCGATTTCGTAAGATATGCCGAGGCCTATGGCGCCAAGGGTACCAGGGTCAGCGCCGTCTCGGAAATACAATCGACGCTCGAGCAGGCCTTCACCGGCGGCGGCGTTCATCTCGTCGTCGTGCCGATCGACTATTCGGAGAACGAGCGCGTCCTGGTCGAGGAGTTGCGCCATCGATTGCCGGCGCCACCGGAGGCCTAAGCAATTCCAGGAAAAGTGTGAGCGGTTTTCCCGGGAAAAGCGCGCTGCGCTTTCCCTTGGAATTGCGTAAGAAAATAGGAGCAATTCGCCGTGAAACGGTGAATTGCTCCAACGCTCAGGCGGCCCGAACTTTGGCGCTCCCACGCGCCCAGGCCGGCAGCCAGTCGCCATGCGCCGCCAGCAGCTCATCGACCAGCGACCAGATCTGGTCGAGATCGAGTTCGGCCGCCGTATGCGGGTCCATCATCGCGGCGTGGTAGATGTGCTCCCGGTTCTCGGTCATCAGCGCCTGCACCGTCAGCTCCTGCACGTTGATGTTGGTGCGGATCAGCGCGGTGAGCTGCGGCGGCAGCTCGCCGATGAAGGTCGGCTGAATGCCGGAGGCGTCGACCAGGCATGGCACCTCGGCCGCGCAATTGTCTGGCAGCGAGGTGATGCAGCCATTGTTGCGGACATTGCCGTAGATCACAGACGGCTCGCCGGTCCACACCGAGTTCATGATCGAGGAGGCGTATTCCTTCGACTGCTCGACCTCGATGCGTTCGGCCGAGCGATAGGCCTCGGCTTGCCCCTTCCAGCGCTCGATCTGCTCGATGCAGCGCTTGGGATATTCGTCGAGCGGAATGCCGAACCTCTCGATCAGGTCGGGGCGTCCTTCCTTGATGAAATAGGGGGTGTATTCGGCGAAATGCTCGGAGCTTTCGGTGACGAAATAGCCGAGCCTCGTCAGCATCTCGTAGCGCACCTTGTTGGGGCAGCGCGGGTTCCAGCCCGGCTTGGGCGCCCTGCCCTCGCGATAGGCGCGGACCAGGTCCGGATAGAGGTTGCGGTAGCTGCCGTCCGCCTGGCGATGCTCGAACTTGAGATAGAAGGCCATGTGGTTGATGCCGGCCGAGCGATAGCGGATCTCCTCGTAGGGAATGTCGAGATCGTGTGCCAGTTCCATCGCTGTGCCTTGCACCGAATGGCAGAGGCCGACCTGTTTGATCTCAGGATATTTTTCCGAAATCGCCCAGGTGTTGATCGCCATCGGGTTGACGTACTGCAGCATGATCGCCTGCGGGCAGACAGCCAGCATGTCCTCGCAGATCTTCCACAGATGCGGAACGGTTCTGAGGCCGCGCATGATGCCGCCGACGCCGAGCGTGTCGGCGATTGTCTGGCGCAGGCCGTACTTCTTCGGCACTTCGAAATCGGTGACGGTGCACGGCTCGTAGCCGCCGATCTGGAAGGCGACGACGACGAAGTCGGCGCCGGCCAGCGCCTTGCGCTGGTCGGAGTAGGTCTCGGCCTTCGCCTTCACGCCCAGCGTCGCGATCAGCTTGTTGACGACGATGGCGCTCTCTTCCAACCGCTGCGGATTGATGTCCATCAGCGCGATCGTCGCGCCCGACAGCGATGGCCGCTGCAGCACGTCGCCGACAATGTTCTTCATGAACACGGTCGAACCGGCGCCAATGAAGGTGATCCTGGGATGTCTTGCCACGTTAAACCTCCGGCATTTTGCTACGCCACGTCGAAGGCGGCCCTGACGAGCCGTTCGGTGTAGGCGGTCTTGGGATTGGTGAGGACCTCGTCGACGGGTCCCTGCTCGACGATCTTGCCGTTCTGCATGACGATGACGCGGTGGCAGAGCGCGCGCACCACCTTGAGGTCGTGCGAAATGAAGAGATAGCTCAGCCCGCGCTCGTCCTGCAGCTTGCGCAACAGGTCGATGATCTGCGCCTGCACCGAGAGGTCGAGCGCCGAAGTCGGTTCGTCGAGCAGGATGAATTCGGGTTCCAATGCAATGGCCCGCGCGATTGCGATGCGCTGCCGCTGGCCGCCGGAAAATTCGTGCGGGAACCGTGACAGGATATCGCCGGGCATGCCGGCGCTGACCAGGGCGTCTCGCACCCGCTCGACCCGCTCGCGCCGTGTTGAACCGATCCTGTTGACGACCAGCCCTTCCTCGATGATCTGGCCGATCGTCATGCGCGGGTTGAGCGAAGAGAAGGGATCCTGGAAGACGACCTGCATGCGCGAGCGCAGCGGCCGCATCTCGGCGCGCGAGAGGCCTTGGATCGGCTGGCCGTCGAAGCTGATCTCGCCACGCTTGGCATCGGTGAGCTTGAGCAGAGCAAGACCGAACGTGGTCTTGCCGGAGCCGGATTCACCAACCAGCCCCAGCGTTTCGTGGCGGCAAAGTTTCAGGCCGAGATCGTCGACGGCAACCAGTTCGCGCCAGTCCGGCTTCAGGAAGCTGCCATGACGCAGCATGAAGCAGACGCGCATGTCGCGTGCCTCGAGGATAGTACCGCTGTTCTGCGGCAGCGGCTGCGGCTTGCCGTGCGGCTCGGACGCGAGCAGCCGCTTGGTGTAGGGATGCTGCGGGTCGGCAAACAGCCGCTCGGTGACGTTATGCTCGCACATCTCGCCATATTGCATGACATAGACATAGTCGGAAAACCTCCGCACCACGGTGAGGTCGTGGGTGATCAGGATGACCGCCATCCTGAGCTCTTTTTGCAGGTTGCGGATCAGGTTGAGGATCTGCGCCTGGACCGTGACGTCGAGCGCGGTCGTCGGCTCGTCGGCAATCAGCACATCGGGGTCGTTGGCGAGCGCCATGGCGATCATCACGCGCTGGCGCTGCCCGCCCGACAACTGGTGCGGATACTGCTTGATGCGCGCTTCCGGCTCGGGGATCTGGACATGCCGCAAAAGCTCGAGCGCCCGCGCCCAGGCTTGCTTGCGGCTCACCTTGCGGTGCACCCTGATCGCCTCGACGATCTGGCTGCCGACCGTATAGATCGGGTTGAGCGAGCTCATCGGTTCCTGGAAGATCATCGAGATGCGGTTGCCGCGCAGCTTGCGCCGGGCGCTCTCGGGGAACTTCAGTATGTCCTGCCCGCAATAGTCGACGGTGGATTTCGCAGAGACGGTGGCCCGCTTCGAAAGCAGCCCCATGACGGTGCGCGCCGTCACCGATTTGCCGGAGCCGGACTCGCCGACGATGGCGATCGTCTCGCCGCGATAGAGCTGGAACGAGATGTCCTTCACAGCCTCGACGACGCCGTGCTCGACCTTGAAGGCGACCTCGATGTTGCGGGCATCGATGATTGGCTGGTCGTGGCGTCCGGCATGGTCGAGACGGACGGCTGGTGCGAAGGTGGTTGTGAGCGCTACGGTCATCCCGGCCACCTCAATAGGGATCGACGGCATCGCGCAAGCCGTCTCCCAGCGCGTTGAAGGCAAAGACGGTGATCAGCACGAAGCCGACCGGCGACAGGATCCAGGGATAGGTGCCGATGACCGAATAGGTTGCGGTGTCCTGCAGCATCAGCCCCCATGAGATCAGCGGCGGCTTCACCGCGAAACCGAGGAAGCCGAGAAAGGCTTCGAGCAGGACCACCGCCGGGATCGCGATCGTCACGGCGACGATGACGTGGCTCATCACATTGGGGAAAATGTGCTGCATGATGATGCGCATGTCGGTGGCGCCGACCGCCATGGCGGCACGCACATAGTCGACCCGCGCCAGCGCCAGCGTCTTGCCGCGCACCTCGCGCGACATCTGCGCCCAACCTAGCGCCGACATGACGATGATGACGAAGGCGAGGAAGACGTTGGTCGGCGCGGTCACCGGGATCAGCGTCGTCAGTGCCAGATAAAGCGGCAGCTGCGGGAAAGCGAGCACCAGCTCGACGAAGCGCTGCACCCAGATGTCGAACCGGCCGCCGAAATAGCCGGAGACCATGCCGACGGTGGTGCCGATGACGGTGATGATGAAGACCACGGTCAGCGCGATCATCAGCGAGACGCGCGAGCCCTGGATGGCGCGCGACAACACATCCCTGCCGAACTTGTCGGTGCCGAGGAAATGCACCGGCTGGCCGTCGGTCGAAGCGAAGAAATGCCGGTTGGTGGGGATCAGCCCAAGCAGCCGGTACTCGGCGCCCTTGACGAAGAAGCCGAGCAGGCGCGGATGCTCGTAGTCCGGCCCGACGACCGGCTGGAAGGTGACCGGGTCGAGGTCCGCGGAATCCGCGAGCGCATAAACCCGCGGCTGCAGCACGAAATTCCCGTCCTTGTCGTAAAAACTCATCGTCTGCGGCGGGGCGAAAGCGACATCTGTGACCTTGGGGTCCATCGGCGCGAAGAAGTCGGCAAACAGCGCCATCAGCACCAGAAGCACGACCAGGATCAGCCCGGCCATGCCGGTCCAGGATCGCTTCAGCCGACGCCACACCAGCGCGATGTAGCTCTCATTGCCGCGCGGCCCCGTGTTGACGGGCTCCGTCTTGACTGGATCCGTCTTCATTGGCTCATCTGGAAGCAGCGGCGGCGAGGTGTCGCGGGCAAGCATCTCAGGACCCCGCATATTGGCGGACGCGGGGGTCAAGCAGAACGAGCAGCATGTCGGCGATGATATTGCCGACGATCAGCGTCGCCGACAGCACCATCATGAAGGTCGCCGTGACATAGACGTCGCCTACCGCCATCGAGCCGACAATGGCCGGGCCCACGGTCGGCAGCGCAAAGATGATCGCCGTCTCGATCTCGCCGGTCAACATATAAGGCAGCACCACGCCCTGGTACATGATCAGCGGATGCAGCGCATTGGGCACCGCGTGGCGCATGACCACCGCGCTGCCGGTCAGCCCCTTGGCGCGGGCTGTTTCGACATATTGAGCATTGAGCGTGTCGAGCAGATTGCCGCGCATGACGCGCATGTTGTAGGCGAGCCCGCCGAAGGTTGCGATGGCCACCACCGGCCAGACATGCTTGACGAGGTCGACGAACTTGCCCCACGACCACGGCGCGCCGCCATATTGCGGCGAGAAGAACGAGCCGATCTCCGAGACGTTGAACTGGAAGACCAGCAGGTAGACGATGATCAGCGCCATCAGGAAGCGCGGAACGGTCATGCCGAGGAAGGAGATGGCCGACAGCGTCGAGTCGATCCAGGTGTATTGCCGCGTCGCCGCCCAGATACCGAAGGTGATGCCGAGCACCGAAGCGAGCAGATGGCAGACCAGCGCCAGGAGCAGCGTGCGCGGCAGCCGCTCTCCGACCACATCGGCCACCGGCTTGTTGTAGTAGAGGCTGTAGCCGAAATCGCCGCGGGTGACGATGCCGCCGATCCAGTTGAGATACTGGACCGGCATCGGCTTATCGAGGCCATGCTCGACCCGGTAGGCCTGCGCCTGCGCGTCGGCTTCGGCAAACGAGGCCCCGCCCTGGTTGATGAGCTGCGAGCGGATGTAGTCGGCATAGTCGCCCGGCGGTGCCTGGATGATGGCGAAAGTGACCAGGCTCAGGATGACCAGAACCGGCACCGCGGATGCTATGCGCATGCCCAGGAATCGCAGCATCGGTTCGTTTCTCCTCCTTGGATCAAATTTGTTGCCGCTGACCTTATCCCGTCCCGGCCGCGCGCGCAGCGCGGCCGGGCGTCAGCCAGGGGAGGAAACTCAGCTCATGGTCTCTCAGTCGGTCGGGCCTCTCAGTTCGTCGGACCCTTGTCGCCGGGCTTGCCCGGCAGCTGCTCGGGATAGAGTTCGTATTTCTGCTGCTTGTCGGCGGCGACGAAGACCCGTTCGCGCACGATCGAGTCCTCGGCCCAGTTGAACATGAAGATCGGCGTCCCCTGCGGGATGTTGGAGAAGCGCTTGTTGACGATCAGGGCGCCGGGATATTCGGTCAGCCCGACATTGTAGATATTTTCCGTCGATATCTTCTGGAACTCTCGCATCAGCTTGGCGCGTTCGTCATTGTCCTGGCTCGAGACGAACTTGTTGACGATGTCGACAAGCTCCTTTTCGAACGGCATCAGGTCGACCACACCGCTTTCAGGCGCGCGGTGATCCCAGCTGGTCTTGGGGCCGACGGGCGCGAGTTGCACGGTGTTCTGCACGACGGAAGTCAGCTCCTGATCGTTGCGCCGCACCAGCCAGTCGAATCGGCCGGAATATTGCGAGGCGTCGCGCTGGGTGCCGTTGAGGCCGTTGAGTACGACGCGCAGGCCGAGCTTCTCCATCTGGCCGACAACGCCTTCCGCCAGGCTCTTGTCGGTGGTGTAGTCGTTGTTGACCAGCATGACGATCTCGACATTCTTGCCGCCGGCCGTGCCGGCCGGGAAGTTGACGAAGCCGTCGCCGTCGGTGTCCTTGAGGCCCGCCTTGGCGAGCTCGGCCTTGGCGCCTTCGAGATCGAAAGGATAGTAAACCGTCGAGTTGCGGTCATAGAAGGAGGTGCCGGAGGAGAGCCCGCCCGGATAGATCGCGGTGAACGGCCCCTTCACCAGCGAGTCGCCGAGCGCCTTGCGGTCGAGCGCCATGGTGACGCCCTTGCGGAAGTACTCGTTGCGGTTCAGCTCGCGGATCGCCTGGCCGCGCTCGTCGGGATTGCCCCAGCCATTGGCGGAAAAGTTCATGCGCAGATTGTAGCCGATCAGGCGCGGGCCGAAAGCGAGTCGGGCCGGTGCGTCCTTGTCCGCCGCCCGCTTCAGCGAGGCGACGAAATTCTCCGGCTGCTCCAGATTGGAGAAGTCGGCAGCGCCTGCCACCGCCTGGACGTCGCGATCGGCCCAGGTCGACAGCTTGTAGTGCAGCTCATTGAGATAGGGCAGCTGGTTGCCCTTCTCGTCGACCTTCCAGTAGTAGGGATTGCGCCGCATGACGATAATGTCGTCAGGCCGATACTCCACCGGCACCCAGGCGCCCATCACCGGCATGTTCATATATTCCGGCGGGAACGCATTCTTGAACTGGTCGTAGGTGTTCTTTGAATATTTCGGATGCTGCGGCTTCAGAATATGAGCCGGGCCGGGGCAGAAGGTGCCGTAGGCCATGGCGTATAGATACTGCTTTGGGAAAGCGTCCTTGAACGTCCACTCGACGGTGTAGTCGTCGATCTTCTTCAGCGTCGTGCCGACGCCGAAGGTTTCTTCGGTGGCGCCGTTGAGCGGCGAGACGTTGGGGTCGACGACCTCGTCGTCCCAGTAGAACATGACGTCATCGGCGTTGAAGGCGACTCCGTCCGACCATTTCGCGCCTTCGACCAGATGCATGGTCAGCTTGTGGCCGTCCTTCGACCAGTCCCAGCTTTTGGCCAGGTTAGGCAGCGGTTCGGTGTCCTTGGCCTCGACCTGGAACAAAGGCGCTGTGCGTGTCAGGCATTCCGACAGGCCGATGTCGATGCCGCCCCAGCCTTGCGTCTGGCCGGCGCCATAGTTCCAGCCTTCCGGCCGCCCGCCGATGACATGGCGCATTGTGTCGCCATAGACGCCGATGCCGTCCGGCATGTTGCCGGTCTTGAACAGCAGCGGCTCCTTCGGCAGCCGGTCCTTGACCGGCGGCAGCTTGCCGGCCTTGACGTATTTCTCGGTGACCCAGTCGGGCTCGTGATATTCGGGCAGCGCCTTGAATTCCAGGATGGAATCGCGAGCGACGTATTTGATCTTGCCCTCGGCGGGAAACGGCGCCGGCGCCGGCGGCGTTGTCGGTTCGGATGCGTAAGCGCCGAGCGCCAAGACCGAGACGCTCAGCGTCAAGCCGGCGAGAATGCCAATTCTTCGCCCGGTGAGAATGCCAATTCTGCGAAAGTTCCTCATCGTGTTCCTCCCAGATGTTTCGACGTCTGCTGCTGCCCGCATCTATTCATGACGGCTGATTGGCGGACCGGCCTCCCGCGGCGCGCCTGCAAGCATCTCAGCCCGCCTGTTTCAGCGCCGTCTTTTCGGCGCGCAATTCCTCGATCGAGCGCACCTTGCGCCGCGCCGCACCCGCCCAGTCGCGGGTCTTGACCTTCGATTTCGAAAGCCGCTCTTTCGCCGCCGGCACCGCATCCGCATATTGCGGCAGCCAGCGGGCCTGGGCGACGACCATCTCGTCGACCATCTGCCAGACCTCTTCCGGTGTCGACACGGCACCGACCAGCGGATCGTGCAGCACGGCAAGCTTCAAGAGATCGATGTCGCCCGATATCGCCGCATGCACCGACATGCGCTGGACATTGATCGAAGAGATGCAGGTGGCGGCACAGGCTTCCGGCAGCGTGATGCCGGCGGCCATGTTGATGCCGAAGCGATCGACGAAGCCCGGCGATTCGATGATGGCGTCCTGTGGCAGGTTGGTGATGATGCCGGTGTTCTTGACGTTGAAATGGCCGCGATAGACGCGGTTGGTCTCCAGCGCTTCGAGAATGTGGCTGGCATGTTCGTTGGAGCGCTTGGCCGGGTCGATCGGTTTCGACGCCGCTTCGAGAAACTGCGGGAATTCCGTCTCGAACCAGTTGCGCGTTTCGGTGGAGTAGCGGAGATAGCCGCCGGTCTCGCCATGGATCCAGTCGGACATGTCGATCCAGCGGGTGATTTCGTCCGGCCGCTTGCGGTACCACGGCAGATATTCGGAGAGATGGCCGTTGCTTTCTGTCGAGTAGACGCCGAAGCGCTTCAGCACGTCGATGCGCAGCTTTTCCTGCTGCGAATAGACCGGATGCGCTTCGAACGCGGCGACCAGCTCGTCTTTGCCGATCTTGCGGCCGTTGAGGCGCAGATCGACGAACCAGGTCTGATGGTTGATGCCGGAGCAGACATAGTCGAGTTCGCCATGCGATTTGGCGCCGAGCACTTCGGCGATCTGTTCGGCGCCGTGCTGGACGCCGTGGCAGAGGCCGACCGTATCGACCTTGCCGTATTCGATCGCCGCCCAGGTGTTCATCGCCATCGGGTTGGCATAGTTGAGGAATTTCGCGCCCGGCTCGGCGAGTTCGCGGATGTCCTTGCAGAAGTCGAGGATGACCGGGATGTTGCGCTGGCCATAGAGGATGCCGCCGGCGCAGATCGTGTCGCCGACGCACTGGTCGATGCCGTATTTCAAGGGAATGCGGATATCGTCGGCATAGGCTTCGAGCCCGCCGACCCGCACGCAGCTGATGACGTAGCGCGCGCCTTCCAGCGCCTTGCGGCGGTCGGTGGTCGCGGTGACTTTCGTCGGCAATTTGTTGGCCTCGACGATGCGGTCGAGGATCGCCTTGATCATCCCGAGATTGTGCTCGCTGAGATCGGTCAGCGCGAATTCGATGCCGCTGAATTCCGGAACACACAGAATGTCGGTGAACAGTTTTTTGGTGAAGCCGACGCTGCCGGCGCCGATAATAGCGATTTTGAAACTCATCACCTTCACCTCGATGCGGGTCGAATGCCAGGCAAGGAGCAAAGGAAGAGCGCATGGCGACGCGCCATGGCGCGCATGCCATTCGGAGCCGGAATTTCCGGCTCATTCTCCTCCCGCCCGCTCCTCGACCGCGGGTCTTTCGCGTTCTCAGGATTTGGATTATGCCGTTATTCGCGGGCACGGCCAGAGAACGTTTATGCTTTCGAGGGTAATTTTGTGCTGCGTGATCTGATCGCCAACGGACAGTTGATGCGCACCATTTCGCTGCCGCGCGGCCGTCAGCGCCTGCATGCCATGCCGACCAGCACCGGCTATGAAGTGCGCGAGGGTGTGACTTACGACTGGGATGGGCGCAAGCGCGGCCAGACACCGTTCACCGTGCTGCAGCACACGATCAGCGGCACCGGCCAGCTGCGCTACGAGAACCGCAACTACCGCCTGCAGGCCAACGACACGCTGCTGGTGCTGGTGCCGCACAACCATCGCTACTGGCTGGAGAAGGGCGACCGCTGGGAATATTTCTGGATCTCGATGAATGGCGAGGAGGCGCTGCGCATCCACAAATCCATTCTCAGTGTCTCCGGTCCGGTGTTGCGGCTCCAGCCTCAGACGATCGATCATCTCGCCGATTGCAGCCTGCGCCTGATCAAGGGCGGCGCTTCGCCGGGGTCGGCTTCGGCAGTTGCCTATGAAGCGGCGATGGCGCTTTACGACGATGTCTTCGGCTCGCACGCCTTCACCGAAAAACAGAGCGCCATGCAGCCGGTCATCGATCATATCAACGCCAATCTCGACAAGCCTCTGCCGGTAGCCGACCTCGTGCAAATCAGCGGCCTCAGCCGGGCACATTTCTCACGCTGCTTTGCCGAGAGCGAAGGCATGCCGCCGGCCGAATTCGTGCTGCAGCAGCGGCTGCAGCGGGCGGCGAAACTTTTGACCAAGGCCGATTTCCTGCCGGTCAAGGAGGTCGCCATATTGTGCGGCTTCGAGGACGCCAACTATTTTTCGAAAGTCTTCCGCCGGCTCTACGGCATCAACCCGACGCAGTTCCGCACCACCGGCATGTATGCCAGCCTGGGCAACCACCGCTAAAACGGATTGCTTCTGGTTGCCGGCTTCAGGCGCACCCCTCACCCGATGCGGTTGCCGTTTGCGGGATCGAACAGATGCAGCGCCGCCGGATCGGCTGACAGTCTTACCGTGTCGCCCGGCCGGATAGTGCTGCGTCCCATGACGAAGACACAAACCAGCTGGTCGGCGAGCCGGACATAGAACTGCGTCGACAGGCCGAGCGGCTCGACCACTTCGACCTCTGCCTCGAGCCCTCCGTCGTCGGCGAGCTGGATGTGTTCCGGCCGCAGCCCGACGGTGAGCTTGCCACCATCCGTGAGCGGCAATCCATCAGGCAACCGCAGCTTCTGGCCGTCGGCCAGCACCGCATCCACCTTGCCAGCCTTCGCGACCGTCGCCGGAAAAAAATTCATGCCGGGCGAACCGATGAAACCGGCAACAAAGGTGTTGATCGGCCGGTCATAGAGTTCGAGTGGATGGCCGACCTGTTGGACGTAGCCGTCATGCATGACGACGATGCGGTCGGCCATGGTCATGGCTTCGATCTGGTCGTGCGTGACATAGACCGAAGTGGTCTTGAGCTGCTGATGTAGCGCCTTGATCTCGGCGCGCATATGGACGCGCAGTTTGGCGTCGAGGTTCGACAGCGGTTCGTCGAACAGGAACACTTTGGGATCGCGCACGATGGCGCGGCCCATGGCGACGCGCTGGCGCTGGCCACCGGACAATTGCCGCGGCAGGCGGCCGAGGAAACTGTCGAGACCGAGGCGCTTGGCGGCCGCCCCTACCCTGCCGTCGATCGTCGTCTTCTCCGCCTTCTTCAAAAGCAGGCTGAAGCCCATATTCGACGACACATCCATATGCGGATAGAGCGCATAGGACTGGAATACCATGGCAATGTCGCGGTCCTTCGGCGCGACATCGTTGACCAGCCGATCGCCGATGCGGATCTCTCCGCCGGAGACTTCTTCCAGCCCGGCAATCATGCGCAAAAGGGTCGACTTGCCGCAGCCGGACGGGCCGACCAGCACGACGAACTCGCCATCGGCGATCTCCAGATCGACGCCGTGCAGGATGCGCAGCGAACCGTAGTCCTTCTCGACGTTTTGCAGCGTGACGGAAGCCATCGATTATCCTTTGACCGCGCCGGCGGTGAGGCCGGTGACGAGATAGCGTTGCAGGAAGGCAAAGAAGATGCAGACCGGGATCAGCGCCAGGATCGACGCCGCCATCATCTGCCCCCAGTCGACGGCGAACTTGCCGATATAGGTGAGCAGGCCGACGGCGAACGTCTTCTGGTCGTCGCTGGAGATCAGCATCAGCGCGAACAGCAATTCGCTCCACGCGGCGGTGAACACGAAGCCGAGCGTCGCGCCCATGCCGGGCAAGGTCAGCGGCACGATCACCTTGCGCATCGCCTGCGCCCGCGTACAGCCGTCGATCATCGCCGCCTCCTCCAGATCCTTCGGAATACCGTCGAAGAAGGATTGCATCAGGAAGGTGGCAAACGCAGTGTTGAAGGCGGTGTAGATGATGATCAGGCCGACCAGGCTGTTGGTCAGGCCAAGCTCGCCCATGACGCGGTAGATCGGCGGAATGACCATCACCAGCGGGAAAGTCTGGGTCAGCAGCAGCATGATCGCCAGCGTCGCCTTGCCGCGAAAGGTGAAGCGCGACATGGCATAGCCGGCGAGCGTGGCGATGACGGTGACGAGTGCCGCTGTCGACACCGAGACGATGACGCTGTTCAGGAAATAGCGCGGGAAGTCAGAGGCTTCGAGAACCGTGATGAAGTTGCGGAATGTCGTTTCCGACGGCCACAGCGTGATGCCTTCGGAATAAAGCAACCGCTCCGGCGTCACCGAGATCTTCAGCGTCCAGAAGATCGGAAACAAAGCAAAGATCATATAGGCGGCAATCGCCGCGTAGAGGCCAATGCCGCTGAAAATGCGTGAGGAAGTGGAGCGTCCGGCGATCATCAGACGTGCCTCACCAGCAAGCGGCGAATGGCGATCAGCGCGATCGCATAGGCGATGAGCAGGACCAGGAGGAGCACCGCGACCGCCGAAGCGTAGCCCTTGTCCAGCGACTTGAAGGCGCTGACATAGATGTAGACCGGCACCGTGCTGGTCGAACCAGCCGGCCCGCCTTCGGTCATGACGAAGATCAGATCGGCGAAAGTGGCGATCCAGATTGTGCGCAGCATGACGGTGATGACAATGGTCGGCGCCAGGAAGGGCAGCGTCACCTTGGTGAAGCGCTGCCAGGGCGAGGCGCCGTCGATCGCGGCGGCCTCATGCAGCTCCGACGGGATCGACTTCAGCGCCGCCAGGAGCGTGATGGCGAAGAACGGAATGCCGAACCAGATGTTGGCGACGATCGGCCCCCACATGGCGGTCGCCGGATCGGAGAGCACATTGGTCGGTTCGGCTTTCAGGCCAAGGGCGAACAGCCAATGCGGCAGCGGTCCGATGATCGGGTTGAACAGCCACGCCCAGGTCAGGCCAGACAGGAAGGACGGCACCGCCCAGGGCAGGAACACAACCGCCTGCACGAACTTGCGGCCGTAGAATGGTTTGTCGAGCAGCAACGCCAGGCCAAGGCCGAGGAAGAACTGGAAGAACAGGCTGGCGACAGTCCACCAAAGCGTGTTGACCAGCGCTTGCCCCAGCACCTGGTCGGTCAGCATCGCCTGATACTGGCCGAGACCGACATATTCGGATTTGAAGGCGGAGAATTTGCGAAAGGAATAGCTGATGCCGATGACCAGCGGCACCAGCAGCACCACGACCAGGAGCACGATCGCCGGGCTGAGATAAAGCCAGGGCTCGATGGCGGCATGCGTCAGCCGCTTCTTTCGCGGCCGGCCTGCGGATCGTATTTCGGACACGGCATAGGTCATTAGATGCTTAATCGTCTCCTGGAGGAGTATCGGGATTGGCCAAAGCGTCGTTCTCCCCGTCTGCGGAGAAAGATGCAGGTAGGCAGATGAGGGGCAGCGCCAACATTGGGGTGCTCGCGCTACCCCTCATCCGGCCCTTCCGGGCACCTTCTCCCCGTAGAACGGGGAGAAGGAAGAAAGGGAGCGGCGCCTACTTCTTGTTCTTGGCCATCCAGTCCTGCTGTTCCTTGGTCAGGAACGCGGCCCATTGATCGGCGACGTCCTTGGCCGACTTCTGGCCGAGCAGCACTTCCTGAAAATTCTTGATCGCAACCTGGTCGACGAAATTGCCGAGGTTCTCCAGATGCGTCGGCGGCGTCACCATTTCATACTTGGAGGTGTCGCTGAGCTCGGTGAACCAGCCCTTGAACTGCTCGGTCTTGAAATGGGCGTCCTGGTCGGCGCCATTGTGGATCGGCACGACGCCGACTTCCTTGGCCCATTCCAGATTGTCCTTGGGCGACAACAGCGTTGCCATCAGCTTCCAGGCATCGTCCTTGTGCTGCGAATTGGCAAACATCGCCCAGCCGGCATAGCCCAGCGTCGGATAGGACTTGCCGCTCGGTCCGACCGGCAGCGGCGCCACAGCAAAGTCGTCGGCGCTCATCTTGTCGGCAATGCCGATCAGCGCGTCCGGGTCCTGGTTGAGCATGGCGCAGGTGCCGGAATAGAAGCCGGTGACGGTCTCGTTGAAGCCCCAGCTCACCGCATCCTTCGGCGCCAGCCCGTCCTTGTACATGTCGGCCAGCATCTGCAGGCCCTTGACCGAGCCTTCCTCGTTGATGGTCGAGGTGCCATCCTCGTTGAAGTAGCCGCCCTTGCCCTGAGCGATGTTCATGAACATGTGCATACCGTTGAAGGCGCCCGGGCCGCCGCGCAGGCAATAGCCGTATTTGCCCGGAATGGCGGAGATCTTCTTTGAATCGGCGATGAAATCGTCGAGAGTCGCCGGCGGGCCGTCGAGGCCAGCTTCCTTGAACAGCTTCTTGCTCCAAAACAGCGCGTTCACATAGTAGCCGTAAGGGATCATGAACTGGGTGTTGTTGACCGTCGAACCGAACTGCTTGGCGCGGTCGCCGAGCGTCTTGGCATCGTCCCACTTGGCCATGTAAGGGCCGAGGTCCTCGAGCTGGCCGTTGGTGGCATAGAGGCCCATCCAGCGCTCCGGCATCTCGACGATGTCCGGCGTATCACCGGCCTGCACCATGGTCAGGAATTTCTCGAACGCCTGGCCCCAGGGCAGCGAGACCACCTCGACCTTGACGCCGGCGTTGGCGGCCTCGAATTCGGCGATCTGCTTCTTCAGAAATTCGGTGCGCTGCGGGCTGGTGATGACCTCGACCAGCTTGAGGGTGGTGTCGGCCAGCGCGCCGCTGGCGGAAATCGCCAGGCCGGCAGCGGTGGCAAGCATGATGCTCAGTCTTTTCATGTTCAGAACTCCCATTTTGAACCCAGTTATTTTTTTGCTTTGTCGAAGACTCTGCTTTTGTCGAAGGCTTGGGCGATGTCGGCCCAAAGATCCTCGACGCTTTCCAATCCGACATTGAAGCGGATGGTTCGGGGGCTGACGCCGAAGCGCGCCATCGAATTGAGACCCGGCGTCTGCTCGAGCGAGGCCTTTGCCGGCACGACCAGGCTTTCATGGCCTCCCCAGCTGACGCCGATGCGGAAGAATTTCAGCGCGTCGACGAAAGCCGGAATGTCGACATCCTCCGTCACCTCGAAGGAAAACAGCCCGGCATAGCCGGCAAGCGTCTTCTTGCCGGGATGGTTGGAATAGGCGGGATGATTGACCCGCTCGACCTTGTCATGTGCCTTCAGCCGCTCGGCGATGGTGAGCCCGCTCTTCATGTGGTGCGGCAGCCTCAGTGGCAGCGTGCGCAGGCCGCGCAGCAAGAGCCAGCCCTCGAAGGGCGACAGTTTGGCGCCGAGCTGCGAATAGGTCTGGTCGTTGATGTGCTTGATGTGAGCAGCCGAGCCCGCGACCACGCCAGCAACCGTGTCGCTGTGGCCGCCGAGATATTTCGAGGCGGAGTGCAAGACGAGGTCGACGCCGTGCAGGATCGGCTTCTGAAACACCGGCGTTGCCCAGGAATTGTCAATGGTGGTGACGATGCCCTGCTCTTTCGCCAGCCGCGTCAGATGCGCCAAATCCTGCAGCTCGAACATCATCGAGGTCGGGCTTTCCAGATAGAGCAGTTTCGCGCCCGGCAGTGCCGCAGCGACCGCGTCCGGATCGGAACCGTCGACATAGTCGACCTTGATGTTGAGGCGCGGGAACAGCCGCTCGAACAGCCTGTAGGCGTCGCCATAGCAGTTGCGCACCGCAACTATACGCTCGCCGGCGCCGACAAAGGCGAGCACGGTAGAGCTGATCGCCGCCATGCCGCTGGAGAATCCGCGCGCGGCCTCGGCGCCTTCGAGCGCTGCAACGCGCGCCTCGAATTCCATCACCGTCGGATTGTCGCCGCGCGAATAGATCGGCTGTTTGCGGCGGCCGGCGAAGGTGTCGGCCATCTCGGCATAGCTGCCGAAGGTGAACAGCGAGGTCTGGTAGATCGGCGGCACCACGGCATTGCCGGGGAACGGATCGTCATGCGCCAGAAGCGTCGCCGCCTCGGCGAGATAGTCGCTGCCGGAAATGCCGGGGTCGAAGCCGTGCTCGTTCATTTGCGGTCCGAAAGTTTGAGGTTGGCGGCGCCGCGCTTCAAATCGTCCTCGACGGTGGCGATCAGCTTCAGCGCCTCGGCCCGGGCGCCTTCCGGGTCGTGCGCGGCGATGCAGTCGAACATGGTGCGGTGGTAGGGAAAGCTGGCGTGGCCGAAATCACGCACACCGAGCGGATGTTCCCAGAAGCGGTGGAACAGCTCATGCATGGCGGCGATGATCTGCTCGAACAGCGGATTGCCGCAGGCGCGGTAGATCGCCTGATGGAATTCCCAGTCCTCTTCCGACGACATGCCGGCCCGGTTGAGAAACTCTTCCTCCATGATGTCGAGCTTGCGCTCGATCTCGGCGAGATCGTCCTTGTCGGCGCGAATGGCGCAAAGGGCGGCGGCTTCCGCTTCGAGCGCCCGGCGGATTTCCAGCGTGCGCATCAGCCCGGTGAAATCATTGCCGCCGGCCAGCGTCAGCGGCATGTGCAGCATATCTAGTGAAACCGCGGCCTTGAGATAGGTGCCGGAGCCTTGCCGGCGCTCGACCAGGCCGAGCCCTTCCCAGCGCGTCAGCGCCTCGCGCACCGTGTTGCGGCTGACTTTCAGGCGCTCAGCGAGGATACGCTCGGTCGGCAGCCTCTCACCAGGCTCCAGCTTTTCGCGCATGACAAAGCCGGCCAACGCCTTCAACACGGCATCGTCGCGGGCCGTCGTCTGGATCGGCGGAAGGCTGAATTCGGTCACGCCAGCAGAAATCCAAGTGGTTCAATGGTCCAACCAATTTCTGCACGAATGATAGGAGCTGTCAACAGGCGAAACGCGGCAGGGCCGAAGGCCAGAGATATGCGCCTTCGGCCTTGCCGCTTCAGCCGTGGATGCGAGCCGGCGCAGCGGCCGCGCGAGCCTCGCGCCAGCGAGCGAACATTTCTTCCCGAACCCGCCTCGAGGCCGAAAGCCGGTCCTTTGCTTGCGCCAGCACGGCAGACGAAGCGTCGGCGGGCGTGCCCGACTGGAAAGGAGGAGCCGGGGCATATTCGAGCGAGAGCTGCACGATCTCGGCCTCCTCCTGTCCAAGCAGCCTCGCAACCAGCGCCAGCCCGAAATCGATCCCGGAGGTGACGCCGCCGGCGGTAATCAGCTTGCCGTCCTCCACGATACGCTCATCGACAGGGATGGCCCCGAACTCTTCAAGGAAATCATGTGCATACCAGTGCGTCGTTGCCCGCTTGCCCTTCAGCAGTCCGGCCGCGCCGAGCACCAGCGCGCCGCTGCACACGGAGGTGATGTAGCGCGCCTGCGCCGCGCGCTCCCAGACAAAGTCGAGGACTGTCTGGTCCTCCAGCAGCGCGTTGACCCCGCCCCCGCCCGGAATGCACAGCACATCGAGAGGCCGGCAATCGTCGAAGGTCGCCGTTGGCGTGAGGGACAACCCTGTCGAGGACATCACAGGATTGCGATCCTTCCAGATCAATTCCCCTTCCGCGCCCCTGGCTGTTGCCAGGACTTCATAGGGGCCGGTGAGGTCGAGCTGCTGGACGTTGGGGAATACGAGGATGCCGAAACGAAGGGGCATGGAAAATCTCCCTGGGTTGACTTCCGGCAATCTAGCCCATCATGTTTTGGCGTGATTGCCATTCACCCCTCGTTTCAGGCCAAACCCAATGCGCCGCATCGAAGTGCTTGCCTATCCCGACGTCCAGCTCCTCGACGTCAGCGGACCGCTTCAGGTCTTTGCCAGCGCCAACGACTTCAAACGGCAGGCGGGCGAGCCTGCTCCCTACGAGGTCACGGTCGTAGCCGCTTCGCCGCGCATCCGGACATCGGCCGGTCTGGTGCTGGAGGCTGCGACGCTGCCGGCGCAGGGAGGCGAGATCGACACACTGGTCGTGCCTGGCGGATGGGGCGTCAACGCGGCCTGCGACGATGCCGAACTGGTCCAATGGATCGCTGGCCGCTCGCGCAATGCCGTGCGAACCGCATCTGTCTGCAGCGGCGCCATGCTGCTGGCGCAGGCAGGCCTGCTCGACGGCCGTCGCGCGGTGACCCACTGGGGACGCTGCGCGGAGTTCGCCCGGCGCTTTCCGGCGGTGCGCCTCGAACCCGATCCGATCTTCATTCGTGATGGCAATGTCTGGACGTCGGCCGGCGTCACCGCGGGGATCGATCTCGCCCTCTCCCTCGTCGAGGCCGATCTTGGCCGGCACACGGCGCTGGCTGTGGCGCGCGAGTTGGTGGTCTTCCTGAAACGTCCCGGCGGCCAGGCGCAATTCAGCCAGACCCTCAAGCTCCAGCTAGGCGACGGGCGCTTCGACATGCTGCATGGCTGGATCCTCGAAAACCTTGCCGGCGACCTGTCGCTGACGCAACTGGCCGACCACGCCAATATGAGCCCGCGCAGTTTCTCGCGACGCTATCGCGAGGCCACGGGCCGCACACCCGCCCGCGCCATCGAGGAGATCCGGATCGAGGCGGCGCGACGGATGCTGGAGCGCGGCCAGCCCGTCAACCAGACGGCACGCCGCTGCGGCTTCGGCTCGGAAGAAACGATGCGGCGCGGCTTTCTGCGCGTCCTGGGCACCAACCCGCGCGCCTATCGCGAGCGTTTCTGATCGCAATTGCTCGCGCCATCAACGCGGCGGTCGACGCCGTAGGGACAGAGTCCCTATCCCGGCAATCTGCCGAGTCGGGAAGCAAAACGCTCCACCATCGCAAGGCCGACCTCATCGGGCCGCATCGCTGGCGCCCGGTCGTGTATCGGCACACCGGACGGGCGCCGAACAGCCGCTTGCCGTGCAAGATCAGGTTCTCGATGCATGGCGCCACAAGGACGGTTCCTTCACCGAGTGATACCCCGGCCGATCTTGCGGCCAGGCCATTGCGACTTCGCGGTCACTCTCACGCAGGCCTCTGACGTCAGCAGCCGGAAGGACGACATCGACCACGCGCCGAGCCGCCAGATGGCGCTTGAGGGTACGGGACGCCTCGTCCTCGATCTGCACCCAAGCACCGTCCGAGATGGGAGCGAGTTCCCGATAAAGCGTGTTCATGTCTGCCTCACATCCTTGAGAGATCCGATACCGAGTGAGCCGTCGCGCGGGCGCGACTGGGGTTGATCCGTTTTCTCGGGCTGGGTGGACAGCGGTGCAGCGGCCGCATCCGCCGCAACATCGTCGAGGATTGTCGCCGACGGTACGAAAAACAGCGAGCCGGTCACCGCCCGGCTGAAGTCGAGCAGCCGGTCGTAATTGCCGGGCGGCCGGCCGATGAACATGTTGTCCAGCATCTGCTCGATGCGCCGCGGCGAACGGGCATAGCCGATGAAATAGGTGCCGAACTCGCCCTTCCCCGCATCGCCGAACGGCATGTTGTCGCGCAGGATTTCCAACTCCTCGCCATCCTCAGTGATCGAGGTCAGCGCACTGTGCGCCGATGTCGGTTTGACCGCATCGTCCAGCTCTATGTCCGAGAGCTTGGTCCGGCCGATGATCTTTTCCTGCTCCGCCACCGGCACCTCGTTCCAGCGCGCCAGATCGTGCAGGTATTTTTGCACGATCACGTAGCTGCCGCCGGCAAAGCCAGGGTCCTCGTCGCCGATGATCGTGGCGTCGATTGCGCCCTGATCCACGGGGTTCTCGGTACCGTCGACGAAACCGATCAGATCGCGGTTGTCGAAATAGTTGAAGCCCTGCACCTCGACCGTTGTGGCGACGGCGCCGCCAAGCCGCGCCATGATCTGTGTCGCCAGTTCGAAGCAGAGGTCCATTCGCGCCGCACGGATATGAAACAGCATGTCGCCCGGCGTCGAAACAGCGTGATGCTGACCTCGGATCTCGCGGAACGGGTGCAGATCTCTGGGCTTTGGGGTTGCAAACAAACGGTCCCACGCGTCGGAGCCAATTGCCATGACACAGGACAACCCGCCCTCGAGGTCACGAAAGCCGACCGCGCGCTTGAGTGCGGAAAGATCGGCACACAAGCCGCGTGCGATCGCGTCGTGTTCGGGCCGGATTTGAGCGTAACGACAAGAAAGATCGCGGCCCGCGTCAGCAGCGCGACGACCGGTTGCGAAACAACCGCTGGCAAACCGGACTCCATGCTTGATCCATTCGGTATCCTCCGACGCGGTGCCTGAATCAAGCAGCGTTTCAATCAAGCCGGTCCACAGGATTTGGCGCTTGCGCCGCACTCGACGACAAGGCATTCCCGCCGCAATGGGCATCCGTCTAAGGGATAGGCTGGAAGGATTTTCGGTCCGCCTGCCTCACGACGCGCCTGCTCTTCGGCGACCGGTATCGCGGGCAGGCCAACAGAGCGAAGCAGGTTGCGACAAGCAGCGGCGTCGAATGGCACGAGAACAATGTCTGCAAGTAAATGCAACCAGAAATACATAGTTTACTAGCGGCGGTTGCTTGCAAGCGTTAGATCGGTTAATGCCTCTGACCTCCAATCTAAAGCAATCGCTATCCACGGAACACGACGGAAACGCGGCTCTCATCGGCCTTTTCTTGACGCAGGCCGCGTTGACATTTCGATGTCGTCCTGCGGCTGCGCAAGCGGTCGCAACGCCAAACTCCCCACACCGCCATCGAATTCTGTCGGCCGACAAAATGCAAAGAGCGCGTTGATCCCATTGGATTTTTATGCTCCAGGGCCAAAAAGCAACCTTGGCCTGGGATGGTTCGATCTTCGCGATTTGGACAGCGCTTCGCAGCAGCAAAGCAACGCATTGATTTATCTACATATTTTATGAAAAATCTACGCGTTAACTAACTATTAACGTATCGCTTAACTTTCCCCTCAGTTTACTTAGAATACTTCGAAATGGGTTATTTCCACACGATGCGCGACGTTTCAAAAAAGTCTCAAGGGGGTAAGAGCGCGATCCGCGAAGCGGATTCGCCGCGCGCCCAGGCGTCCGCAACAGGTGAGGCTTCCCATCCCCGTTCGCTTGGCGAGACCGGACCTGCAGGCGTGACGACCGGCGCGCAGCTTCCCGCCTTGCCGACTGTTGTGCTCGGCGGCCTGCCGATCACCGTGATCGACCGGCAGGACGCCGCCCGGCTGATGATCACGTCGGCGCGCGGGCACCTGCCCAACACCCGTCCCTATTATTTCACCTCCGCCAATGGCGATGTCATCGCCCAGGTGGGGCAGGACAAGGAAGTCGCCCGGGTATTTCGTCAGGCCGACCAGATCTTCGCCGATGGCCAGCCGCTGGTTTTTGCCTCGCGCCTGCTGTGCAGCCTGCACCTGCCGGAGCGGGTCGCCACCACGGACCTGTTCCACGATGTGGCCAAGCTCGCCGAACAGGAAGGTACGACGTTCTACCTGCTGGGCTCGACGGAGGCGGAGAACAACAAAGCTGTCGCCCGCATCAGCGCCAAATACCCCCGCCTGCGCATCGCCGGGAATTGTCACGGCTTTCTGACCGGCCAGGCACTCGAAAGGAAACTCGACGAGATCAACGCGCTTGCGCCCGACATATTGTGGCTGGGCCTCGGCGTGCCGCGCGAGCAGATCTTTATCCGTGATTATGCATCGCGGCTCCACAATGTCGGCCTGATCAAGACCTCGGGCGGGCTCTTCGACCATATCGCCGGCAAGGTTCGGCGCGCGCCGCTATGGGTGCAGAAGGCTGGCTTCGAGTGGCTCTGGCGTGCGATGATGGAGCCACGCCGGCTTTTCTGGCGCTACTTCACGACCAGTCCCCGTGCCGTCTATGCCATATTGAGGTACTCCAAATGACGGCCGAGCATCGCCGCAGCCCGCTGCCCGAAGGAACCGATGCCGAGATCGCCATCGTCGGCGCCGGACTTTCCGGCACCATTGCGGCGAATGTGCTCGCACGGGCCGGTTACAGCGTCATCTTGATCGATCGCCATTCGGTCTTCCCAAGGGAATTCCGTGTGGAGAAAGTCGCCGGCGACCAGATTGAAAAACTGCGCCGGCTTGGCCTTCTGAACAAGCTTTCGACGGCGGCCGTGGCCTTCGATGAGATCGTCAACATCCGCAGGGGACGCTTTCTCGATCGCACGCACGCGCGCCACTACGGAATTTTCTACGATGACCTCGTTGCCGCCATGCGCGCCGAACTGCCGGAAAGCGTTCGCTTCATTTCCGGCCGCGTCAACGGGCTGGAGACAGGAGCGGACCGCCAGCGTGTGTCGATCCTCGACCATCACGACGTGACGGCGCGGCTGCTCGTGCTGGCCACCGGCATGGGTGACATTCTGAAACGCGACCTTGGCATCGAGCGCCATTTCGTTCACCAGAAGCAGTCGCTGACCTTCGGCTTCAATCTGCGCCCGGTCGGAGCAAGCGCCTTCAAGCACCCGGCCCTCACCTATTACGGCGGGGTCTCTGACGGCATCGATTACCTCAACCTGTTTCCCGCCGCCGACGTCACGCGCGCCAATCTGTTCGTCTTTCGCGATCACCGTGATCCCTGGGTGAAAGCGCTGCGCGAGCGTCCGCGGGAAACTCTCATCGACACGCTGCCGGGGCTGGTCAACGCGTTCGGCGATTTCGAAGTCATCAACCGGGTCGACAACTGGCTCACCGACATCACCGTGGCGCAGAATTGCGTGCGCGATGGTGTCGTTTTGATCGGCGATGCCTATCAGACATCCTGCCCGGCCGCCGGAACCGGCGTCAGCCGACTGCTCACCGATGTCGAACGGTTGTGCACGGTGCATGTGCCGCAGTGGATGGCTTCGCCCGGGATGATGGCGGCCAAGATCGCTACGTTCTACGACGATCCCGCAAAGCTGGCGATGGATGAACATGGTCTGCATATGGCTGAGTTCCGCCGCAGCCTGACCATCGACACCGATCTGCGCTGGCGCGCGCGCCGGCAGCTTCATTTCAGCCGTCGTCGCGTGATGCAGAAGATCACCAATCTCAGCCCCGCTTTCGCGGCCAGGCTGCGCGGTTTCAGAAAGCCCGGTATCGAAGCCGCGACCTGATCGCAGGCATTCGGACGTCAGGATCCAGCCGCCTCATCGCTGGGCGCCTGCGGCACTACGGTACGGTCGGGCTTGGGCTTCTTGCCATGCGCACCGACCAACCGTCGCGCCAGAGCCTTGGCCGCCGGCAGTTTCTCGACGGTCATGTGCGCGGCATAGCCGAGCGGGCTGCCGGCCCTGAAAATCTGCCACATCGGCGATGGCCGGCCACCGAAGGTAACCTTGTAGGGCTCATCGCCAATCGTGAAGTCGAGCGAATGGTCGCCGCGCTCGATGCAGTCGCGGGCGATCTGCTCGAACATGAGGCTGCCGATCGACTGCTTCCTGTAACCCGCCTCGTCGAAGCCGCCGAGAATGACCAGCAGCGAGCCGCGATGTGCGAGACCGAGCGCGCCGGCGATAGCACGATCATCCATCCAGAACGTGTAGGTGCGCGCAAAGCCGCCACATCCCTCGGCCGCCACAGCCATATAGAACTCGAAATAGGACGGCGACTGCAACAGGTCGGCGGGGCCGTCGCTGCCGTCGAAGCGCTTGCCGCGGTACAATTTGAGCGCATCGAACGTCGTCCGGATGGCGTCGATACTGTCGGAACATTCAAAACGCGCCTGGCCCATCCGGCCGAGCTGCCGCGCCTTCTTGTCGAGTTCCTTGCGATAGGAATTGTCGAGCTGGTGTTCGCGCCACGCCGCGAATGTCGCTTCCAGCTTGCTGGAATAGGCGCTCATGCCCATGCTTTCACGCTTGTCGATGCCAAACAGGCGCTCGATTGCAAGCGAGCGGTCGGCCAGCTTGCCGATGCGCAGCAGATCATAGGGCTTCAGACGTTTTCGGATGGCGGCCACTGTGGGGCCGTCTGCCACGATTCGCGAAAACGTCTCCTCGTCCGCGACCGGCGATATGTAGTCGGAAACGCGCATGTCGGCGAATTCCACGACTTTCAAGAGCGTGTAGCGACGCCTGACCAGCGGCAGGACCATCGCCAGTCTTCCGCTTATGCGCACGACGATGATCAGCGGCGTGGCCGCACCCTGCCCGACGATTTTCTCGTACAGCAGGGCGAGCCAAATGGGGTGCTGAAAAGCGGTCGCAGCCGAGCTGGCGAAAAGCTCGGCATATTCCTTCGAACGAAAATCGAACGAATCCTCGACAGTGACTTCAAACATTTATGGTCCGAACCGGCTGGGCATGGTCTATCGACGCTGTCTTGTCTTCCACGTCAAGGTCGACGCATGGAATGTTGGAAACTTGGTATATACAGGACCTCAGGCGGTGGTTGCATATCTCTGGTCAATCCAGCATCCGGCGGCTGGTCGGCAGGATGGGTTAAGATCTTCCCATAAAGCGGACGGCCAGACCTCCAAGTAACGGCAAGGTAAGTTTTTTCAGTCAGTCATTTGTATGTACCGGTCATCGCTTTTCAAATGTCCAGGCCGGGTCCCGATACAAGCGCGAACTGGTACGACATGCTGGCAATCGACGTCATTGTTCCGCAATCTGGACCGCGCCTGTGGCAGAAGATTGTCGTCGAGCGGCTTCAGTCGGACGGCCACGATGTTGCCGTGCTGCAGCAACCGGGAATGCCGGGCTGGTCAGGGTCGGCCAAAGCCGCTTTCGCTTTCGAACAGCGCCTGTTTCGGCGCCGCCGTCCGAATCTGGCCGCAGCGCTGAACGAGATCCCGGTTCAGCCGGCCGGCCGGCCGGCAGCGCTCAGGCTGGACCTTGCCGGCAATACGCCGCGATCCGATGTTCCAACCATTGGCCTCCTGTTCGACGGGTCTCGGTCTGATCTTGCAGTGGCGACAGCGATCGCGCGCGGAAAGTTGCCTGTGATCGAGGCCGTCCTTGATGGAAAAGTGGTCGGCCAAGCACGACCGATGGTGGACAAGCGGGAATCGGTGGCGCTTGGTACGGAAGATGTGCTTGCACGCGCCATCACCCTGATCGTCTCGCTCGCGAAGGCTTTTGCCGACGGCCGGCCCATGCAGAATGAACCGTCGTCTGAAGCCGGTAGCAGTCCGGCGACGCAATTCCTGCCCCACTATCTCGGCTCGGCGCTGCCGCAGCTTGGCCGTGAAATCATCCGGCGCGTCAGCTATCGCCACGCGCATTGGCGGGTCGGCTTCCGCTTTGCCGATGCCCCCGGCGTCGCGGAAACCGGCAGGCTGGGCAGCGGCTGGTCGGTGCTGCCCGACCCCGGCGACCATTTCTACGCCGATCCGTTCCCATTCGAATGGCAGGGCCGGTCGTTCCTGTTCGTCGAGGACTATCCTCATGCCACCGGCAAGGCTGTCATCTCGGTCGTTGCCTTTGATGCGAACGGCGTTCCCGAGGCGCCACGGGTGGTGCTGGAGGAACCGCACCACCTCTCCTATCCCCAGGTGTTCGAGCATGACGGGGTGATCTGGATGCTTCCCGAAGCCAGCGCCAGCGGCAAGCTCACCCTCTATCGCGCTTCCCGCTTTCCGGACCGCTGGACCGCTGAGACCGTGCTGGTCGAGGGCGAGATTTCCGACGCAACCCTGCTTGGGCATGACGGGCTGCTCTGGCTGTTCGCCACCGATCGCGACGGCTACGGCAGCACCTCCGATACGCTGGTGGTGTTTTCAGCCCCCGCCCTCACCGGCCCCTGGACGCCGCATGCCGGCAATCCGATCCTGATCGACCACCGCATGGCGCGTCCGGGCGGCGCTTTCGTTCGCGGCCCAAACGGACGCGTCGTCCTTCCCGTCCAGGATGGAACGCTCGGCTACGGCGGCGGCCTCGGCCTGTCCGAGCTGTTGCAGCTAGACCGGCAGACAGTGCGGCTTTCAGCACCCCGGCCGATCATCGCCGACGGCGACTGGCGATATCCGAAAATCCACACGCTCAACCGCGCCGGCAGGCTGGAAGTGATCGACGGGATCGCGGCGGTGCGGAAGCGTTCAGGAAAGCAGTAGCGCCTCATAGCCGGCACACATCTGGGCCGGCGAGTACTTGTCGTTGAGCCGCTGCCCGGCCGCCGAAAGCCTGGCCATAAGCTCCGGCCTGGCGATCATCTCGGCAAGCCCCGTGGCCATGCCGGTGGCGTTGGCCTCCACGAAGATCGCAGCCGGTTCGCCGTCTTGCGCGGTCAGCACCTCGCGCATCACGGCAAGATTGCTCGCCACCACCGGCAGCCCGGAAATCGCCGCTTCGACACAGGCAAGACCGAAGGTCTCGCTCGTCGACGGGAACGCATAGACATCGCCTGCCGCCAGGAATTCGAAAATCTGTGCCGGCGGAACTTCACCGACCAGATGCAACCGGTCCGCCACGCCCCGCTCCCTTGCAAAGGTGACAAGCGTCTCGAGTTCCGGTCCGACGCCGGCAAGTGCCAGGTGGATGTCGGACAACCGTTCAAGTGCCCCGACCAGCGCGATCTGGTTCTTCGTCCGTGTCAGCCGCCCGGACGAGACGGCAAGCCATGCATCGCCTGGCAAGCCGAAGCGGACACGCGCCGCCGCCTTGTCGAATTGCTCACGCGGTGCCGGAACACCATGATCGATGCGGTGGAGACGCCGCCGGTAGGCTTGCGGATAATGATTGAATTGCGCCTCGGTCCAGGCCGAGTTGACGATGTTTGCGTGGTAAAGGCCGGTCACTCCCATCAGCTTGTCGATCCGGGAGAGCAGGCCCATGGTGCCCCTGGTGTGGGGCGCGCCGCTCTGGTTGGCGACGATGTGCCTGACCCCGGCCAGTCGCGCGCCAATCGTGCCGAAGATGTTGCCATAGTGCTGATAGGTTATGACGGCATCCGGCCGCGCCTTGCGCAGATATCTCACCAGTCCGATGGTCGCCCGGATTTGTCCCAGCAAGCCTTTTGGCGGCTCGGTGAGGATGAAATCGGCGCTGGCGTCGTGGTCGAAGGCGTCGGTCTTGCGGTACATGAAGACGGTGCGGACATCATGGCCACGCGCCCGCAATCCTTCACCCACCATGTCGGAAACGCGTTGCGCGCCGGCCGCCTCTGCCTGCGTCTGGACCTGCACGATCTTCACGTACGGTCTCTAAGCACAGGGCGGGAAACGGCTGCCGCCTTGCTCATCGCGAGGCCGAAGATGGAAGGGTTTATGCCTATTCGACGCCGTGCGATCGAGACTGCGATGGCAGTCCAGGCAATCACCGTTCCGGCGATAGTGACCGCCGCGCCGACCGGCCCGAAATAGTAGGTCGTCACAGCCGTCGCGGCGAGCCCCAGCACGTTGACGACGATCAGCACCTTGAACAGCGCATGCTGCAGGCCGGTCAGTTGCAGCAATATCTCGATCGGACCGCAAGCGGTGGCGAAGGTCGCGCCGATGCCGAAGATGACGAGCGTCGTACGCATGGTCGGCGTGTCATAGGCCGAATTGAAAATGGACAGGATGAAGCCGCCGAAAAGCCAGAACGCCGCCAGTACGCAGAGCGCGATGGCAAAGCTGCCAAGTGCCGCAAGGCTGGTGATGCGCTGCACATGCGCCCTGTCGCCGCTGTAGAAGGCGCTTGAAATCTGCGGCGCCAGCGCCTGGTTGATGCCGTTGAGCGCCAGGGCCACGAACCGCGTGGTGCGGTCGGCGACGAAGATGGCACCGGCCGGCACCGGCCCCAGGATCATGGCCACCAGCAAGGTGCTGACCTGGCCGAGCGCCGGCGGCAGCGAGGTGACGCCCCACAGGCCGAGCGTTACCGTCTTGAATTCGCTTTTTTGGTCTTCCGTCAGCGGGCCACGCGCGGCGCGCGACGTGTCGCGCAGCAGAAGCACGGTCTGCGGCACGACCGAAAGGATGAGCAGCCCGGCGGTCAGAAAGGTCGCCGCGACCGCACCCATCTCGACATGCAGCAAGCGGCAGCCGAGCATGGCGGCGATGGTCGCCGCCCGCCAAATGATGTCGCGCGGCAGCAGGCCGTAAATGAGTGCATTCTTGGCGCGGAAGGCGCCGGAGGTGAATTCCGACCAGCCGAGCGAGAGCGACAGCACCGCGGCAACCAGGCACAGCGAAAGCCACTCCGGCGTGCCGCTGCTGGCGAACGGCAAAAAACCCGCCACCAGGATGAGCAGGCTGGAGGCGACAAGCCCCATCAATGCCACCACGATGGCGCGGGCCATCATGCCATGTGCCGAGTTGAGGTCGCCGAGGCCGACATATTGCGGCCAGAATCTGAGCACTGTGCTCTGCTGGCCGACCGAGGCAAAGAAGGAAACCAGGCTGGCGCCAGCATAGGTGGCGCTGTAGAGGCCGAACTGCCGCTCGTCCATCACCATCGCCACGGCCACGAACATCAGGAACGACAGGCCGGCACTGGCGAGCTTGATCACACCAGCGACCGCCCCGCTCCTGGCGAGCGCGGGGATGGACATGCGCATGTCGGCTGCCGGATTGCCGCTCCCAGCCATTGCGGCTTTGTTGTCGCTTATGTTGTCATCCAAGATCGGCTCCTGTGACGACCGGCAATGGCCTGGCCCCCGCGGCAGCCGAACCGACCTGAAACCTGTCCCTGAATAGAACAAAAACTCACGCAAGCGCCAGCCCGAACGCGGCGAATGGTTACTGGCGCCCCCGCATACAAAGGTGAAACGCTTTGGTAACCTTAACGAAGGGCTAACGATAATGGGAAATAGTGCGAGGTGTAGAGTGAAGTGACTCTGCAGAGGAAAAATGATGAGTCCTGCCAACATCGACGATCGCACGCTTCCACCGCTGTTTGATATCGCAGCGTTATGGGCGATTCTTTGGGGCCGTCGCCTGATGATTTTTGTCATTACAGGTGCCGTGCTGCTGCTGACGGTGCTCTATCTCGCCGTGACCAGCCCGAGCTACACGGCAACGGCCTCGATCCTGATCGACCCGCGCGATTCGCGTTCCACCAATTTCAACAATGTTCTTCCCGGCATCGGCTCCGACAGCGCCGCCATTGCCAGCCAGGTCTTCGTCATTGAGTCGGAGGATTTGCTGGGAGACGTGTTCGACGGTCAAAAGGTGGCGAGCGACCCCGAATTCTCGGGCCGCGGCCTGGTATCGCGGCTGTTTTCGATACTCGGATCGAATCAGAAGGCCACGCGCGACGCGACCTTCAAGCGTTTTCAAAAGGCGGTATCGGTGGAGCGCGAAGGGCTCACCTATGTCATCAATGTCAGCTTTACCTCGAAATCACCGCAGACGGCCGCGCGCATCGCCAACGCCATCGTCGAGCGCTACCGGACCGGCCTTGCAGGAGAACGCGAAGGCGCCAACAGCGATGTCAACTCCCTCCTCAACGACAGGATCAAGGGTCTGCAGAAGGACGTCAGCGACGCCGAACGCGCGGTTGAGGATTTCAAGACGACGCACCGGATCGTCGATCCGACCGATGGCGGCACGTTGCAATTCCAGCTCGACCAGCTGACGACGCAACTGATCACCGCCCAGGGCGACGCCGACCAGGCAAGGGACCGCTACAATCAGGCGCTTGCCGTGGGCAGCTCGTCGGCCGGTCTGGCCAGGCTGGCGGAAATCCTGTCCTCCAACTCGGCCATCAAATTGCGCGACGACTACAATCAGCGCGCCGCCGAGCTCGCCAACCTCGAAACCATGTATGGGCCGCGCCATCCGGCGATCGCGCGGCTGCGCTCCGAGCTCGAACGGATGAACCGGCTCATGGGCGCCGAGGCCGACCGCATCCGGCAGCAGTTGAAGGCCAGCTACGATCTTGCAGCGCAAAATGTCGGCAAGTTGCAGGCCAAGCTCGAAGCTTTGCGCCAGCAGTCATCCGACTCGAGCCTCGCCCAGGTGCAACTGCGGCAGCTGGACTCCAACGCCCAGGCCGCACGCGGCGTCCTCGACGACTATCTGAAGCGCGCCAAGGAAACCTCGCAGATGGAGGGCGTCCAGACCTCCGAGGCGCGCACGATCGCCAAGGCCTCGCCCCCGCTGCAGCCGACCTGGCCAAAGCCTGCCCTGCTCCTGCCGGTGGGCACGGTTCTTGGACTTCTCGCCGGATGCGGCCTCGCTCTGGCGTTCGGCCCGGTCCGCCGGCCCGAAGACGAGCCGCAGGCGCCCAAGGAAGAAATGGTGCCGATGGCCCAGCCGCGGCAGGACGCATCGCGTCCGGTTGCCCAGCCGGCTCCGAAGCCGGTTCCGGCCAGTCTGGGCGAATACCGCGTGCCGGCCGCCGGTACAGCGCTTTCAGGCATCAAGGCGATCAGGGCCTCGCTATTCCAGGACGGCGACGAGGCGCTTTCGCGCGACGTGCTGAAGCTGATGCGGCAGATCATCCTGCGCCTGCACGACCATCCCAAGCCCTTTGTGCTGGCCGTGTCCTCGACGCGCAGCAGCCTCGAGGCAAGGCTTGCCGGCGCATTGATCGGGATCAGCCTGCAGCGGGTCGATCAGAACGTGCTGGTCGTTGAAATCGAAGGCCAGCCATCGGCTTCGACGGGCCACGGCCCTGGTATATTCGTCGACAGCGCCAGTGGCCTGCGAACTGCCATCTGCAGCCCGCAGGGGCAAAAAAATGGACGGACCTTGGGCGACGTCCTGACCGAGACCGGAAACGCCTTCGACTTCATCCTCGTCAGTGCCCCGGCCTTCAGCGAAAAGGCCTGGTCCCCGGAGTTTTTCATTCAGGCCGATCTGACGCTGCTGGCGCTGAACCCATCGGAGCAGGCAGCCGACGCTGCCGCCCTGTTGGTGCAACGGCTGGGCGTCGCCCAGATCGGACGCAGCGCCACGCTGGTGATCGCACCGCAGACCGTACAGTCGGCCGCCCGCACGCCAATGCAGCCTTCCGGCGCCGCCGATCGGCGCCGCAGTTTGGCTGCGAGGACCTGATCCGTGCTGGCGGTGCTGACATCGCTGCCGGTGATGTCACGGCGGCAAGCGCTCGCGCTGTCTGGCGGGGCTGTGCTTGCGGCCCTCCCCTTCCCGGGACATGCCACGACGACTGCGCGCAGCGTTCCGTCGCGCGGCTTCAACCTTCCGGGATGGCTGGATCGCGAGGCAGGTATAGCTCCCGCCACTGCGACGCTGGAAAAGCTGCGCCAGTCGGGGTTCGAAACCATTCGCTTGCCGGTGAACAGCGATCTTATCTCGGTCGGCGACCGGGCTGGGCTCCGCCGCATCCATGATGGCGTCGCCGACCTTGTCAGGCTGGGCTTTGCCGTTCTCGTCGACATGCACCCGTCCGCCGACCTTCACGCCGCTTTCGAGCGCGATCCGGCAGCCGCAAGCGAACAGGTGGTTCAGGCGTGGGCGGCCTTGCGTCCTGTCATCGCCGATCTGCCGGCGGCCTCGGTCTATCCGGAGTTGCTGAACGAGCCGCCGATGGAGCGCAGCGTCTGGCTGGCGCTGCGCAACAGACTCGCCGAGACGCTGCGCGCAACATGTCCGAGCCACACGCTGGTCTGGGGCCCGGCACGCTTCCAGGGCATATGGGAGATAGCCGATACGCCGCCTCTGGCCGACGACAACCAGATCGCCGCCATCCATTTCTACGCACCGACGGCCTTCACCCATCAATGCGAGAACTGGGATACGTCGCCGCTCGCCCGCATGGCCAATCTGCCCTTCCCCGCGACAAGGGATACTGCTGCGGTCCGCGACCTCATCGCAAGATTGCGCGCTGCCGGCGACGAAGAGGCCGCCTCGCTGCTCGAGAGCCAATTCTCCAACCCGTGGACCGAGGCCGCCATCGCCGCGAACTTTGCCGAGGCCGGACGCTGGTCGGCGGCTCATGACTGCCCGGTGATGCTGAACGAATTCGGCGTCCTCAATTTCTGCGTCGATGCGCAAAGCCGCGCGGCCTGGGTCCGTGCCGTACGCGAGGCCGCCGAAGCCAATCATATCGGCTGGACCTATTGGGAGCTCGACCAGGGCTTTGGGTTCATAGCCAACAGGCAGAGCACGGAAGGATTCGACGCCTCGATGATGGCTGCCCTCCTGGGCGGCGAGGCGGGCCAGCTATGAGCGTCACCGGAGCATATCCCCGCGTCGGGCTCAGCGAACCGAGCGCATCGAGCGCCGAGGCCCTGCTGCATATCTCGATGGCGCTCATCGTCGTGGCGCTCGGCGTTTCGGCTTTTGCGGTGTGGACGCCGTTCGGGATTGTCGTAACGTTCATAGTGACGCTGATCGTTTCGAATGCGGTGCCTGCCGGCATTCCTGTCGTGATTATCTGCGCCTTTCTCTACCAGAACCTCATGGTGGCGTGGTACACGCCTTACATCCCCGACAACGATACGTTCGATGCGCTGCGCGGTACGAACTTCATCATCCTCATGACCGCCTTCTGCATTTTTCTGGCGGCGTCGTTTCAGCACCGAGTGCGCGCGCTGATCGAATTGCGCAGCTGGCTGCTGCTGAGCATCGTGCTGTGCGGGACGATCTGTTTCTATTTTGCCCTGGGCGCCGTGCATGGTGGCCCCAAGGACGCGGTCGTCTACTTCCGCAACACGATCACGCCGCTCGCCTGTTTCCACATCGCGGTCCTGGCCGCCAGCCTCTATCCCATCGACCTGCGCAAGAGCATGCTCTGGCTCGGCGCCGGCGCGGTCATTTACGGCTATGTCGAACTGACCTTCACGATGAATTTCCTCGGCCTCTTTCATGGCGACCTCTACATCGAACGTAACATCTCGCGGCAGATCGAGACCGGCGTGTGGGAGAAGGCGCTCAAGGAGACTGGCTTCGTTTTCCGTGGGCTCGAGGACGTGATGACGACGACCTTCTTCAACACGCCGTTCTTCAACGACATCCTGCCAACTGTCTTTCGCATTGGCGGTCCGAACTTTCATTCGATCAGCTATGCCTATGCGCTCAGCATCATATCGGCGTGGCTGCTCTTCAGAGGCCGTTGGCTGCTGCCCATCGCCGCCTTGCCGCTGCTGGCTGTCATCGGCTCCAAGGGCGCGACATTCATGCTGCTCGTCGCGCTGTGCGTGCGGCTGTTCCACCGCCCTTCCCGCACCGGCCTGACGGTTGCCGGCGTCATCGCCCTGGCCGTGGTCTGGACGACCGCGGCAATCGCCTATGGCGCCACCCATGGCGACTATCACGTGCTCGGCCTGGCGGCAGGCATACGCGACTTCCTTGCCAACCCGCTCGGTCAAGGACTGGGGCTGGGCGGCAATCTGTCGAGCACCAGCATCAATCTCAGCTGGTCGACCGCGCAAGCGGAAGGTGCCGCCTCCGTCCCCGTCGAAAGCGCAGTCGGCGTCATGCTCTACCAGATGGGAATTGGCAGCCTGGTCTTCTTCGGCTTCCTGGCGGCGCTCGCCATGGCGGCACGTCGGCAGCTGATCGAAACCGGCGACCCGGATTTCCTGTTCGGCTTCGTCGGCATTGTCACCATCTCGGCCAATGCCGTGCTGCAGGAAGAGGCATTCTACTCACCCCTCGCTCTCGCCTTCTGCCTGCTGCTCGTCGGTGTCTCGCTGGGCACGCGCTGGCGCGAGCTGGCGGTGCAAAGAGCAATCAAGGCCCGAACACCACAAGCTCGGTGAAGGTCAGGTCGCCCGGCGCCGGCGGCTTCGGGCCCTTGAAGTATTTTATCCCCCTGTTGGCGAAGTAGCGGCCGAACAGGCCAGGGATGGGCCCCTTGGCGTCGACGAGGCAAAGCAGCTTTCCGCGCCGCAACAGGAACCGCCCCATGGCGCCGCTGCAGTGGCCGAGATCGGCCACCGAACGGCAATAGACGACCTGATGGCAAGGAATGAGACCGCGCAGCACGTGCCGCTTCATCAGCACCAGCGGAAGCGCTTCGCCATCACAGATACAGATCAGGCAGAGGCAGCCCAGAGTGGCGTGTTCCGAGAGTATGTATCGTTCGTTAACGGGCAGCATCGCTGCTTCGGCAAGGCCGGCGCGAAATTCAACAGCGCGGCCGGGCCGCCCTGAATTCAGGACGGGCAGAAAGGCAAACTGTCCTTCGGAAAACAGCCGGAAACCGAGCGCCTTGTTGATTTTCAATGTCGCGGGCGCCGGCGAGATATTGATGTAGGTTACAATATCCCGTTGCTTGAGAACCGCCATGATCAGCTTGGTTGCATACGGGCGGAATTTCTCGTCCACCGCCCAGCTTGAAATGTTGCAGCGGATTTCGTCGCCTTCCTGGCTAGGGAAGCGGGCGTAGAGCGTCAGCACGACGCCAACGATCTGGCCAGCATGCCTCAGGGCAAAGCCGTATTGTGGAAAATCGGCGACGATGGGCCGCTGCGACAAACGGTCGAGCGCGCGCATCCAGTAATTGCGGCTGCGTTGTGGAAAGCCCCGACACAGGCAATCGGCTACACCGTCCCAATCACCCTGGCGAATTGGCCGACAGGTGAGATCGGAAGGAAGGGAGCCAAGTGCTGCCATAGTCGACCCGTGAACACGATCGAATTACCAGATCCATTCACCCCCAAACTCTCGATAACGCAGGACGATTAACAATCTCCTCTGTCATCGGGAATATCCCCGTTATGGCACCCGATGATGGCCTGTCGCGGTGTCGACGGCAGTGTTGGCCGGTTCGCGGCGTCACCTGCCGGCCGCGTGCCGACCTGCATTCCTGCCGGAGAAGATACAGCTGCCGAGAAACGTCCCTTCCAGCGCATTGTAGCCGTGATAGCCACCGCCACCGCCGCCGGCCACCTCGCCTGCCGCGTAGAGCCCGGCAATGGGCTCGCCATCGCCGTCCAGAACCTGTGAATTGAGGTTGGTGTGCAGGCCGCCCAGCGTCTTGCGCGTCAGGATGTTGAGGCGCACCGCAATCAGCGGCCCGTGCCTGGGGTCGAGTATCTTGTGCGGTTTAGTCACTCGAAAAATCTTGTCGCCGATGTAGTTGCGGGCGCCGCGGATGGCCGTGACCTGCGCGTCCTTGGTGTAGGCATGCTCGACTTCGCGGTCGCGCGCCACGATCTGCGCCTTGAGCCGGTCGTAATCGAGCAGATTGTCGCCAGACAGCGCGTTCATGCCGGCGACCAGGTCGGCCAGATTTTCGCGGACGACGAAGTCCTCGCCCTTGTCCAGAAACGCCGCCACCGATGGCGGCGCCTTGCCGCCACGCCGGTTCTTCAGCACGGCCCGCCAATCCTTGGCCGTAAAGTCGAGGTTCTGCTCCGAGCCGGACAGCACGAACTCCTTTGAGGCGATCGTCTTGGTCAGCACGAACCAGGAATAATCGTGCCCGGTCGACAGGATGCGCTTCAAGGTGCCGAGCGAATCGAAGCTCGGGAAGAACGGCGCCTCCATGCGTTGTCCGAGCGCATCGAACCATAGCGGCGACGGCGCCGACAGGATGCGGATGCCGTGGTTCGGCCAGATCGGATTCCAGTTCTTGATCCCCTCGACATAGTGCCACATCCGGTCGGCGTTGATCACCGCACCGCCGGCGTCCTGCGTGATCGCCACCATGCGGCCATCGACATGGTGCGGCACACCGGCGACCATCCGCTTCGGCGCCGGCCCCAGCCGCTCGACCGGCCAGACCTTGCGGACAAGCTCGTGATTGCCGCCTATGCCGCCGGAGGTGACGATCACGGCGCCGGCCGAGAGTTCGAAATCACCAACGACGGTGCGGTTCGACTGCTTGCCGCGCTCGACGGTGGACGCCTCCAGGATTTCGCCAGCGACGCCGGTGACCGCGCCATTAGCCTTGATCAGCCGGCTGACCTGATGGCGGAATTTCAATGTGATCAGCCCCTTGGCGACGTGCTCGCGCACGCGCCTTTCGAACGGCGCGACCACGCCGGGACCAGTGCCCCATGTCAGGTGGAAGCGCGGCACCGAGTTGCCGTGGCCATTGGCCAGCGCGCCGCCGCGCTCGGCCCAGCCGACCACCGGCCACCAACGCATGCCCATGCCGTGCAGCCACGGCCGCATCTCGCCGGCGGCGAAATCGACATAGGCTTCCGCCACTTTCCTTGGCCAATGATCCTCAGGCCGGTCGAACTGGGCCGAACCCAACCAGTCCTGCCAGGCGAGGTCGCGGCTGTCCTTGATGCGCAAGCGGCGCTGCTCGGGCGTGTCGACCAGAAACAGGCCGCCGAGCGACCAGAACGCCTGGCCGCCGAGAAAACCGCCGCCCTCCTGCTCGACGATGATCACGCGCTTGCCGGCTTCGCCGAGTTCCGCGGCGGCGGCCAGACCGGCCAGCCCGCCGCCAACGATGATTGCATCCGCGTCAGCCATTGTCGTAGCTCCTGTCTCGGCTTACTGTCGTTGTCTTCGCCTGCTTGCGCTAGCCGCGCAGCGCGTTCCAGATGATGCGCGGCAGTTTCAGAAGGCTCGGCCGGTAATTGAACTCGGTGATCAGGCGGCCGACGACATCTGCCCTTTTGTGGGTCAGGAACCACGCCGGCTTCGGCATGATGCGGAACGGCGCTTCGAGCACGCTGCGTTCCGGCTTGTCGAACAAATAGGTGTTGTGGACGACGCCGATGCCGCTCTGCACGTCGTCGAGCGTGTGGCCGGGGAAAGCGCCCCAGGTCGGCCGCAGCAGCGCGAACAGAACGCCGCTCCAGGAATTGATGCCGATTCCGCCATAGCGCAATTCAGCAACGATCTCCTCGAAGCGCTGCCGCCCGATCTCGGCGATTGTCTTGGGATGGATGAGAATGTTGGCGGCGAGCGTGCCGTGCAGCTTTTCATTGGCGTAGGCGACTGCAGCGCGCAGGTAGGATTCGGCATTGCCCGCCGGCAGCCGACTGACGCTGAGCGCCGGCGCAAACACTTCGGCATTTTCGAGGTAGGCGTCAGTGCCCGGCCGGAACGGCACCACCACGCAGGCCGGCCCGCCGGGCCGCTCGAATTTCTGCACGCAATCGGCATGCGCCTCGAAAGCGGCGAGACGCTCGGTGGCGCCCGGATAGTAAGCCGGGCGTGACGGGGCCTTCTGCATCACCTTTTCAAGTGCCGCCAGTAGCGCTTCGGATTTGTCCCAGTTCTCCGGCAGCACCAGCATCTGGCAGGCGATGCAGTTGAAGCCGGAATTGTTGAGCTTCTGGGTCGCGATCAGTTCGGCATGATAGGCGATATCTGCATTCGACCATGGGCCGGGAACGACAATGGTAGGCGCCACGCCGCCGAGTTCCGAGGTGATGCGCCTGCTGTTCCTCGGCGTGCCCGCCGCCTTGTTCTTGCGACCCTCCTCGCCGGGACCCCAGACGATCACATCATGCGAGGTGGCGGCACCGGTGATGTGGATGTCGTCGACGAGATCGTGGTTGCACAGATAAGCGCCGACATCGGCACCGCCGCGCACGATGCGCAGCGCGCCGAACTCGATCAGCGGCCGCAGCGCCGGCTTGAGGAAATCGATGAGATAGTCGTTGACCGGGTTCATCTTGAGCAGAACCACCTGGTGTTCGACGAGCAGCTTGTGCAGGCAGTCGAGCGGCGCAATCGAGGCGACATTGCCGGCGCCGAGCACGAGGCCGATCTTGCCTTTGCGGCTGGTGCGCGGCGCGTCATAGGCCGAGGCGGTGTTTGCGGCGAGGCTCGCCTTGGTCACGCCGGGCTGCATCCAGATTTCGGCCTTGAGGCCGATGAACAGCACCTTGTCCCAGACCGAATTCGGAACCACCGTCACCGCCACCTGCCCGTTGGGCAAGCTGCGGACCGGCAACCTGTCGAGGAATTTCTTGCCCTCCATCAGGCTCAGCGTGTGGATGAACTGGTTGCAGCCATCCATCAGCGCCGCCGGACCGGCTAGCCATTCCTCGCCTTCCAGCGGCGAGCCGGTCGGGATGCCCTTCTTGCGCGTCGCCGTCTTGACCCATGCTTCGGCGACCTCGCGGATGTGATCCTTGACCTGCCGCAGCAAGCCGATCCGCTCGCCATTCGAGGTCTGCGCCCAGTCAACCTTTTTGCTGTCGAGATCGGTGAGCGCCAGATCGAGTTCGGCTGCCCATTCAGGCTGCACGGGGTGGGTTTTGGCTGCCCTTGCGACCATCGTGTCCTCCTCCACTTCGATTTACGAAAACGGCAGTGCGGCCCATTGCTCGACGAATTTCCTGCCGGAATAGACCTGGATCGAACCGAACTGCTGTAGCACGAATTCGCTCTGCGTCGGACGCAGGAAGGCGTAGTCGTCGGGTCCGACATTGACGTCGTCGGGCAACGCCATGAATTGCTGATTGGTCGAAAAGCCGAACGTCTTGTCGGTCTTCATCCCGGCGGGATGGACGGGCTTGGCCATCCATTTGCCGCCGTAGAGAAAACAACCGCGCCGCGGCAACAGCCCTAGTTTCTGCAGCAGCCAGGAGCGCTCGTCGAGGCCCGGCAACCGGACATCGACAACCTTCAGGATCGGCGTCGCGATGAAAGCGGCAGGCTGCAATTGGCTGAGGCTGGGCACGTCGAAATCGGTCGGCAGCATGAAAGCCGATCCGATGGACAATTCATTGGCGCCGACCCAGCTGTCATAGAGCAACGCGGTGCTGCTGCCGCCAAGATTAAGGATCCTGCGCTGGTCGGCCGCGAGGCAGCCGACATACTGGCGAAACAGGCTGACGGCCTTGGCGCGCGCTTTGGCCGGTCCGCCGAGCAGTTTGGGGATATGGCCGATATGCGCTTCATAGGCCATGACGCCTTCGCATTTCAGCCGTGGATATTTCGCCAGCGCGGCAACCGCCCGCGCCAACGCGTCGGGGTCGCTGATACCGCCGCGATGCAGGCCGACATCGACCTCGAAGCAGATGCGAAGCTCGCGGTCGAGCTCCGTGGCAAGCGCGCCATAGGCGGCAAGCCGCTCCTCCGTATCGATCAGCCAGACTATGCGCGACGTCGCCTCGCCAAGCCCGGCGAGCACTCCCTTGGTAAGGGAGTGTCTCGCGCCGGCAACCGGCATCGGCTTGCCGAGCAGGAGATCGACATCGGGAAAGGCTTTCAGCATTTCGGCGCTGATCGGCAGATGGAACGTCATCAACCTCTCGGTCGAAAACGCCGCACGGATGTGTTCGATGAGCGGCAGGCAAGGCAGCGACTTGTCGACGAGGCGCAGATCGAGGCCCGTGGCGAACTTCGCCTTGATCGCAGCAATGTTGTGATCGAGCCGGTCGAGATCGAGCACCAGGCAAGGTTGAAAGATCCCGGCCGCCCTGAGCGCGCCAGACAGGTCGGCGAAATAAGTGTCGGTCAGGCTCATGTCGCGACGCCAAGCAGCCTGGCCATGTAGGGGGACACGAAGCGGTTGTCGGGATCCATCTCGCGACGCACCGCCATGGCATCGTTCCAGCGCGGATAGAGCGCGCTCAATTCCTTTGATGTCAGGCTGTGCATCTTGCCCCAATGCGGGCGGCCGCCGCGCTTCCTGAAGATCGGCTCGGCGGCGTTGAAGTACGCCATCGGATCGCGCTCGACGCCGTGATGGATGGCGATCGAACAGGTCGGGCGCTGGTAGAACGGGCTCAGCCAGATGTTGTCAGGCGCGACGACGCGAACCTCTATCGGGAAATAGACGTCCGCAAACCGCGTCTCGAGCAGCGAAATGAGTTCGCCGAGTGCACCAGCCCCTTCCTCGAACGGCAGATGGTACTCCATCTCGTTGAACTTGACGTTGCGCTCCGAGGTGAAGACCTTCAGCCAGTCCTCGACATAGTCCTCTGCCGGCACTTTCGCGAAGGCGGAGCCGATGAGACGGCGGCGCAGCCACGGGAACCAGCTGAGATAGTCGCGCAGCTTCCTGAGCGTGGTAACGGCATCGTCGTCCTCCGTCGGCGGACGCACGGTTGCCGGCGCATCGGTGATATCGCTGGCGATCAGCAGCGCCTGGCCGGAGAACGGGACGTAGTAGAACTCGGCCGAGCGATGCGCCGTCATTGTGCGCTCGAATTGCGACAGCACATCGGCAATCGGCGCCGTCCAGCGGCGATGCCGCATCCGGTAACTCGCCATGTTGCGGATCGTCACTTCGGTGACGGCGCCGAAAGCGCCGAGCGAGGCGCCCATGGCTTCGATCATGTCGCGGCTTTTGGCGCGGTCGAACTCCTTCACAGCGCCGCGCCCATCGACGATTTGCATCGCCTCGAGCTGGGTGTGATACGCGCCGAGCGTAATGCCCGAACCATGCGTGGCGGTGCCGAGCGCCCCACCGAACGCCTGCTTGTCGATGTCACCCATATTCGGCAGCGCCTGGCCGACGCCATGCAGAAGTTTTGCCAGCGCGCCGATCTTCGTGCCGGCGCCGACCCGCGCCGTCAGTTTCTCCGAATCGTGCGACCTCAGCCCCTCGAAGCGATCGAGCGACAGGATGGTGCCGTCATTCCTGACCAGCGGCGTGAAGGAATGCCCGGTTCCGACAAAGCGAACCGGTCCGGGCGAATTGCGAATAGCAACGCTTAGCTCATCGAGAGTCTGCGGTTCGGCAAAAGCCTGCGGCCTGGCCGTGACATAACCCGACCAATTGCTCCACTGGCTGACAGCCTCTCCCACAATCGCCTCCCTGGAACGGCCGGCTTGACCGGTCTTGATCGCTGCACGGAATAATATGATACATAGTCAGCTTTCTGGATATGATACATTGTCAGCTTTCTGTCAAGGTGGCAATCGAGCGGTAAGCTGCCCTCAGCCGGCTTGAGAAGAAAAGCGGCCGTGAACTTTCATGAACCGTGACTTTTCGCGTCAATCACAAGGCCCGTCACCGATTGTCATTTTTCGGGGGCAAGCAGCTGTTATGGAACGGCTGTCCCCTGGTCTTGTCGACCGAAAACCCCTCCTGCATCGCCTGTCCCCCGAAGAGAAATCGTATGTGGCTAAGTGAATTCGAAATTGTCCTGCGCGACCGCACCATCCCGAGCGGCGCCATCCGCATCGAAAATGGCCGGATTGCCGAGATCCGTAACGAGCCGGTCGAAAATGCCGACATCTCAGGCGGCGGCCGCCTGCTTCTGCCCGGCTTCATCGACATGCACGGCGACATGGTCGAGAAGGAAGTAGAGCCGCGCCTCGGCGTGCATGTGCCGATGCAGATCGGCATTGCCGAACTCGACAAGAAGCTGGCTTCATGTGGCATCACCACGGCCTATGCCGCGCTCTCCTTCATCGGCGCCAGCATCACCAGCGGCGTGCAGCGGTCGGAAGACCATACCTCGGCGATCATCGACACAATTGCCGGGATGAAGGACCATCTGCTGGTCGACCACCGCATCCATGCCCGCTTCGAAGTCACCTTCACCCAGGCGGTTCCCATGCTGCAGAAGCTGATGGATGCCGGCAGGCTGCATCTGATCTCGCTGATGGACCACACGCCTGGACAGGGGCAGTATCGTGATGTCGAGCTCTACATCGCCCGCATCGCCAAGGAGCGCGGCATGTCGGTTGCCCAGGCGTCCGAGGTCGTCGGCCATCGCATGGCCGGCCGCGAAGGCCAGGGCGATGTGCTCAACGCGTTGCAGGACCTGTCGGCGCGTGCGCAGGCCAATGGCGTCGCGCTTGCCTCGCATGACGACGATACGCTGGAGAAGGTAGAACTGGTTCATGGCCTCGGCGCCACGCTCAGCGAATTCCCGGTGACCCTGGAAGCGGCGCAGGAAGCCCGAAGGCTTGCAATGCATACCGTGATGGGAGCGCCCAATGCACTGCGCGGCCAGTCCTATTCCGGCAATCTGTCGGCGCGGCAGGCTTATGAGGCAGGACTGCTCGACATGCTGGCCAGCGACTATCACCCGGCCTCGATCCTGCCGGCCGTGCTTGGGCTGGCTGAGCTGCGCGACGGCGGCTTGGTGACGGCGGCGGCGCTGACCAGCGCCAACCCGGCGACTGCACTAGGCCTTGCCGACCGTGGCGCCATCGAGCCTGGACTTCTCGCCGATCTCGTCATCGCCGATCGCCGGCCGGTCGCGCGGGTGCGGGCGACATTGCGCGCCGGCCGCATGATCTACAGCGACGGCACACTGAACCGGCGCCGGCATTGAAACGCAGGCTGCTTGGCGCTTCTCAAGCCAGCCCGAACGTCTCCACGGCGCGCATGATGCCGCGCAGTTCGGCGAGGCCTTTCAGGCGGCCGATCAGCGAGTAGCCGGGGTTGATCCTCGTCTTGCCGATGTCGTCGGCGAGCAGGTGGCCATGGTCCGGCCGCATCGGGATTTGCCAGTCGGCGCGGCCCTCTCTGTGGCGGCGCGCCTCTTCCTGCATCAACGCCAGGATGACATGTGCCATGTCGGTGCCGCCCTCGAGATGCTCGGCCTCGTAGAACGAGCCGTCCTTCTCGATGGTGATGTTGCGCAGATGGGCGAAATGGATGCGATCGGCGAATTCTTTGACCATGGCGACAATGTTGTTGTCGGCGCGCGTGCCGTAGGAGCCGGTGCAGAACGTCAGGCCATTGGCCTGGCTGTCGACGGCATTGAGAATGAAACGCGCATCCTCGGCGGTCGAAACGACGCGCGGCAGGCCATAAAGCGAAAACGGCGGGTCGTCGGGATGGATGCACATGCGCACCCCCTCCTCTTCCGCCACAGGAATGATTTCGCGCAGGAACCAGGCGAGGTTGTCGCGCAGTTCCTTCGGTCCGATCCCCTCATAGTCCGCCAGCGCCTGGCGAAAACTCTCGCGATCATATTTGCGCTCGGTCGCCGGCAGGCCGGCGATCAGATTGCGCTCGATCTGGTCGATCTTCTCGGGCGGCAATTCCTTCAGCCGCGCTTCCGCCTGCGCAATACGCGCCGGCGTATAGCTTGCCGCACCATTCTTGCGCTTCAACACGAACAGATCGTAGGCGGCGAAATCGATCGCATCGAAACGCAAGGCATACCCTGTCGTCGGCAGGCGGTAGGCAAGATCGGTGCGGGTCCAGTCGACCACCGGCATGAAGTTATAGCAGACCGTGGCGATGCCGGCCTTGGCCAGCGCGCGGATCGAGTCGCGATAATAGCCGGCATAGCGCTCGCGTTCCGGCGCGCCGATCTTGAAGGAATTGTGGACCGGGATGCTCTCGACGACCGACCAGGTCAGTCCGGCTTCCTCGATAATGCGCTTGCGCTCCAGCACTTCGGCTTCAGGCCACGCCCTGCCGTCATAGATATGGTGCAGTGCCGAGACCACGCCGCTGGCGCCCGCCTGCTTGACATGATCGAGCGTCACCGGGTCGTCGGGTCCATACCAGCGCCAGCATTGTTCCATTTTCGGCTTTCCTTCTGCGAGAGGTTGGCAACTTATTGTTGGACCGCGACGGGAGTCGATAGAAAATGGGGGAGTTTTCGAAAATGACGGATTTCAACGGCAAGGTGGCCTTGGTGACGGGGACCACAGGCATCGGCCTGGCGACCGCCCGACGCCTTGCGGCCGGTGGCGCCGCAATCATCGCCTGCGGTATCGACCGCGCCGCCAATGCGGCGATGAAAGCGCAGCTGGAAAGTGCTGGAGCGGCAGCGCTGGTCGTCGACACCGACGTCTCCGTCTCCGACCAGGTGCGCGACGCGGTGGCGGCTGGCGTCACAAAGTTCGGTGGCCTCGACGTCATCGTCAATTCGGCCGCGGTCCATCCCTATGGCACCGCCACGACGACCGACTGGGAAACCTGGAACCGGGCAATGACGGTCAATGTCGGTTCGATCTATCTGACCGCCCATTTCGGCATTCCGGAAATGATCAAGCGCGGCGGCGGCGCCATCGTCAACGTCGCCTCGGTGCAGGGCTTTGCCTGCCAGCAGAACGTCGCCGCCTATGCCACGACCAAGGGCGCCATCCACACGCTGACGCGCTCGCTGGCGCTCGACTATGCGGCGGCCGGCATCCGCGTGAATTCGGTCAGCCCGGGCTCGATCCGCACGCCGATCCTGGAAAAGGCCGCGCGTGGCGAGAGTGGCAGCGATGCCGATGTCGAAGAGGCCTACAAACGCTTCGGCGCGGCGCATCCGCTTGGCCGCATCGGCGAACCGGAGGAAGTGGCGGAACTCATCGCCTTCCTGTGTTCGGCGAAAGCCGGTTTCTGCACCGGCGCCGACTACAGGATCGATGGCGGCTTGACCGCGGGCATCGGCGTGAAGTAGCCCCCGGCGAGCGACAGCCACGGACGGAAAACTACAGCCTCCACATCCGCCTTGCGTTACCCGACAGCAGCTTCGCCCGCTCGCCGGCGCTTGCGCCGGCGATCAGCGCATGCGTCGCAGCCACCCAGGTCGCCAGGCCGCCGCCCAGAGTGCACACCGGCCAGTCGCTTCCCCACACGACCCGGTCCCAGCCGAAACTGCCGATCGTGTGCTCGACATAGGGGCGCAAGGTTTCGACGGTCCACGAACCGGCGTCGGCGTAAGCGACCACGCCAGAGATCTTGGCCGTCACATTGGGGCGCCGCGCGATCTCGGCCATGTGCTCGCGCCAGGGATGTTCGCCATTGCCCTTTATGTCGGGCACGCCACAATGATCGAGCACGAACTGGACATCGGGTGCGAGGTCGGCAAGCGCGATGGCGCGCGGAATCTGGTGCGGCAGAACGACGAAATCGAAGGTCAGCCCAGTGCCGGCGAGCCGCTTGATGTTGTCCCGAAACAGCCCGCTGTCCGAAAGCTCGTCCGGCATGACATGCAGCACGCGACGAAATCCCTTGACGAACGGATTGGCCTGCTGGCGCTCGAGATAGTCGGCAAAGCCGGCCTCCTCCGGCCGGCAGGACGCGATCGCGCCGCTGAGCAGGCTTCCCTTCTCCAGCGACTGCGCCCTGACATGGCTGGTCTCGGCCTCGATGTCGGCAGCATCGACATCGACCTCCATGTGAAGCGCCGCCTCGATCCCCGCGCGCCGCGCCTGAGTGGCATATTCTTCGTGCGAAAAATCGCGGTTGAGCGCCGGCACGCCGCCAAGCCAGGGATAGCGCAGCGCCGACAGGTCGATCAGATGCAGATGGGTGTCGATAATCATGCTTTCCTCGCCGGATCGGTTTCCTTTCATGGCCGGATGCCCGCGCCGGCGCATGAAATATGTTGTTCAGCCCCGTTTCGGGATTTCCTTATCCTCATCAGCGGCAGCGTCAGCCCGCGCGAGCCGGAAATTTCAAAGGCCTAGGATTGAAATGAAGACGACGTCAACGACCAAAAGGCCCGATAAAATCCATGCAACTGCTTTATATGGTCGCGTTACTTCCTCCCATTCATTCAAGAATTCGGGAGTAATTTTATTATTTGCCCAGTCTACGCGAACATGGCCCGCCCCATCATTGTGGGCGAATGATCGATAACCGTTGTATTTTTTTACAAGCATGTGCTTGCGATAATTCCACACCATCATAGATAATCCCCAACCAATTATTGGCGCGAGAAAAAGGAACGCCTTGATCGATTTCAACTAAAGGTCTCCTTTAAGTAGAGATTGATTCGGTGGCAGTCTCTCACAAAGGGCAGAGCTAGCTTTCGCATCAGCCCCGCTTCGGAATCTCTTTATCCTCGAGCAGCAGTGTCAGCCCCATGGCAACGAAATAGAGCGCCGCCACCCAGATGAACATCACGTTAAAACCACTGGAGTAGTGGGTCGAGCACAACTTCGCGGATCGCGACCGGCAAGCTTGATGCGAGGTGCGGGGTCAACCCGTTCAGGCCCTGCGGCAGCAGGGCGGCAGCATCGGCTGGGAGTTCGGCAGTCTGCCCGTTGAGCGCCCAGATCATCACCGCGCCGTTCAGTGCCAGGCCGAGAGATGCTCCGAGCGTCCGCGCCTGGGTGATCAGCGACGTAACCGCGCCGATGTCCTGCAGAGGCGCCGCCGCCTGGATCGCCACGATCAGCACCTGGAATTGCAGGCCCATGCTGACGCCGAACACGGCCATCATCAGCGCCAACACCCAGATCGGCGTGTGCTGGTTGGTGATGACAAAGCCGAGCATCAACAGCCCGCCAATCCCCATCGCCACCACCGGCATCCATTTGTAGCGTCCGGTTGCCGCGAACACCCGCCCGGCGACGATCGAGATCACCATCGACGTCAGCGACGCCGGCAGGAACAGGAAGCCGACTTCGGCGGGGCTGAGACCCGTCAGCGTCTGCATGTAGAGGGCGAAATAGAAGAACATGCCGAGCGTCACCGTTCCGGCGACCAGCGACACACCCGAGACGATGCTGACCGTCGAATTGCCGAACAGCCGCAACGGCACGATCGGCTCCTCGGCCCGCCGCTCGACCATGATGAACAGGCATATTGCGACCAGCGCCAGCGCCGGCAACGCGAAGGTGATGAGGTCGGGCCCTGAGGGGTCGAGCACATGATAGCCCCAATAGACGATGGCCGTCGTGCCGATGGCGAGCAGAGCGCCGCCGAGATAGTCGATGCGGTGCCGCTTCTCGTTGAACCGGCTGCGCATGGCGAAGGCCAGCACCGCCATCACGACGATGCCGATCGGCAGGTTGACCAGGAACACCCAGCGCCAGCCGAACAGGCTGGTGATATAGCCGCCGGCCAGCGGACCGAGCACCGACGACAGGGCAAACACCGCCGAACTGTAGCCCTGGTATTTGGCACGATCGCGCGGTCCGAACAATTCGCCGATCATGGCGAAGGCCGACACCATCAGGCCGCCGCCGCCTATGCCTTGCAGCACGCGCGCGGCGATCAGGCTCTCCATCGACCATGCCATGCCGCAGACCAGCGACCCCAGCAGGAACAGGCCGATCGCCGTCAGCACCACATTCTTGCGGCCATACATATCGCCGAGCTTGCCGTAGAACGGCGACACTGCAGCAATCGAGAGCAGGTACGCAGCACCCACCCAGCCGAACAGATGCAGATTGCCCAGTTCACCGGCAATGGTGGGCAACGCGGTGACGACGATCTGCATGTCGATGGTGGCCATGAACATCGCGACCAGCGCGCCGAAATAGACGATCAGCGTCGTCACGTCGGGCGTGGTTTCGGCCTCCACGGGCGCCGCATCTGGCAGCGTCTGGTCGACAGTCATCGGGGTCTCCGTAACTTGGGGCGCGATTTATGTGCCCACGGCCGAGAGGTGTCAAATAGGCGATAACGCCATGTCGACCCAGTCCATTCGATTAACAGGAAGAGCCCCAGCGCACGGTACAGTCGTGGATGATGGTCGTCGCGATCTGGTCCGCGGGATCGAGTGTGCCGGAGGCTGGTCGAAGCGCCGCACACAGACGTTGGTCAGCCCTCAGTCCGTCTTGCCCGCCCCCACGCTCGCTGCCTGCTTCGCGCCCATCCCGAGCAGCAGGTTGTCGTCGGAGAGTTCGTCGCCGCGCGCCTGCCGGAACAGGTTGAGCATATCGGGAACGTCGAGGCTCTTGCGCTGGTCACCGGCAATGTCGAACACGATGGTGCCCTCATGCAGCATCACGGTGCGCGTGCCGTGGTCGAGCGCGTCGCGCATCGAATGGGTGACCATCAGCGCCGTCAGTTTCTGCTCCTCGACGATGCGGCGTGTGAGATCGAGCACGAAGGCCGCGGTGCGTGGGTCGAGTGCGGCGGTGTGTTCATCCAGCAGCAGGATCTTCATTCCGGTCAGCGTCGACATCAGCAGGCTGACCGCCTGGCGCTGGCCGCCCGACAACAGCCCCATCGAATCGCTCAGGCGGTTCTCCAGGCCGAGGCCCAGCATCGACAGTTTTTCGCGAAACAACGCACGGCGGGTGGCATCGAGCGCGCGGCCGAAGCGCGGTACGCTGCCGCGCGAAAAAGCGAGCGCCATGTTTTCCTCGATCGACAGACGCTCGCAGGTGCCGGCCATCGGATCCTGGAAGACGCGGGCGATCAGCTTCGCCCGCTTCGGCGCCGGCCAGCGGGTGACCTCGGTGCCGTCGACAACGATCGAACCTTTCTCCGCCCTCGCCGTGCCGCTCAGCACATTGAGCAGCGTCGATTTGCCGGCACCGTTGGAGCCGATGACGGTGACGAACTCGCCTTCGGGAATGACCAGGTCCAGGCCACGGAGCGCGCGGTGCTCGAGCGGCGTGCCGCGCCCGAAGGTGACGTGAACATCGCTGAGGCTGATCATGCCGCGCCCCTTTTCAACAGGCTGCGCATCGGGTTGGCGACCTTGGGCAGGATCAGCGCCATCGCCACCAGCACGGCGGTCACGAGATTGAGGTCAGAGGACTGCAGGCCGAGCCAGCCGGTGTTCAGCGCCAGCGCGATGGCGATGCGATAGGCGATCGCACCGAAGACGCAGGAGAAGACGCCGATCACGATCGACCGCGTCCGGAAGATCGTCTCGCCCAGGATCACGGCGGCAAGGCCGGCAATTGCCGTGCCGGTGCCGACTGTGACATCGGCGAAACCGGCGGTCTGCGCAAACAGCGCGCCCGCCAGCGCAACGAGGCCATTGGCGAGCGCCACGCCGATATAGGTGTGCATCTCGGTCGGGATGCCTTGCGCCTGCGCCATGCGCGGATTGGCGCCAGTGGCGCGCATCGCCAGGCCGAACTCCGAGGTCAGGAAGCGGGCAAGCAAGGCGCCGACGGCACTGACGATGATCAGCAGTGCCAGCACCTTGAGCGTCGGCCGTCCCGGCAGTCCGGAAGCCTCCACCAGCGGGCGCAACCAGGCAAACAGGTCTATCACCGTCGGCTGGTTCATCAGCGGGATGTTGGGCCGGCCCATGATGCGAAGATTGACCGAGAACAGCGCGGTCATGGTGAGGATGCCGGCGAGCAGATGCAGGATGCCGAAACGGATGTTCAGCCAGGCGGTGACGATGCCCGCAAGGCAGCCGGCGACGATCGCCGCAAGCGTGCCGGTGACGGGATTGATGCCGCCCGAAATCATCGCCGCTGCAACCGCCGCACCCAGCGGAAACGAGCCGTCAACCGTCAAATCGGGAAAGTCGAGAACGCGAAACGAGATGTAGACGCCGAGCGCCACGAGCGCGAAGACAAGCCCGATCTCGACAGCGCCGATCAGGGAAATCAGGTTCATGAACCGCTCCGTTATCTTCTAGCAAATCAGGCGAGGCGCTTGCGCGCCACGCCTGATCCGTCTTGTTCTGCAGGGCGCGGCATCGCGCCCAGGCGAAACGGTCCTATTCGATGACCTGCTTGGCGCGGTCGCGCACGCTTTTCGGAATGGTCACGCCCATGGCCTCGGCGGCCTTGGCGTTGACCATCAGGTCCGTGCCGGTTGCGTTGCGCACCGCGATGTCGCCCGGCTTCTCGCCCTTGAGCACGCGCACCACGATGGCGCCGGTCTCAAGGCCGACCTGATAATAGTCGAAGCCGACGGAGGCGATCGCCCCTCGCTTGACGGTGTCGTTCTCGGCCGAGAACACCGGCAGCTTGTTTTCGGCGCCGACGGCCAGGATCGTCTCCAGCGCCGAGATGATCGTGTTGTCGGTCGGCAGGTAGATGACATCGACCTTGCCGACCAGATTCTGCGCCGCACCCGCGACATCAGCCGACTTGGATGCCGGCGCTTCGACGATCTCGAAGCCCTTGGCCTTGCCCAGTTCCTTCAGCGCCGACAGCAGCGCGATGCTGTTCGATTCCGCCGGATTGAAGGGCACGCCGATCTTGGCGGCCGACGGCAGGAATTCCCGGATCAGGTCGAGTTGCTGTTCCAGCGGCGAGAAGTCGGAAATGCCGGTGACGTTGCCGCCGGGATGGTCGCGGTCGGTGACAATCTGCGCCGAGACCGGATCGGTCACCGCGGTGAACACCACCGGAATATCCTGCGTCGCCGACACCACGGCCTGCGCCGACGGTGTAGCGATGGCGACGATGACGTTCGGCTTCTCGCCCGCGAATTTCTGCGCGATCTGCGCGGCGGTGGCCGGCTGCCCTTGCGCCGACTCGAACTCGAAGGTCAAATTGTCACCTTCCTTGTAGCCGGCATCCTCCAGTGCCTTCTTGACGCCGGCGCGCGCCGCGTCCAGCGACGGATGCTCGACGATCGCGGTGACCGCGACGGTAACCTTGTCGGCCGCAAGCGCGCTCGCGCAGCCCAAAATCGCCAGCGCCATGACGCCTCCGGCGAGACCTGAGATGAAACCCTTCAATTCTTCCTCCCACTGCTTCTGCTGAACGTCGCCTGACGTTCAGTCGTCTATCGCAAATCTATCGCTTGCCGGGTCGCAAAGCGACCGGAAGCTTTCGAAATCCTGCTGTCGATACCTGGCAGCAACGGCGCCGCCAGATCAGACGACGACGCCGCCTGTCTGATAGCAGGCAGACCGGCTTACTTGCTAGTTTGATGCTTTGTGCCACCCACTTGGGCAGCCAATTGATCGGCGACCTTCGGATCGTCTCAAGAGAATTGAAGACTGACGGAGGGCCGCCACAGCGTGGCGGCCCGATTGGTCAGCCGGCGGCCCGACGCCTTCGATACTCAGGCACCCGGCAATCCAGCAGGCGCAAAATGAGCCGTGGCCATCCCCAATCAATCCTGCTCAACGGGTTCCGGGATCTCATCCGGTAGGGTTTGCGGTCCAACCCGATCGGCAACGAGCATCGAAAGCATCATCTCGACAAGGCCATTGGCGGCCCCCTTCTCGCCACCGGTAGCACCGATCTGGATCTGCGGCACGATCGGCAGCCTGCCGGTCTCGATCGCCTCGGCAAAGCGTATGAGGACCTGCGAGTGGAGCTGATAGTCCGGGCCGCCAAAGGCCGCGACCTTCTTCTCGGTGGCCTCTGCCTCCGCCAGACCGATGGCGCGCACCTTCTCGGCCTCCGCAAAACCGGTCGCCTTGATGCGTTCGGCATCGGCAAGCGCGACGGCCTTGATCATGTCGGCCTCGCCCTGGCCGCCCACACGCACCTTCTCGGCTTCTGCCTTGGCGGTGACCTGAATGGTTTCCGCCTCCTGGCGGGTGCGGGCCAGTTGCGCCTTGCCCTCGTTCTCACTGATCTCGATGGTAAGTGCCGACGTCGTGATCTTGGCTTGCTGTTCGGCGAGCGCCTCCTTCTCACGCAACGTGCGTTCCTGAATGGCCGCCTTCTCCTGCAATTTATAAGTCTCGACCTTTTCGACCGCGATCTGGCGCTCGCGCAGCTGGATCAGGATCTGCTCTATGCTGTTCTGGCCATTGGCAGCACGGGGCGTACCAATCAACACTTCCTGCAGCTCGAGGCTGTAGGAATTGAATTTTTCGCGCATCTCCTCGCCCGATTTGCGCTGGATATCGCTACGCTCCTGCAAAAGCTGGATCAGCGTCTTTGTCTGGGCGATATTCTTGAAGTAGGCAGAGACCATCGGATCGAGCGTTTGTTCGACCAGCCGCTTGATGTCACCGAAACGCTGCACCACGAGCGGCGCCTTCATATAGTCGATATGCACGACGACCGAGAGTGGCAGCACAGGCTCGAACGCATCCTTGGTGATCAACGACACTTCAGACAGGTTCTCGTCCAGCCGGTGTTCGCCAAACTGCTCCTTCGTCCATTTGAGCACGAAGTTGGTGGTCGGCACGGTGATGATTTTGCCGGCATAGGTATTGAACGCATACTTGCCTGGCAGTAGCGGCGTTGACCAGACACCGCGTGCGCCGATTTCAACCAGCTCGCCGTGACGGTATGCCTGCCCGGATATATCCGTGCCGTGGCGACCGTTATAGGAGACGACGACACCCACCGTGCCAACATCAATGACCGTCTTCTCGACCAGTTCGACGGTCGCGAAAATGCGATTGAGGAAGTAGCTACCGTCGGCCAGTACCTGCAACTGCCGGCCACGGTAGCCCCTGGCATTGAGAAACTTCTCCGGGTCCTGAAAATTGTTGTGGAAGTTCGGGTCGTTCGGATCGTTGGCGACGGTCGGTGCGATGATCTCGCCGTCCGGCAGGGCCGGACCGTCATGGATGGTGACGATGCCGATCATGTCATCGGCATTATGGATGACGACCGGCTCAAAGCCGCCGCGCTCCGAGATCATGCTGGACATATTGGCAAAAAGGCTTTGTTCGGACGAGCTCAGATTAACGGCATAGATCGACTGGGCGGTGAGCACGATGAATTGTGCGAGATTGATGGCATAGGTGCCTTCACGCAAGATCTTGCGTTGCGGTCCTTTCTGTCCGCCTTTTTCGAGAAAGCCGCGCACATCCTGGAAATCATCGGCGTCGGTGTTGGAAGCAAGTGTCTGCGTCGGAGGCAGCGGCTTGCCATCACGGGCAAAGACATAGCCGATCTGACCCTGCGGGATGGTGACAAGATTGGCGCGATGCATCGAATATTGGAATGGCATGAAGAAATGCAGGCCACCGCGCACAACTTCCGGCTGGTAGCCTGCCTCACGGTTGAGCGCAATGAAGCCACTACTGACGGAGCCGCGAAAGCTCCATAGTTTTTCCAGGATGCCGAGCCTGTCGTTTGGGATGTAGCGGACCACGCCGCTCCACCAGAACAGGATCGCCAGCACGATGACCAGCACGGCTACTTCGATCGCCGTCCATCCGATCGGGCCGAGATATTGTAGGGCTTCCATCTTTTCTCTCCTATGGAGCGCGCAGGTTCGTTCACCCGCCGGCCACCCGGTTGGTGTTGATTTATGAAGCGGGGAGATTGCGCAACGACACGCTCGACGCACTCAAGGGCGTGTCGAACGTTTGGGCTGCTCATTGTATGGAAAAATGACCGCGCGTCCCGAGTCCCCAGTGGGGGCGACGTGGCCGTGAGTTATCTCACATCGGTGTTGCCTTGATAGACACTACAACAAATGACGTAGGTATCGCACCAACAGGTTTAAAGATAGTTCGCGCGGAAATCGTAAAAGTATTCCAACGCTATTTCGAAAGCGTGGCAGTTGGCTTTATTGGCGAGAGCTCGAAAAAGGCGCTCCGGCGGGGTCAGAACCCTCGGCAGCCGATTCGTCCGGCTGCCTTACGCTAGTCGAAGAAACCAGCGTCCTCTTCCGCGAGATATTTTCTCGCTCCCTCGGCGTCGATGTCAAGACCCAATCCCGGCGCTTCGAGCAGGTCGACCATACTGTCCCTGACGATCTGCCCCTTGGGCAGGCCAATGACGATATCCTCCCACCAGGGGTCGGAAGCGCTGGGGTATTCGAAGGCGATGTAGTTGGCCGGCAGCGTAGCGCAGACATTGATCAACGCGCCGAGGCCCAGCAGACCGTTGGCCGTGCCGTGCGGCGCCATCATGATCGAGTGCATATAGGCGTGTTCGGCCACCCATTTGAGCTCAGCGATGCCGCCAATGTCGGCGGGGTCTGGACCGATGATGCGAACCGCCTGCGTCTCGATCAGTTCCTTGAAGTTATGACGCAGATAGATCTGCTCGCCTGTGTGGATGGGCGTGGAGGTCGATGTCGTGAGTTCGCGGTAGGCCTGCGGATTGACCCACGGCACATAGTCGCCGGTCAGCATGTCCTCCAGCCACATCAGATTGTATTTTTCCACTGCCTGCGCAAAGCGGATGGCGTCCGGCAGGAACCAGCCGGGACCGCAATCAAGGGCCAGCGAAACCTTGTCGCCGAGCACCTCCTTCATGGCAATGACGCATTCGATCATATGCGCCATGCCGCGCTCGCTGATCTGCCCCTGGTCCATCGCGCCGTGATAGGTCGGCGGCTGGCGCACACCGTAATGGAAGTCGGGCACGCTGGTCTTCATGTTGGAGTGGAAGCTGATGCCTTGCTTGACCATGAAGAAGTTTTCCGGCCGCTCCATCATCCATTTGACGTCGGCGGCGTAATCCTCCGGCTTGTCGCCGGTGCGCTTCTTGCGGATCGAGCCGTTATAGACCCGAATTTGGTCGCGGACCTTGCCGCCGAGCAGCTTGTAGACCGGAACGCCGGCCGCCTTGCCGGCGATATCCCACAAGGCATGCTCGATGGCGCTGACGGCGGCGCCGTAGGGCTTGAACGAGCCGCGCTGGCGGATCTTCAGCATGCAGCGTTCGACATCCGTCGGGTCCTCACCGATCAGCGCGTCGCGGAAATGCAGCACCCAAGGCTTGAGATAAGGCTTGGTGTACTCAACCTCGCCGAGGCCATAAAGGCCCTCGTCGGTGACGATGCGGACGACGGGATGCTTGCCGATGACGGCGCACCGGAGATCGGTGATTTTCATGATGTCCTCTATTTCACCGACGAGAAGGCGGTTGGCGCGAGAAACTGGCTGGAAATATTGGCCAGGATCGGGCCATCGCGCTCGGACTCGTCGCGGACCTTGAGCCATGCCGGATCAGTGGTGAAAGCCTTCCACTTCACTTCGCGCTCGGCAAGGGATTCCCAGGTGACAAAATAGGTCAGTCGATTGCTGCTTTCGCCGACCACCGTGGTGAAGAACCCGGCTTGGCGGATGCCGTGCCTATCCCACAGCGCCAAGGTATGGTCGTTGAAACGCTTGAGCAGCGCCGGCAACTGGCCCGGCAGGCAGTCATAGATACGCAGTTCGTAGATCATGGTTTCGTCCGTTTCTTTCTTCGCCTCTTCCTTGGGAGAGGTCGACACGAATGGTCGGTCGTTGGCCCTGTCAACCTGGGGAGAATGAGGACAGGGGGTCTGGGCTAACTCCAGGTCCGGTCCCAGCTATATTCATTGTCCCAATGCTCGGTGGATTGCCATATCCCAGTGACACCGGGCTGCAGATGCTTGCTGATCACCTCGTCGACCACGTCGTCGATGCCGAGGCCGGGCTTGTCGGGCACCGCGATAAAGCCGTCCTTGACCAGCGGCATGGGCAGGCCGGTGACGATGTCGTCCCACCAGTCCACTTCGACGCTGTGATATTCGAGCGCCATGAAGTTTTCCGTGGCGACCGCGACATGAGCGGCGGCCATCGCCGCAATCGGGCTTTCGGCCATGTGAATGGCCATGGCAACGCCGTGGTCCTGCGCCGCGTCGCCGATCTTCTTGGTTTCGAGGATGCCGCCGGTGGTCAGCAAGTCCGGGTGGATGACCGAGATGCCGGCGCTGAGCAGCGGCTCGAATGCTTCCTTGAGGTAGATGTCCTCACCCGTGCAGATCGGCACCGACGTAGCCTGCTGCAACTGGCGATACTGCTCGGTGTACTGCCAGGGAATCACGTCCTCGAGCCAGGCCGGTGCGTACTTCTCGATCCGCCGGGCGAGACGGATGCCGTCCTGCAGCGAGATGTGGCCGACATGGTCGATGGCGAGCGGGACCTCATAGCCGATCACCTCGCGAACCTCGTGGATATATTGGTCGAGCAGGTCGATGCCCTTCTCGGTGAAATGCAGGCCGGTGAACGGGTGCGGCACGTTCTGCGCATCATAGGCGGCGTTGCGCGCCCGGCGTTCGTCCAGCGTGCGTGCCGGACTACGGCTGGCATGCAAGTACAAACCGTCAAGTACGCCGGCCGGCGCCACCACCGCGCCCGGTATGTGGGAGATCTGCGCCAGTCCGAGGTCCATCTTGAGGAAGGTGAAGCCGAGATCCATCCGCGCCTTGAGCCGCTTGCCGGTCTCGGTGCCACTGGGCTTGTCCGCGTCGGTGTCGCAATAGACGCGCACCTTGTCGCGAAACCGCCCGCCGAGCATCTGATAGATCGGCACGCCATAGGCCTTGCCGGCGAGGTCCCACAGCGCGATCTCGATTGCCGAGACACCGCCGCCTTGCCGGCCGTGGCCGCCAAATTGTTTGATGCGCCGGAACAGCCGGTCGACGTCACAGGGGTTCTCGCCCAGCAACCGGCTCTTCAGCATCAGCGCATAGGTCGCGCTGGCGCCGTCGCGCACTTCGCCCAGGCCGACAATGCCCTGGTTGGTGTAGATCTTGATCAGCGCCGAGGTGAACGGCGCGCCGACGATCTCGGCGACACGCAGATCGGTGATGCGCAGGTCGCTCGGCTTGGAGTTCGTATTTACCCGATTGAGCGCCTCGCCGGCGCTACCCGTCTTTGGCATGGCTTATCCTCGTTCTGATCGGCGGGCTTGTCGCCCCACCGGCATGAGCGTTGCTAGGCAAGCTCTATCTCGTGGGCCTGCAGATAGTCGCGGTTCATCTCAACACCGAGACCGGCTTTCGGCGTCAGCTTGAGGTTGCCGTTCGAGACATCGAGCGGTCGGTCGATGAGGTGATCGTATTTGCCCAGGTTCCACTCCGACGTTTCGAGCTTGTAGAAGTTGGGAACCGTCATCATCACCTGCGCTCCCGCAACCACGTTGATCGGTCCTGCGGCGTCATGCGGCGATACCGGGATGTAGTAGGCTTCGCACAGGGCAGAAATCTTCTTGAGTTCGGTAATGCCGCCGGTCCAGGTCACGTCCGGCATGATGTAGTCGGCGAGCTTGTTCTCGAGCACCGGCACGAAATCCCATTTCGTGTGGCCGCGCTCGCCCCACGAGATAGGGGCGCTGACCTTCTCACGCACTTGCTTGAGGGCATTGAGGCTCTCGGGCGGGCAAGGCTCCTCAAACCAGTCGATCTGGCCGGCTTCCTCGAGGCTCCGGCAGAGGCGAATGGCGGTAGGAACGTCGAAGCGGCCATGCGCGTCGATGAGAATGTCGACATCAGGCCCCGCCGTTTCGCGGATCAGGGCCGTGAGCTCGGCGGCCTCGCGCTCGTCCTTGCGGGTCATGCTGCCATCGAGGTAGCCGTCCCGCTGTTCGCGCGACAAGCCATCGGCGGTGTGACCCTGGTGGGGGAAAGGATCGAACTTCAGCCCGGTATGGCCGGACTCGACGATGTCTCGAATTTCTCGGATCACAGCCTCCTTGCTGGTAAACTTGCGTTGGTTGGGATGGGTATAGAGCGCGATTTCATCACGTACCGGTCCGCCCAGCAGCTCGTAGATCGGCTTGCCAAGGACTTTTCCCCTAATGTCCCAGAGAGCTATGTCGATGGCGCTGACGCATTCGACGGCGGCGCCGCGGCTGCCCATGTAGGTGAAGCTGCGGAACACCTTGTGCCACAGATACTCGATACGCGCCGGGTCCTCACCTGTGACTGCGGCACCGATCTGCCGCAGGATCGTGCAGAGGGCGCGGTTGGCGAGCCTTGTGGTGGTGGTGATCTCCCCCCAGCCGCTCACCCCCTCGTCGGTCGTCACTTCGACGAACAGGAACTCTCCCCAATAAGAGGCATCGGACTTGATCAGCCACGGCCGAATGCTCGTGATTTTCATCTCAACTACCTTTGTCTGAAGTGGGCTGGGATAACGACGTTCCGGACCGGATGTTCTATCCCGCCCGAGCGGCGTTACGCGCGCGCATGTGCTCGAGGACATGCCGGCCGGAGCCCTCGACATGGCGCGCAATCAGTTCGGCGGCCTCGTCGGCATTTCCCGCTTTTACATGCGCGATGAGCTCGCGGTGCTCGCGAAGGATTGCGGCACGCCGGGCGAGCGTGAAATTGAAACGCCGGCTCACAGCCCGCAGCACTTCGCGATGCTTCCACCAAAGCTCGGCGGCATGCCGGTTGTAATGCCTCTGGTACATCACGGTGTGAAAGGCGGTATCCAGCTCGCTGTGCCTGAACGTGTCAGCAAAGTTGTTCTCTTCAATCAGGCTCTGGATACGTTCGAGTTCGGCAATGTCCTCGACGGTAGCCATATTCACAAACCATCGCGTCAGGGCTGGCTCGATCAGCACTCCGATCTCGTAGATATCCCGAACAAAATCCTGGTCTATAGGCCGGACGCGCGCCCCACGGTTGGCAACAAAGGTGACAAAGCCCTCGCCGCGCAACAGCTGCAGAGCCTCGCGCACGGGGTTGGTCGAGGTACCGTGACGCCGGGCGAGATCAGTGACCACAAGCCGTTCGTTGGCGGCGAGCCGCCCCTCGATGATGTCTTCCCTGATCAGTTGATAAAGCGAGGCGCCCTCGCTGGAGGCCCCGATAGGGTCGATCCCTTCGGGTGGCTCTGCTTTGAAATCGCTTGCTTCGGCCAATGCTGTCCCCAAATCAATACACGCTTTAATCGATATCACGCACGGTTTCCATAAACAATGTATGATTTGGCGCGTTGACAGACAATCCACGATCTGAAAACGTATGAAGTGCTCGAAGGGATACATCGAACGAAGCGTTCGGCCACCGACGAGCAGGACCGCTCGCCTCGACGCAGAGCGGCGTGGGAGAGAAACCTGGAGGATACCCTATGACGAGGATTTCACTCGGCGGTGCCGTCCTGCGCGGCACTGTCTCCACTGCTTTGATGGTATCGATGATGTCCGCATCGGCGCTGGGTGCGGCGCCCGTCGACTTGAGCAAGTGGTCGCCCGAATATGTGCGCTCCATTGCGGGCACGCAGGAATTTGACACGGCCGCCGATTGCGGCAAGGTCACCCCTCTCGACTACAAGGGGCGACTGACTTTCTGGTATCAGGGCGTGTTCGAGGGCGACCCCGACCTCCTGCGCCAGTATTACAAGGATTTCTTCGAAACCTTCCGCAAGACCTACCCGAACATCCAGCTGGAAGAACAAGCCCTCACCTACAACGACCTCCTCGACAAGTTCCGCACGGCGCTCCTTGGCAATGCCGCGCCGATGGCCGTGCGCCTGCAAATCCTGGGTGGCACCGAATTCGCCGCAAAGGGCTATCTGCAGCCGCTCAAGCCTGAGGATGTAGGGTACTCCACCGACGACTTCTGGCCTGGCGCCATGAAGGCCGTGACCTGGGACGGCGTAACCTACGGCATTCCAACCAACAACGAGACGATGGCGTTCATATGGAATGCCGACATCTTCAAGCGTGCCGGCCTCGATCCGGACAAGGCTCCGGCAACCTGGGACGACGTCGTCAAGGATTCCAAGCAAATCCACGACAAGCTTGGCATTGCCGGTTACGGCCTCGTGGCGCGCAAGAATGCCGGCAATACGCCGTACCGTTTCATGCCGCAGCTGTGGGCCTATGGCGGCGGCGTCTTCGACGAAGCAACGGCGAACCCGACCTACAAGGAGATCCTACTCAACAGCCCGCAAAGCAAGGCGGCGCTGCAGGCCTCCTACGACATGTATGTTCGGGACAAATCGGTTCCGGTCTCGGCACTCACCAACCAGCAGGCAGACAATCAGCCCCTGTTCCTGGCCGGCCAGCTTGGCATGATGGTCTCGCACCCGTCCGACTATAACGTCATGCTCGACCTGCAGAAGAAGGCGACCGGCACCGACAAGGACAAGGCGCAGACCGTTATCGACAACATGCGCTATGGGTTGATACCGACTGGCCCGGACGGCAAGCGCGCAGTCGTGTTCGGCGGCTCGAACATTCACATCCTAAAGCCCGAATATGTCGAGGGCGGCAAGGTAGACGAGCCGGCGGCAAAGGCCATCATCTGCATGTGGACGAGCCCGGAATGGTCGCTGAAGATGGCCTATGCCGGCTCCAACCCCGGCAACCTCAACGGCTTCAAGACCAAATGGATGAAGGAACGTCTGGACCACATCAAGTTCCTCGATGTCACGACTTCGATGTTGCCATACGGCATTCCGTTCCCAGCGCTGCCTCAGTCCCCCGAGATCATGAACATCATCGTCCCGGACATGCTGCAGAATGCCCTGACCGGAGCGATGACCGTCGACCAGGCAGCGGACGACGCGGCCAAGAGGGTGAAAGAGCTGATGGGCGGCGGACTCTAGCCGGAGCCTGACCTGCGATCCACCGGCTGCACTGAGAGTGCAGCCGGTTCGTTCCGAATAACAAGGGCACGCCAAAGTGACGATCGTGACCGGCAAGGCCGGGGCTCGGCAAGAGTTGCGGCCCGCTCGTTGGAGCCTGCTGCGACGGAATATCTGGGAGCATCGCGCAGACTACGCGTATGTGCTGCCTGCGATTGTCGTGATGCTCATCGTCATCGCTTACCCGATTTACTACACGGTCGAGCTGTCGTTCTTTAATACGCCGCCGGGCCTGCAGCTTCGCGACAAGATCTTCATCGGCTTCGACAACTACACGGCAATCCTCACAAGTGAGGTGTTCTGGAAGGTCACCTGGAACACCCTTGTCTGGACATTGGCATCCACCTTCGTCTCCTTCGCCCTCGGCTTTGCCGCCGCGCTGGCGCTCCACCGCGACTTTGTCGGCCGTGGCGTCCTGCGCGCCATCCTGATCATTCCCTGGGTGATCAGCGCGGTCGCCGCCTCCTATATCTGGAAGTGGATCTACCATTCGGATTTCGGCATCATCGGCGCGGTGCTGGTCGGCCTCGGGTTGACCGACCGGCCGCCGAACTTCATCGACAGCGTCAGCACGGTGTTGCCCTCCCTGATCGTCGTCAATATCTGGCGCGAGTTTCCGTTTGCCATGATCATGATGATGGCCGGCCTGCAGACAGTTCCCGACCAGTTGCTGCGCGCCGCCAAAGTCGACGGGGCCAATGCGTGGCAGCGCTTCTGGCACGTCACCTTCCCGCACCTGAGGGACGTTTCGACGGTGACGATCCTGCTGCTCGCGGTGGCCAACTTCAATTCGTTCATCATCCCCTGGATCATGACCGGGGGCGGGCCGTCCAATGCATCACATATCTGGATTACCCATATCTACGAGCTCGCCTTCGGCCGGCAGCGCTGGGGTGTGGCTTCGGCCTATTCGGTGCTCCTCTTCCTGTTCATGATGACGCTGGGATACTTCTACGTCCGTGCGCTGAGCGGCAACGAGCGGAAAGAGGCGAACTCATGAGCACGATTGCCGAGACTGCTCCTCGAAGCCGGTCCCCTCGCCGCGGGGGCTTCGACGGATGGCGGTGGGCCGGACGCATCTTCCTCGTGTTCATGCTGCTCTACACAGCGTTGCCGATGGTCTGGATGCTGATCACTTCGATCAAATCCGGGTTCGCGGCGATGCAATTCCCGCCGCAATGGTGGCCCGACGAACCCACCCTCGCCAGCTACCAGAAGCTGCTCGATCCGCAGAACAGTGTCGGCCAGGACTTCCTCCGCTTCTTCTGGAACAGCCTTTTCGTGTCGACCGCCACGACAATCCTTTCGGTGATCGTGGCTGTCCCTGCCGCCTACGCGTTTTCGCGCTTCCGTTTCCCCGGCCGGAACTTCCTGTTCTTCACCGTGCTGCTGCGCAACATGTTTCCGGCTGTGATCTTTCTGGTACCGCTTTTCATCCTGATGCGCATGCTGGGGCTGGTGAACACGCATGGATCGCTCATCCTCACCTACCTCACATTCGGCTTGCCGCTGGCGATCTGGCTGCTCAAGGGCTTCTACGACAACATTCCGGTGCAACTCGAGCAGGCAGCGCGCATCGATGGGGCAACACGGTTCCAGGCCTTTATCCTGATCGTGATGCCGCTCTCGACGCCGGGGATCATCGCCACGGCGATCTATTCCTTTATCGGCGCGTGGAACGAGTACATCTACGCCTATACCTTCCTGTCAAAGAACGAGCAGCTGACACTGCCGGTCGGTATCCAGCGCTTTTTTTCGGAAAATACGACGGATTTTCCGGGTCTGATGGCGGCCAGCTTCATGATGAGCGTGCCCGTCGTGGTGCTGTTCCTCGTCCTGCAACGATACTTCGTACGCGCCCTTACAGAAGGCGCGGTCAAGCACTAAGGAGCTGCCGATGGCCCACGTGGTCCTCAAAGATCTGGTCAAGACCTATGGCAGCTTCAAAGCCGTCAACAATGTCTCGCTGACGGTCAATGACGGCGAATTCGTTGCGCTTGTCGGCCCCTCGGGCTGCGGCAAGACGACGACGCTCAATCTCATTGCCGGGCTGATCCCGATCACGTCGGGCGATATCGTCATCGGCGACCGGGTGGTCAACGACCTCGACCCCAAGGACCGGGACATCGCAATGGTGTTCCAGAACTACGCGCTCTATCCGCAGAAGTCGGTCTATATGAACCTCGCCTTCCCGCTGCAAATGCGCAAGCTGCCCAGGGGCGAGATCGACAAGAAGGTCAGGGAAGCGGCGCGGGTGCTCGATATGACGCAGCTGCTCGAGCGCAAGCCACGCGAACTTTCGGGCGGGCAACAGCAGCGCGTTGCCCTGGGTCGCGCCCTCGTTCGAGATCCGGCGGTATTCCTGATGGACGAACCGCTCTCCAATCTGGACGCAAAGCTGCGCGTGCAGATGCGGTCCGAAATCAAGCGGTTCCACCAGGACCTCAAGGCGACGATTGTCTATGTGACACACGACCAACTCGAGGCCGTGACCATGGCGGACAGGATGGCTGTGATGAACGGCGGCCACCTGCAGCAATACGATTCGCCGGCGCAAGTTTTCGCCCATCCCGCCAACATGTTCGTTGCGAGCTTCGTCGGCAGCCCGGCGATGAGCCTTATCCCGCTAGAGGCGTCGACCGCAAACGGCAGCACCGTTCTGACGAGCGCGGAAGGCTGGAGCCTCCCGCTGTCGCAACTCAACGCGCGCAAGGTCCTGGGAGCAACCACCAGGAAGGTCGTGCTCGGCGCGCGACATTCGACGATCAAGCTGCACAAGAGCGCTGCCCCCAGCGCCATTCCGGCCAAGGCCTATACGGTGGAACCAACCGGAGACGTCACCTTCGTGCAAGCGTTCCTCTCCGGCGCGATCGTCAACATCAGCGTCTCTCCCAACATCGCCGTCACACCCGACGAGCACATCTGGCTCGAGTTCGATCAGGAACGCATCCATCTGTTCGACGGCGAAACGCAGATGGCCCTTCAGGCCGATTGAAACAGGGGCGGATGCGTTCGGGGAATGCGTGTAAATGACCACGAAACTTAAGATCACGGCGATCAAGCCTTATCCGGTGTGGGTGGGAACGCGCAACCAGATGCTCCTCAAGGTCGAGACCGACCAGGGCATCTTCGGTTGGGGCGAGAGCGGCTTGAGCGGTCGCGAAAAGGCCGTGGCCGGCGCGCTCGAGCACTATCGCGAATTTCTCATCGGCCGCGATCCGATGCAGATCGGGCGGATCTGGCAAGAGGTCTATCGTAGCCAGTACTTCGAAGGCGGGCGCGTTCTGCAGGCGGCGATTTCCGCCATCGACATTGCCCTTCACGACATCAAGGGCAAGGCGCTGGGGGTGCCGGTCTACCAGTTGCTCGGCGGCAAACAGCGCGACCGCATCCCCACCTTCGCCTCGACCGGAGATGAAGCCGAGGGCGATGTTGCCATCGAACGAGCCCGGGAACTGTGCGCGCAGGGGTGGCAGGCGATCCGCTTCTTCCCCATCGGGCAAAGCAGCGGAGACATCTTCGAGCCGCGCGAGTCGATCGGCGCGACCGCGAGCATGCTGAACAAAGCACGCGAGGCGCTGGGCGATGACGTCGTCCTTGGTATCGACTATCATCATCGGCTGTCCGTGGCCGAGGCGGCGAGCTTCTGCAACAAGCTCGGCCGTGGCGTGCTCGATTTTCTTGAAGAGCCGATACGCGACGAGACGCCAGAGGCCTACGAATCCCTGCGCACGATGACCGACATCCCGTTCGCCATCGGCGAGGAATTTGCCAGCAAGTGGCAGTTTCTGCCGTACATCGAGCGCGGCATCCACCAATTCAACCGGCTCGATGTTTGCAATGTCGGCGGGCTCACCGAGGCGATGAAGGTCGCTGGCTGGAGCGAGGCGCATTATGTGGACCTGATGCCGCACAATCCCCTTGGCCCAGTCTGCACGGCCGCAACCCTCCATCTCGCCGCGGCAGTGCCGAATTTCGCGTGGCTCGAGACCAGGGCGCCCGAAAGGAAGCTGGGTTTCGATAATTCCGAGTTCTTTCCCGTGCAACCACGGCTAGATGGCCCCGATTACCCGGTCAGCGATTTGCCGGGACTGGGCGTCGAGATCAACGAAGAGGCGATCCAGGCGCAGAGCTTCCGCTTCTGGGAAGCGCCTCACCTCAGGCGTCGCGACGGGTCTGTTACGAACTGGTAGTTTCATTTCAACCGGAGTCCACAATGACGCATACCCCCGACATCACGCGGCCGCCCAAAGATCTGATCGACGCGCTCAGGGAGATCGGTGCAGCGACGGTCGCCGGCACGCTCGGCCATATGGGCTTCCGCAATCCGCACATGGTCGGTCCGGTGGCGCAGAACCATGGGAAGTCGATCGTCGGGCCGGCGCTGACGCTACAGTTCCTGCCGCAGCGGCCGGACCTCTTCAGCGAGGGAGAATACGCCGATCCCGAAACGCAGTTGCACCGGCACGTGCTCTACCACGCGCAGGAAGGCGATGTGGTCGTCGTCGACGCGCGCGGCGACATGAGTTCGGGCGTCTTCGGCGATATGATGTCGACCTATTTCAAGGGCAGAGGCGGTGCGGGCATCGTCATAGACGGATGCATGCGTGATCGGCCCAATGTCGAAAAGCTCGATCTGCCCCTGTGGCTGCGCGGTTGGACGCCAAATTATCACGTCCAGACCAGCATCTATCCCAATGCCGTCAACGTTCCGATTGCCTGCGGCGGCGTCACGGTCATCCCCGGCGACATCATCGTCGCCGACGACGACGGGGTGGTGGTGCTTCCCGTCGCAATGGCCCACAAGGTAATTGAAGAATCACGCAAGCATCACGATTGGGAGGAATTCTCGCGCATGAAGCTGATGCAGGGCGCGCCGCTGCAGCGCTACTATCCGCTGCATGACGACGCCCGCGGCGAATATGAGGAGTGGCGCAAAGCCAACCGCCCGGGTGATTGAGGTACAACCCACTCGGCACATCCCGCCCCCAACTGGAAATCATCCTGGTCCAGGTATTCCGGCCTGGGAAAGATGCCAGGAGCTTAGCGCGGAGGCTATCCACCGGAATACTGCCGGCGAAGTGCCTGTTCGAGGCTGGTGCTTTCGGCCGGCGAGGCGGGAGATCCGACACGGGAGGTAAAGGACAGGACCCGCGTCGCATTGGCGTCGATCTCGCAGCGGAAGCTCAGATGGTACCATGTTGTTCGCGTGCGGAAATAGGCATCCGGGTCGTTGATGATATTGCCCACTTTCTGCCGAACAATCGGCCAGAAGGCGGGAACGAAGGAGGCGTCAAACAGCTCCTGCTGCAGGACGCTGGCACAGAGTTGGCCGGCCCGCTCTTCTCGCGGCAGTCCATTGATCGCGGTCGTGACAAGCGCATCGCCGGTAGCGCCTTGCGAGAAGAGCTTGCGGACGCCCGGAAGGCCCGAATAAGCGCCGGCAGTGGCCACGTCCGTGGAGCTAAGCCTCTTGGCACCTCCGCTTCCAGGCTTCGAGACCTTTGCAGGGCTTGGTTTCGACATGTTCTCGGGCCTGGCCTTCGGCGCCTGGGCCGACGCAGGAAGCTCAATCTCACCATCGTCGCCGGGAGCTGTCAAAGGCACTGCGACCGCAGCTTGTTTGTCAGCGTCCTGCGGCTGCTGTTTGTCTGCTTCCTGCTTGCTTGCGTCCTCGGTCTCCGGCTTCTCCTCGGCCTTGGTCGTACCGTCCTGCTCCCCGAAGTCTGGCGCAGCGGGTTTGCTCTCAGCCTTCGGCTCGCCCGGCGGTTTTGAAACGTCATCCTTGGCCGGCGCCGGCGAGTTGTCCTGGGCGCTGGCCCCCTCCAGGGATTTCCGCGAGCCGGCATTTTTGTCCCCGAACTGAAAAACAGGCCTCAGGCCCTCGATTTTCGGTGGCGCAAGCGGTTGTTCAACCTTCTGCTCGGGCGGCTTTTCTGCTTCCGGCGGCTTTTTGGCTTCGGGTTTTTGTGGAGGCTTCGGCTTTGGCGGATCGGGCGGCGGCACGAGCGCGACATTGATCGGCTGCTCCTCTTGCGGCTCCTGAGGAGGAATGGGCAGACCGTAGACCAGGAACGCGGCGATGAGCGCATGCAGGGCCAGCGATGCGGGCAAGGCCCACAGCAAAGTCCGACGCCGCTCGGATGTCTCCGTCTTCATCCCTCACGATGTGGAGCGAAACTGCGGCGGCATCAAGCATGGCCACCGCATTGGCGCAATTTAGCCGCAGCTCGGCGGTTGAGGAGTATCGATCGGCTCACGAGGCCAGCGCACCGGCCGCCCAGGTACCGACCCAATGCGCGGCACCGAGCGCCCATCCGAAAGCTCCATCATCCGCCTCCATTGTACTAGCGATGCAGGGTGGCGTAGCGGGCATGCTCGCGGATGTCTTCGGGGGAAATGCCGGCATCTTCCAGCGTGCGCTCCGGAACCCGCCTCAAGCTTGCAAGCGTCTGGCGATAGGCAAGCCAACGAGCGAAACGGCGTCGAAGGTCATAAAGCATGATCGTCTCCTTGGTGCGCGGAACGCTCCGCGTTTGGGTTACTCGAAAGCGCAAAGCGTACACCCCTTGGCTCGTTCGCCGCCGAAAGGATTGTGCTGGCTTTGGGCCGTTGAAGCGATTGTCACTGTCTTCCAGACAAGAATTGTTCAACGCTTCCAATGGCTACATACTTGCGCGTGATGCCCCCTTCGCGCTACAGCCAAGGTCGCAAGGAGTTTTTCATTTCTGAAAAATGGATATCGACTGGGACGATCTGAGGTTGTTTCTGGACGTTGCGCGGCTCGGTGGCTTGAGCGCTGCGACGACAACCACGCGCCTCAGCGCGGCCACCCTCGGGCGACGCGTCACCGCGCTCGAAAAGCAGATCGGCGAACCGCTCTTCGTGCGTCAGCAGACCGGCTACCGGCTGACAGCGGTCGGCGAGGACCTGCTGCGGCGCGCCGAAGACGTCGAGGCGGCAATGCGATCGCTGACCCGCTGGCGCGAAGGAACCCTGCCTGACCGCATTGTCCGCGTCTCGGCCGGACCATGGACCTCAGCCTTCATTTCCGCCCATATCGGCGATATCTGGACGGTCGATGACGGCATAAGGCTGGAACTCGTCACCACCACCGACCGGGTCGACATCGGCCGCCGCGCCGCCGACATCGGTATCCGCAGCGAGCGCCCGACCGAGCGTTGGCTGGCGGGCCGTCAGAGCGGCAAGGTCGCCCACGCCATTTACTCCGGACGTCACCTGATCAACGGCGTCGCCGCCGGCTTGTTCGTCGGCGTCACCGGTGAAGGGGCAAACATAGCCTCGGCGCGCTGGCTGCAAGCCCATCACGGCGACCGCATCGCCGTACGCGGCAACGACAGCCATTCGGTGCGCGAACTGGTGGCCGCCGGCGCCGGCCTTTCGATCTTTCCGTGCTTCGTCGGCGACAGCGATCCGCGACTGGTTCGCGTCGCCCAGCCGCTTCCCGAACTCGAAACCGACCAATGGATCGTCACCCATCACGATGAACGTCACTCCCCGCCGGTACGAAAGGTCGCCGACCGGATTGCCACCTTGATGCGGACGTACCAGCCGCTGTTTCGCGGCGAGACGCCTATTCGGTAGGCGTCATGCGTCGGTCCGCTTCCGCTTGCGGGATCGCAGCCGGCCTGGAGATAGACCCTTCAGTCTGGTTACGACGCGATTCATATGAGCTTGGTGAGTGAACCCCACGCGCAAGGCAATCTCAGCCAGTGGCTGATCGCTGTCTTCCAAGAGCTCAACTGCACGATCGACGCGGCGGCGCAGGCTGAATTGATATACCGGCAAACCTGTCGCCTCGCGAAAGGCGGCTGTGAAAGCGCGCCGTGGCATGCCCGCCAACTCAGCGAGGCGATCAATCGATATGGTCCCCCTCCAACTCGGCGTCGATCGCGGCAAGCAAAACCGTTGAGGCGTTAGCGCGTCGTTCAGGAGGTCGGCTCGGGTAAGCGTATATGGTACGAGCGCCACATCTTGTCTTGCCGCAAAGCTCACCCTCTGATTCCCTGCGCCAAGGCTATGGAGCCTGATTCTTGCACCTGGCGTGTTCAAACGGCGCGCTCCGGGATAAATCCTTTGTCGATCAATTCCAAGGAGACAAGACGATGAGCACAGCGGCAAGGCCCGTCATCTCGGAAATGCGGCCGAAGATAACCGTTGTCGGTGTCGGCGGTGGTGGCGGCAACGCGGTCAACAACATGATCGCGGAAAATCTGCAGGGGGCAGAATTCATTGTCGCCAACACCGATGCCCAGGCTCTAACCATGTCCAAGGCGTCGCGGCTGATCCAGTTGGGAGCCCATGTCACGGAAGGCCTGGGCGCCGGATCGCTGCCCGCGGTCGGCCGTGCGGCCGCCGAGGAATCGATCGACGAGATCAGGGACCACCTTGCGGGAACCCATATGTGCTTCGTTACCGCCGGCATGGGGGGCGGAACTGGAACCGGCGCCGCGCCCGTTATAGCGAACGCTGCGCGCACAGCCGGTATCCTGACGGTGGCGGTCGTCACCAAACCATTCACCTTCGAAGGAAAACGCCGCATGCAAGCCGCAGAAGAGGGCATCGAGCAGCTTCGCGAATGCGCCGATACCGTGATCGTTATTCCGAACCAGAACCTGTTCAGGATCGCCGACGCCAAGACGACTTTCGCGGACGCCTTCGCCATGGCCGATCGCGTCCTTTATTCCGGCGTCGGCTGCATCACCGACCTCATCGTCAAGGAGGGGCTGATCAATCTCGACTTCGCCGACGTGAAGTCGGTGATGCGCGACATGGGCCGCGCGATGATGGGCACCGGGGAAGCCACGGGTGAGGACCGCGCCAGGAAGGCCGCCGAAGCCGCTATCGCAAACCCGCTTCTCGACGAAGCCTCGATGATCGGCGCCAAGGGCGTCCTGGTCTCGATCTCGGGCGGCATGGACATGACGCTGTTCGAAGTCGATGAGGCCGCCACCCGCATCCGCGAGGAGGTCGACGCCGATGCCGACATCATCGTTGGCGCGATATTCGACCGGGCACTTGCCGGAAAATTCAGGGTCTCAGTCGTCGCGACAGGATTGCGGTCGGGACTTGAGATGCCACAGTAAGCAAGGGACCCGGTTCCTGATCTATAAGTCGCACGTCCCCACTGCTTTGGATCCTGGCCTCGATCTCAGCACCTGAAGACATCGACAGAAACCGGGGGCGCACCTACTCTGCGGCCTGAACCCGGTTAAGCTGGATGATCGCCTTGATCTCGGCTCGGCAGGAGCCGCAATTGGTGCCGGCCTTCAGGGCGCCGCCGATGGCATCGACGGTCGTGCAGCCGGCCGCAGCAGCCGTCGCGATCTGGTTGGCCCCGACGCCGAAACAGGAACAGACGATCGCACCGGCATCTGGCCGTTCGGCTCCAGCGCGGCCGGCGACGATGCGGAAGCGTTCGCGCTGGCTGGCGTGCACCTCCTCGAGCTGTTGCGCTGCCCAGCCGCGTGATACCGCGACCGGTCCGGGCGCAACGAACAAGGCTCCGGCGAGGTGCTTGTCATCGAAGGCGGCGATACGGTGCTGGCCCGCGTCGCGGTCGTGATAGGCGAGCATTTCGGTATTCGGCCGCGCGCCGAACAGGGACCGGGCAAAACCTGCCCAGTCGATATCGTCGGTGGCAAAAGCAAATTCGAGCCGCCAGCCGCCCTTGCATTTGGCCACCGCCCAATAAGCCGCGTCAACCATCGCTGGCCGCCGGCGCATCACGGCGAAACCAAAGGCCCTTGCCGCAAATTTCTCGATGTGGGCCGCGACATGTTTTAGCGCCGGCTGGCCGGAAACAGGATCAGTCAGCGGCGCGGTGAGCGCGTCGAGCCGGCCCTTGGCGGCGAACTGGTCGGTCCAATGCATCGGTGCAAACAGACTGCCACGGCGCTGGCGGGACGTGATCATTGCGCGCACGAGCACCTCGCCGCGCGGGCTGGAGATGCGCACGATGTCGGCATCGCCAATGCCGTATTGCTGTGCATCCGTCGGATGGATTTCGACGAAGGGCTCGGCGATGTGCTGCGACAGACGCGAGCTTTTGCCGGTGCGCGTCATGGTGTGCCAGTGATCGCGGACCCGGCCGGTGTTGAGGATGAGCGGATAGTCCGGATTGGTGCGGATTTCCGTGGCGGCTAGAATGCCGACGAAGCGGGCCTTGCGGTCGGTCGTGTAGAAATTGCCGTCGGCGAAGAAACGGGTGATGGAGGGACCAGGTGCGATCTTCTGGGAACTCGGCGCCGGCCATTGGAACGGCTCCAGCGTGCCGTAGCCTTCTTCACCAAGACCACCATAAGCGCCAATATCGAAATCCCGCGCACCATCATTCTCAAAGCCTGACAGCGCGGCGTGTTCGGCGAAGACCTCCCAGGGCGCCTCGTGCGCAAACGCCGCGCCAAAGCCCATCCGTCTGCCGACTTCAGCAATGATCTGCCAGTCCGGCCGCGCCTCGCCCGGCAGGCCCAGAAATACGCGCTGGCGTGAGATGCGGCGCTCTGAATTGGTGACGGTACCGTCCTTCTCACCCCATGCGGCGGCGGGCAGCCGGACATGGGCATGGCGGACCGTGTCGGTCCTGGCCAACACGTCGGACACCACGACGAAGGGGCAGGCCTTGATTGCCGCTTCGACGGCATCGGCGTCCGGCATCGAATCGACCGGATTGGTGGCCATGATCCACAGCGCCTTGATGCGCCCGTCGGCCAGCGCCTGAAACATCTCGACCGCCTTCAGGCCAGGCTTTTGCGCCACGGCCGGCGCGTTCCAGAAGCGCTGCACGCGGCCACGGTGTTCAGGGTTTTCGATCTCCATATGAGCGGCCAGCATGTTGGCCATGCCGCCGACCTCGCGGCCGCCCATGGCGTTGGGCTGGCCGGTCACCGAGAACGGCCCTGCTCCTGGCTTGCCAATGCGGCCGGTGGCGAGATGGCAGTTGATGATGGCGTTGACCTTGTCGGTGCCGGACGTTGATTGGTTAACGCCCTGGCTGTAGACGGTCACGGTCTTCGCGGTGACCGAGAACAGGCTGTAGAAACGGGTGAGCTCATCCTCGCTGAGGCCGGTGGCGGCCGCGACACAGGCAAGGTCGAGTTTCGAGGCGGCAAAAAGGGCGTGGCCGAAACCGGCGGTGTGCGCGGAGATGTAGCCGCGGTCGAGCGCGTTGTGCTGGCCGAGATAGGCGAGGAGACCCGTGAACAAAGCGACATCGCCATCCGGCGCGATCGCCAGATGCATGTCGGCGATGTCGGCAGTCATGGTGCGGCGCGGGTCGACCAGCACAATCTTCATGTCGGGCCGCTTTTCCCGCGCCGCGGCGATGCGCTGGTAGAGCACGGGATGGCACCAGGCGAGGTTGGAGCCGACCAGCACGATCAGGTCGGCGAGTTCGAGATCCTCGTAGGTGCCCGGCACCGTGTCGGAGCCGAAGGCGCGGCGGTGGCCGGCCACCGACGAGGCCATGCAGAGGCGGGAATTGGTGTCGATGTTGGCCGAGCCGATGAAGCCTTTCATCAGCTTGTTGGCGACATAGTAGTCTTCGGTCAGCAACTGTCCCGAGACATAGAAGGCGACCGAGTCCGGGCCGTGCTCGGCAATGGTTTGCGAGAAGGTCGAGGCGACGCGGTCGAGCGCCTCGTCCCAACCGGCTCGGCGACCGTTGATTTCTGGGTACAGCAGCCTGCCGTCGAAGTCGATGGTTTCGGCCAGGGCCGAGCCCTTGGAGCAAAGCCGGCCGAGATTCGCCGGGTGATCGGGGTCGCCGCGGACGCTGACTTCGCCGTCCGCGGCGACCTTCGCCAGCACGCCGCAACCCACTCCGCAATAGGGGCAGGTGGTCCTCACCTCGCGCGCTGCGTCAATCTCCATGTTTCAGGCCGCGCGGCTGGCAAGCGCTTCGAGCGCGATGAACAGACGCTCGCCCTCAATCCTGACGGGAATGGTGCGCACGGCGCCCTCATCGGCGCCGAGCGCCCTGCCCGTCTCCAGCGAAATCACCCAATTGTGCAGGGGACAGGTCACCGCCGTGCCATGCACGATGCCCTGGCTGAGCGGCCCTCCCTTGTGCGGGCAATGGTCGTCGATGGCATAAACCTGATCGTCCGCCGTGCGGAAGACGGCGATCTTGCCTTCCGGCGTGTCGACGCAACGCGCGCCACGGCGAGGGATGTCGGACATGGCGCCGATTGCAATCCAGTTCATCTCCATCACTCCGCCGCCTGCGCAAATCCGACCGAGGCCATCGGCCTGAACTCGTGCTTGTCCTTGCCTGAAACGCGCTCCGACCACGGGTCGACCTGGGCGAATTTCTGGCTGAAGACGAAGCGCTCGTAATAGGCCTTGCGCTTCTCGCCATCGTCCATGATCTGGCGCTTGATCTCGGGAATGCCGATGCGCTTTGCCCATTTGTAGATGCGCTCGAGATAGCGGCCCTGCTCGCGATACATCTGCGTCAGCGCCACGATATGCTCCAGCGCCTCGTCTTCTGTCTTCACAAGGCCGAGCACCTCGGTGCCCTTGATGTCGAGGCCGGCCGCACCGGCGAAGTGGATCTCGTAGCCACTGTCGACGCAGATGACGCCGACATCCTTGCACGTCGCCTCGGCGCAATTCCTCGGGCACCCCGACACCGCCATCTTGACCTTGGCCGGCGTCCACGAGCCCCACATGAATTTCTCGATGCGGATGCCGAGCCCCGTCGAATCCTGCGTGCCGAAGCGGCACCAGCCGGAGCCGACGCAGGTCTTCACCGTGCGCAACCCCTTGGCATAGGCATGGCCGGAGACGAAGCCCGCCTGGCCGAGATCGGCCCACACCGCCGGCAGGTCCTCCTTGCGGATACCCAGCATATCGATGCGCTGGCCGCCGGTGACCTTGACCATGGGGATCTCGAACTTGTCGACGACGTCGGCGATGGCGCGGAGTTCCGCGGCGTTTGTCACGCCACCCCACATGCGCGGTACCACCGAATAGGTGCCGTCTTTCTGGATGTTGGCGTGGACACGCTCGTTGATGAAGCGCGACTGGTAGTCGTCGGCGTAATCATCCGGCCAGTCGCAGACGAGATAGTAGTTGAGCGCCGGCCGGCATTTGGCGCAGCCGCAGGAGGTCGTCCATTCCAACTCCTGCATGACGGCCGGAATGGTCCTCAGGCTCTTGGCGATGATCAGCCGCCGAACCTCGTCATGGCCGAGCGTGGTGCAGCCGCACATCGGCTGTACGGCGGCCGGGTTGTATTTGTCGCCAATGGTCAACACCATCAGCTTCTCGACCAGCCCGGTGCAAGAGCCGCAGGAGGCCGACGCCTTGGTGTGGGCGCGCACATCATCGAGCGAAGTCAGGCCTTTGCCTGAAATCGCGCCTGTGATCTTGCCCTTGCAAACGCCGTTGCAGCCGCAGATTTCCGCATCATCCGGCAAGGCTGCAACGGCCGCCATAGGGTCCAGCGGGGCACCCCCCTGGTATGACTGGCCGAAGATCAGCGTGTCGCGCATTTGCGTAATATCGGTCTGCTTCTTCTTGAGGTCGTTGAACCAGGCGCCGTCCGCCGTCTCGCCGTAGAGCACGGTGCCGATGATGCGGTCGTCCTTCAGCACCAGACGCTTGTAGACGCCGGCCGCCGCGTCGCGCAGCACGATCTCCTGGCGATCCTCGCCTTCGGCAAAGTCGCCGAGCGAAAACAGGTCGATGCCGGTGACCTTGAGCTTGGTCGGCGTGTCCATATGGACGAAGGCCGCCGCCTCGTTGCCTGCAAGCTGGCTCGCGGCAACGCGCGCCATCTCGTAGAGGGGTGCTACCAGCCCATAGACCTGGCCGTTGACCTCGGCGCATTCACCGAGCGCATAGATATCGGGGGCGTTGCTGCGCATGCCGGCGTCGACGACGATGCCGCGATTGACGGCGATGCCGGCCTGTTTCGCCAACGCCGAATTCGGCCTGATGCCGACCGCCATGACCACCAGCGTTGCCGGAATGACGGTGCCGTCGGCCAGTTCCACTTGGCCGACCTTGCCGTTGCCGGTGATCGCCTGGGTGTTGGCCTGGGTGATGACCTTGATGCCGCGCTCCTCGACGGCGCGCTGCAGGAGATAACCGGCTGCTGGATCGAGCTGGCGCTCCATCAGTGTCGGCATGACATGCAGCACGGTGACGTCCATGCCTTGGGCGTTGAGACCGGCCGCCGCCTCGAGCCCGAGCAGGCCGCCACCGATGACCACGGCCTTGGCCCGCGACTGCGCGGCAAGCATCATCGCCTGCACGTCGTCGAGGTCGCGATAGGTCAGCACACCCGGCAGATCATGGCCGGGTACCGGAATGATGAACGGCACCGAGCCGGTGGCGATGACGAGCTTGTCGTAGGGCTCGGTGACGCCGTGATCGGACGTAACGGTCTTCGCCGCCCGGTCGATGGCGATGATCTTGTGACCCTTGTAGAGGGTGATGCCGTTGGCGATGTACCAGCCGTCGCCGTGGATGATGATTTCCTCAAATGCCTTTTCGCCCGACAGCACCGGCGACAGCATGATGCGGTCGTAGTTCACCCGCGGCTCGGCGTTGAAGATGGTGACCTGGTAGCGCCCGGGCGCTTGCTCGAAAAGGTGCTCCAGCATGCGCCCGGGGGCCATGCCGTTGCCGATGATGACGAGTCTTTCGCTCATGACGTTACTCCGCGGCTTCGACGAAGCGGTGGCGTTCGTAGAGGAACTTCAGCACCGCCTCGCGGCAGCGCAGGAAGGTCCGGTCGGAAGAGAGTTCGACGCGTCGGCGCGGCCGGGCCAGCGGCACAGCAAGCACCTCGCCGATGGTCGCCGCCGGGCCATTGGTCATCATGACGATGCGGTCGGACAACAGCACCGCCTCGTCGACATCATGGGTGATCATGATCGTCGTCGAGCCAAGCCTGGAATGGATGTCCATCACCGCGTCTTGCAGATGGGCGCGGGTCAACGCGTCGAGCGCACCGAAGGGCTCATCGAGCAGCAGGATCTTCGGTTCCATGGCGAGAGCGCGGGCAATGCCGACGCGCTGCTTCATGCCGCCCGATATTTCAGCCGGCCGCTTGTCCCTTGCATGCGCCATCTGCACGAGATCGAGATTGCGCATGATCCAGTCATGTCGTTCGGCTTTGCTCTTCGAACGTCCGAAGACCTTCGATACCGCCAGACTGATGTTCTCGTAGACAGTCAGCCACGGCAGCAGGCTGTGGTTCTGGAACACCACGGCGCGTTCGGGTCCGGGGCTGTCGACCTCCTTGTCTTCGAGCAGCACGGCACCGGCGGAAACTTTGATCAGCCCGGCGATGAGGTTGAGCAAGGTCGACTTGCCGCAGCCGGAATGACCGATGATCGAGACAAATTCGCCCTTGTCGATGGTCAGCCTGATGTCCTTCAGCACCTCGCTGACCTGGCTCCCGCGGACAAAGGATTTGTCGATATGGTCGAGCTTCAGATAGGCTTTCATCACCCTCTCCTCACTTTGCCGTTGTGCCGCGGGTGACGAAGGCGCCGACCGCCGCGACCAGCCGGTCGAGGCAGAAGCCGGTGACGCCGATATAGGCGAGCGCGACGATGATGTCGGGCAGCCGCGATGAGTTCCAGGCGTCCCAGATGAAGAAGCCGATGCCGACGCCGCCGGTCAGCATTTCGGCGGCGACGATGGCGAGCCAGGACAGACCAATGCCGATCCTCAGGCCGGTGAAGATGTAAGGTGCGGCCGCCGGCACCATGATCTTGACGAAGAATTCGAACTGGTTGAGCCGCAGGATGCGCGAGACGTTGCGGTAATCCTGCGGGATGTTGCGCACACCGACGGCGGTGTTGATGATGATCGGCCAGATCGAGGTGATGAAGATGACGAACAGCGCCGACGGGCTGGAATCGCGGAATGCAGCAAGTGACAGCGGCAGCCAAGCCAGCGGCGGTACGGTCCGCAGGATCTGGAACACCGGGTCGAGGCCACGCATCGCCCAGATCGACTGGCCGACCAGCGCGCCGAGCGCGACGCCAACGACCGCGGCCAGGCCAAAGCCGATGGCGACGCGCTGCAGCGAGATCAGCACCCGCCACGCCAGCCCGATATCCTGCGGGCCGTTGTTGAAGAACGGATGGGCTATCAGATCATAGGCCTCGTTCCAGACCTGGCTGGGCGGCGGCAGGCTTGCGGTGGGCGACGAGCAGGCGATCTGCCAGACGACCAGCATGAATACGATGACGATGACCGGCGGCACCAGGGCGGTGGCCAATCTCCCGGCTATGGCGACCGGGTCGAAGCGGCGCCGCGCCTTGGCGGTGAAAGCGATCACCGCGGCCGGCTTGGCGGGAAACGCCTTCAACTTGGTGTCCTCGATAGTCTGGATCGACATGTCTGGGAAAGCTCCTTGGGTGGTGCGAGCGACAACGGCGCGAAGGCGCCGTTGCGCTGGGGCGACAGACGGCTTGCGCCGTTTGCGCCAGCTTAGGCCAACGCCTTGATCTTCAGGCTGTCGAGATAGGCGGACGGATTGGCCGGATCGAAGATCTTGCCGTCGAAGAAGGTCTCGACACCACGCGACGACGACGCCGGAATATCGGCCGCTGCGACGCCGAGGTCCCTGGCCGCCTCGCGCCAGATATCCTCGCGGTTGACCTGATCGACCAGCGCCTTGATGTCGGTTGTCGGCGCGAATTTTCCCCAACGGATGTTTTCGGCGAGGAACCAGCTGTCGTGGCTCTTGTAGGGATAGGAGACGCCGCCCTTCCAGAATTTCATGTAGAGATCGGTGGCGGTGGCGACACGGCCATTGCCGTAGTTGATGTCGCCCTTGAGGCGGCCGATAATGTCCGCGACGGGCACGTTCATCCACTGCCGCTTGCCGATGATGGCGGCCATCTCGTCCTTGTTCTCGCTGGCCTCGCACCATTGCTGGGCCTCCATGACGGCCATCACGATCGCCTTGGTTGCGTTCGGGTATTTGTCGATGAATTCGGCGCGCAGGCCGAGCGCCTTTTCCGGATGGCCTTTCCACAACTCGCCTGTCGTGGCGGCAGTGAAGCCGACGCCTTGGTGAACGAGCTGTTCGTTCCACGGCTCACCGACGCAGAAGACGTCCATGTTGCCGACCTTCATGTTGGCGACCATCTGCGGCGGCGGCACGACGATGGTCGAGACGTCCTTGTCGGGATCGATGCCGCCGGCAGCCAGCCAGTAGCGCAGCCACAGATCGTGAGTGCCACCTGGGAAGGTCATGGCGGCCTTGACCTCCTTGCGGGCCGCCTTCTTGGCGGCGAAGGCATCCATTAGCTTGGAAGCATCGAGGCCGACGCCGGTGGCGGCATATTCCTGCGCCACCGAAATGCCCTGGCAGTCGTAATTGAGCCGCGCCACGATCGCCATCGGCATAGGCTGGTTGTTCTGCGTCACCTTGCCGGTGTGCATCAGGTAAGGCAGCGGCGTCAGGATGTGGGCTCCGTCGATGCCGTTGGCTTCGCCGCCGAGCATCAGATTGTCACGCGTCGCGCCCCAGGAGGCCTGCTTGAGCACCTCGACATCGGGCATGCCGTGTTTGGCGAACAGCCCCTTCTCCTTGGCAATTATCAGAGGTGCCGCATCGGTCAGCGCGATGAAGCCGAGCTTGGCGCCGGTGACTTCCGGAGCAGCGGTGGCGGCATAGGCGCCCGAGGGGAAGAGCTTGCGAGCCGCCATGAACAGGCCGGCGGTCATAGCACTGCTGACAAGAAAATCGCGACGCGTCACATCCTTGAGCGACGTGCCCGTCCCGATCCATTGCTTCATCGTCTTCTTCATCGTCGTCTCCGGTTGAAAGCGAGGGCGCCGTCGATTGGCTCAAAACAAAAAAGCTGCCGTCCAGGCCTCGCGTCCGTACATCCGGGATCGCGTGTAGACCTGAGCGGCAGCTTTGCCTTTTTGGCGCCCGCCTTTGGACGCCTGTTCCGTGACCCGCGAGGGCCTGATTATTTCAAAGCAGGAACCGTGCCAGTTCTGAACAGGCGACAAAACATCAATGAAATCAGCAATCCAAAGCGATTCCCATCACGCCGGCTCATAGGGCCGGGAGGCCAAAGATTGTTCATTAGAGCATTTGCACGCACATTTTTTGTGCAATGCACAAGAATGGCGTGAAAATGATCAAGCCCGGAGCAGGCCCGATTTCTGGCTGGCAATGTAGGCGTCGATCTTATCGGGATCGAAGATCTGGCCGTCGAAGAAGCCGTCCGGGCCGAGCACCAGGCTCGCCCCCGCCGAGCCGACCGGCGTTGACGTCTTCAGCGCGCCCTCGACCTTGGCGTTGGCGCCGGGCAGCGCCACGCCAAGCGGCTTCAGTGCCGCGCGGTAGAGGTCGGGCCGGTAGCAATTGCTGGCGATGGCGAGGTTTTCCGGCGTGTGCGCGATGTCGCCCCAGCGCACCATCTGCGTGTAGAACCACAGCACATGGCTCTTCCACGGAAAGTTCGCCGCGTTGTCGAACGGCACGAAGAAATCCTCGACCGTCCGCTCCGCGCCGCCGCCAAGCTGGAGATGCCCGGTGAGGACAGGCATCTGGATCGCCGACGGCTGGCCGAGGAAGCTAGGCTCCGCCATCAGCGAGGCCAGGTCCGCTCGGTTTGCCGCATCCTGACACCAGCGGGCGGAATGATGCAGCGCTCTCAGAAGCGCCGCCAGCGCCTGCGGATTTTCCTCGGCCCAGGCCTTGCGCGCGCCGATCACCTTCTCCGGGCTGTTCTTCCACAGCAGCGCCTTGACGGTGACGATATGGCCGGTGCCTGCGGCAACCGCGGCGCTGTTCCAGGGTTCGCCGACGCAATAGCCGTCGATGCGCCCAGTGGCCAAGGCGTCAGCCATGAAGGGCGGCGGCACGATGACGATCTCGATCTGGCGCTGCGGATCGATGCCGCAGGCGGCAAGCCAGTAGCGCAGTTCGTAATTGTGCCCGGAATGCGGGTGCACGACGGCAAAGCGCAGCGGCTCTCGGCCAGCTGCTGCCCGCTCGCGGATAAATGCGCCAAGTGCTGCTCCGGCGCGCGCCGGGTCGAGATCCGGCTCGGCGCCATGTGCTGCCATGCCGCCCCAGACCGCGTTGGAGACGGTGACGCAGTTGCCGCCAAGGCCTAAGGAGAACGGCACGACGGTGTCGGAGGCGAGCGGCGTCAGGCCAAGGCTGCAGGCAAGCGGCATCGGCCCCAGCATATGGGCAACGTCGAAGTGGCCAATGGCGATGCGGTCGCGGATATTGGCCCAGGATGTCTCGCGTTGCAGCTTTAATTCCACCCCTTCGCGAGCTGCGAAACCCAACTCGCGCGCAGCGACCAGCACGGCGCTGTCGAAAAGCGGCATGAAGCCGGCGGTGATCTGATGCGCAGCTGTCATGCTCATTCGTCCCCCATCGGTCCTAGCAATCCCGCGGCGGTCACCAGGCTCTGGGCGATGTCGCTGATCTTGCGGTTCTGGTTCATCGCCGTCTTGCGCAGCAGCGTGTAGGCGGCCTCTTCGGTCAGGCCGCGCGATTTCATCAATATGCCCTTGGCGCGATCGATCACCTTGCGATTCTCGAGCTCGCCGCGAACCTCTTCCAGTTCGCGCGCCATGCGCGAGAAAGCGTTGAAACGACTGACCGCCATGTCGAGGATCGGCTTGACGCGCTCCTGCCTGAGACCATCGACGACATACGCCGACACGCCGGCATCGACCGCCGCCTCGATCGAGGCCTGGTCGGAGCGGTCGACGAACATGGCGATCGGCCGCTTCACAGCGCGTGAAAGCTGGAACATGCTCTCCAGCATGTCGCGGTTCGGATTTTCGAGATCGATAACGATGACATCCGGCTCGATCTCGGCAATGCGGCGTGCGATGCCGGTCACATCATGGATAACCGTCACCCGCTCATGCCCGGCCTCACGCAAGCCTGCCTCGATGATCGAGGCACGGATGCGGTTTTCATCGATCACCAGGACGGCGAGTGGGGAGCGGATCATGCGTGGCATTCTGCTTAAGTAGAAAAATTGTGCAATGCGGCATGGTCCAGTCAGTTGGACCAAACCACACGGGCAGGATTTGACTTCTTCCGCCCACGCGTCGCTCGATGACGATCGTGGCACATCAAGGCTCGCCTGCAATCACAGACCTTGTTTCAGTCCGGCGGCCGAACCTGCGGCATAGCGGCGGCGAGCGACCGCTCGAAAGCATCGATCAGCGTATCGACCTGGGGCTCGGTAATGATGAGCGGCGGGCAGAAGGCAATCGCATCGCTCATGTTGCGCGAGATCACCCCGTTCTGCTGCAGGAACCCGTTGACCAGTCCGCCAAGCGCGGCGGGCTTCCCCCACGGCGCCTTGCTGGTCCGATCGGCGACCAGTTCGACGGCGGCGATCAAACCCACACCACGCACCTCTCCGACGAGCGGATGCGAAGCGAGCTTGCGCAACCGTGCCTGCATGTGCGCACCGACCGTACGCGCGTTGCCGACAAGGTCGCGCTCCTCGATCAGCTTGAGATTCTCCAGCGCCACGGCCGCGGCGACGGGATGGCCGCCGCCCGTGAAGCCATGCCCGAACGTACCGATGCGGTCGCTTTCGTCCGCGATTGGCTCGAACACCTTCTCATTGATGAGCAGCGCCGATATCGGCAGGTAAGACGACGAGATCTGCTTGGACAGCACCATTATGTCGGGCTTGATGCCGAAGGTCTGCGAGCCGAACATCTCGCCTGTCCGGCCAAAGCCACAGATGACCTCGTCGGCGACGAGCAGGATGTCGTATTTCGACAGCACCGCCTGGACCTTCTCCCAATAGCCTGCCGGAGGAACGATGACCCCGCCCGCGCCCATGATCGGCTCGCCGAAAAAGGCGGCGATGGTCTCGGGTCCCTCGGCGAGGATCAGCGTCTCCAGATCATCGGCAAGACGGTTGGAGAACTGTTCTTCGCTTTCACCCGGCTCCGCATCACGCCAGTAATGCGGCGCCGATGTGTGGAGCACGTTGGCGATCGGCAAATCGAATGAAAGATGGTTGTTGGGCAGCCCGGTCAGGCTGGCCGAGGCAATCGTCACGCCGTGATAGCCGCGTTTGCGGCTGATGATCTTCTTGCGAACTGGCTGGCCGAGCGCATTCGACCGGTACCAGATCATCTTCATCGCCGTGTCGTTGGCCTCGGAGCCCGAATTGGTGAAATACGCCTTGCTCATCGCAACCGGCGCCATCTGAACCAGCTTCTCGGCCAGGTCGACAAGCGGCGAATGCGATTTCGAACCAAAGTCGTGATAGTAGGGCAGCTTCGACATCTGCCGCGTGGCGGCGTCGACCAGCCGCTTTTCCGAGAATCCGACGGCTACGCTCCACAAGCCCGCCATCGCTTCGATGTATCGATTGCCGGCCAGGTCCTCGACATAGATGCCATCGCCCTTTTCGATGATGAGCGGACCCGACTCCTGATGTTTGCGGGCGTTGGTATAGCCATGCAGGTGGTAGCGGATGTCACGTGCCTCTGGGGAATTGGGTCTGGCGTCCACGATGGCTCCTGTCTACGGGGGTTCACGGGGAACTGACTCCCAGCCCCTTACCTTTCGCATGATCACAAACCAAGACGGCCCGTACAAGGCAGGCGTTTTGCTATTTGGTTGCGGGACCTCAGCACGACCGCGAGCCGCGCATCATTGGCACCCCCCCCCGACAGAACCTGACATCCCAGCGCCGGCGCAGCAGCCTGACACATAAATTCGTGGCTAGGCCGTTGCAGCAGTCGCCTGAGCCGTGGCTCGTTTTCGAGGGGCCGGACGACGTCGATCGCGGCGTTTCGAGACGACTTTGAGGGGAACGGCCGGCGCTGGAGACAGCGCGCCAAGCACAGCGTTGACCATGCCATTGGCGACAAAATCGGCACTGATGTCGGCGGCCAGGGCTTGCCCTTCTTGCCCGGCATCGCCCTGCTCCACATCCGACCAGAACACAATCCCAATTCTCAATCCTGCCTTGGCGCGTTTCAGTCGGCGGACCAGAAAGCGAGCATGCTTGAGGGAGTCCCGGTTCAGGAAGCCGACCACGACGGTGTCAATGGTTTCGAGGTCGAGACGACGAATAGCTGCCGGCTCGATATCGACGAAACTCGCCTTCGCCACTGTTGCACCTTGCACCTCCAGCACCTGAGCGAGCATGGCGGCAGCGGCATCATCGAGTTCCCCGCGACCGCCGGCACAAAGCACCGACATGTCCTTGCCATCGGGCAGCTCGATCTCTTCCTCTTCGACGCCGTCCAGTTCCTTGCTCACGGTCCCTTCCGCGGTGGCTGCAGGCTCATCTTCCTCGCTTGCCTCTTCCAGTGCATCGTCGGCAAGATTTGCGACGAGAATCTGGGCGCTCGCCGCCACCTGCCTTTGCTGCTGATCGCCCATCACGCCACGCATACGATCCTGCTCGCCCAACAGGAGAGCAGGAATGGCGACCTTGTCGTAGAAATCGATCAGATACTTCTCCTCGAGGATTTCCTCGGCATGGTCGGTGGCTTCGTCCGGATCGCCGGCCAGGAGACGCTGATAGAGCCGGGCGTGAGGTTCGAGCACAGGCTCGTTGCCAAACAGGACGTCAAGAAATTCGAACTGCGGAACGTGTCGGCCGAGCACCACGAGACAAACCGTCAGCGGCGTCGAAAGGACCAGGCCGAGCGGCCCCCACAGCCATGTCCAGAAGATCGCCGCGACGATGATGGCCAAAGGCGACAGTCCCGTGCGCGAACCGTAGAGCCACGGTTCGACGACATTGCCGGTAACCAGTTCCATCACGATGAACAGGGCAGCGGTCCACAGCACCAGCGACCAGCCTGGTGCCACGGCCAAGGCAAGGAACAAAGGCAGCAGCGCGCCGATCACGGGACCGATATAGGGAACGAAGCGAAGCGCCAGTGCCAGCAATCCCCACAGCAGTGCGTTGGGAATGCCAAGCACCCAAAGCCCGATCGCAATGGGGATGGCGTAGACAATGTTGACCACCATCTGCATGAGCAGATAGCGGCCGACCCGCTTGCCTGCATCCTGCAATGCTTCTGTCGTGCGATGGAGATCTCCGTAACCGACCAGGCGAATGAACCTGTCGCGCAGATCCTCCCGCTCCAGCAACATGAAGATAACCACGATGATGATCAGGCCCGCCGAGGCCAGCGGGCTGATCAATGGTCCTATGATGTTCTGCAAGACCTCGAGAGGTCGCTCGCGCGCCACAATCTCGACCGGAACCGGTTCGCGCCGGGGCTTGTCGGTCGCGGGCGGCGGCACCTCCTGCTTATCAATCTCCTGACCGACACGCTCGATCACGTCGCTCAGCCTTGCAATGATGCCGCCACCGACGCCCGTTTCCTTGAGCGAACGGACTTTGGTCAGAATATTAGCCTGGTAGGCCGAAATGTTCTGGGCAAGCTCGCTCACCTGCGTCGCGACAATGAAGCTGAACAGGCCCAGAGCCGCGAACGCGCCAATTACGCTGAGCAGAACTGCGGGCAGCCGAGGCAGGCCGGTGCGTTTCAGCCCGGCAACAACCGGCGCCAACGCAAAGGTCAAGAGCAACGCGATTGCAATCGGGAGAAAAACCTCGCGACCGAAATACAGCGCAGCAACCGTCGTGACGACAGTTGCGACGGTGGGCAGAGCCGTGCGCGGATGGGCCGTCCCGGCCGCAAGAAAGCGTCCTAGCCCTCGCTCAGACGATGGGATGTCGTTTCGACGATTGGCAACCACCGCATTCCCCCGCGTTGCCGTATATGATTAGACCCATCCGCCCGGCACGCAATGTTAGGAGTAGCGCATACATGAGTTTTGCACTTGTGCCTCTCGATATCTGACGAGTTCGCCTGTCTCAAGCCGGACCGGGACCCTCCCAACCTCGTCGTCGAGCGGCCCCCGGTTCATGCGCTGCTTGTGCCCCTCCCCATTGTCTGCGTCACCGCCGGCCCAATGCAGTTGCAGCTTTCACGACCACGGCAGTCACCCCTGAGGATCGAGCGGTCCTAAACCTCTCCGAACTCAGCTTCGTTTCTCAATGTCGGGCGCCGCTCATAATCAACGGGCGGCAAGAGCATGACTTCGGTCTCCTTGCGGCCGAACTCTCTGCCGATCTGGAATGCCGCATAAATCGCGCCGAGGTGGATAAGGAATCTAAGCATGGAGTGTCTCCTTCGACGGTAGAAACCGTATGGCTGCAAGATTGTTCCAAGGTTTGTGGGCGGAACTATTTTGCCACTCGCCAATGCACTCGTCATTCGTCTCAGGGTGGTCTGTCTTGCCGGCTGGACCGCCTTCTAGGCGGCAGGAGAACGCCGCAGACAAGAGATGATGCAGAGCGGAATGGCGGCTTTAACGTTTGAACAAGGCCAGTGGCGGGTGGCGGAGCAGCCAGAGGGTGGACATTTCAGCTCACATGGAAAATGATCATGTTGCCGTGCACAACAATGCAATGCCCTGATCTCGACGAAAGCCTGAGCGTAAAAGCGGATCAACCGACCTCCGGGTCCAGCGAACGAGGGACGCAAATGGACACCCCAGGCAATGGGCAGTTGCACCGCGACGCGGGCGGGCGACCCTGTCGATCGGTCGGCTGCCTCGCACGCGTCGCCGTGTCGGCGGCATTCCTCTTCGGCATGGCTTTCAGCAGCACTGTGTTTGCGCAGGACCAGCCGCTGCCCGTGGTAACGGCGGCAAAGCCGGTGGTTCGTGAAATCGTCGAAGACGATGAGTTCGTCGGGCGCTTCGACGCCGTCGACCAGGTCGCCATCCGCTCGCGCGTCAGCGGCTATCTGGACAAGGTCAGCTTCCAGGACGGCGCACTGGTCAACAAGGGCGACCTGCTCTTCACCATCGACCAGCGTCCGTACCAGGCGGCTTATGATGCCGCCAAATCGCAAGTGGACGTCGCCAAGAGTCTTCTCGAATTCTCCAAGATGCAGCTAGATCGCGCCGACGAACTGGCCAAGACCGGCAATATCTCAACCGCGACGGTCGACGACCGCCGGCGGGAATACCTTTCGGCGCAGGCGCAGATGCAGGGCGCGACGGCTGCGCTGACGACGGCCAGCCTGAACATGGAATTCACGGAGATCAAGGCGCCCTTGTCCGGCCGCATCGACCGCCGGCTGGTATCGGTCGGCAACCTCGTGCAGCCGGATTCCACCTTGCTGACGACCATCGTCACACGCGATCCGATCGACTTCTATTTCGACGTCGATGAGCGCCTGTATTTCAGCTACGCCCGTGACGCGAAGGAGCGCGGCGGCTCGATGCAGGAAGGCGCCGGCGGGCTCGATGTGGTGGTTCGCGTCGCCGACCGCCAGGAGGCGGCATTCAAAGGCAAGCTCGATTTTGCCGAGAACCGGATCGACAACGCGACCGGCACCTTGCGGGTGCGTGCAACGTTCCCCAACGCCGACGGCATTCTCCAGCCAGGCATGTTCGGGCGCATCAACGTGCCGGGGTCGCTGCCGCATAGCGGCGTGCTGGTGCCCGACGAGGCGATCGGCGCCGATCAGGATCGCCGCATCGTGTTCCTGGTGGATGAGGCCGGGATGGTGTCGGCGAAGCCCGTGCGCACCGGCCCGCTTCTCGACGGCTACCGGGTGATCCGCGCGGGCCTGACCGGCGACGAGACGATCATCGTCAACGGGCTGATGCACGCCAGGCCAGGCACCAAGGTCAAGGTCGAGATGGTGACGTTGCCGCCCAAGGTCGAGACCGCCGGGTTGCAGCAATGAGGTTCGCCCATTTCTTCGTCGACCGTCCGATCTTCGCATCGGTCGTTTCGATCGTCCTGCTGATCCTCGGCGGGATTGCCTATACCCAGCTGCCCGTCGCGCAATATCCGGAGATCGCGCCACCGACCATCGTCGTTCGCGCGCAGTATCCGGGCGCCGACGCCGAGACGGTCGCAGCCACGGTGGCAACGCCGATCGAGCAGGAGATCAACGGCGTCGAGGGCATGCTCTATATGTCGTCCTATTCGTCGGGCGACGGGGCGATGGCGCTGACCATCACCTTCAAGCTGGGCACCGACCTCGACCAGGCGCAGGTGCTGGTGCAGAACCGCGTGTCGGTCGCCGAGCCGCGCCTGCCCGAAGAAGTCCGCCGCCTCGGTATCACCACCACCAAGAGCTCGCCCGACCTGATGATGGTCGTGCACATGCTGTCGCCCGACAATACATACGACCAGCTCTACGTCTCGAACTACGCCCGCTCGCGGGTGCGCGACATATTGCTCAGGCTGGACGGCGTCGGCGACCTCATCATCTTCGGCGAACGCGAATATTCGCTGCGCATCTGGCTCGATCCGGAAAAACTGTCGGCCCTGGGGATGACCTCTGGCGATGTGGTGCAGGCGCTGCGCGACCAGAACGTGCAGGTGTCGGGTGGTTCGATCGGCGCGCCGCCGACCAACACCGGCGCGGCGTTCCAGTACACGGTCACCACGCAAGGCCGCTTCGACGACGCACGCGACTTCCGATACGTGATCGTCAAATCGACCGAGGACGGCCGCCTGATCTCGCTGCAGGACGTGGCGCGCATCGAGCTCGGCGCCAAGGATTACGTCACCAACTCCTATCTCAACGGCAAACCGGCGGTGGCGCTCGCCATCTTCCAGCGGCCGGGCACCAATGCGCTCGCCGCAGCCGAGGAGATCCAGGACAAGATGAAGGAGCTTTCAGCCGACTTCCCGAAGGGCTTGAGCTACGACATCGTCTACAATCCGACCGAGTTCGTCGCCGAGTCGATCCAGGAGGTCTACAAGACCATCCTTGAGGCGATGGTGCTGGTCATCATCGTCATCATCGTCTTCCTGCAATCCTGGCGCATGGCGATCGTGCCGATCGTGGCGATCCCGGTGTCGCTGATCGGCACGCTGGCGGTGCTTTACGGCGCCGGCTTCTCGCTCAACATGCTGACGCTGTTCGGCCTGGTTCTGGCGATCGGCATCGTCGTCGACGATGCGATTGTCGTGGTCGAAAACGTCGAGCGCAATATCGCCGCGGGGCTGGCGCCCAATCCGGCGTCGCACCTGACCATGGACGAAGTCGGCACGGCGGTCATCGCGATCTCGCTGGTGCTGATAGCCGTGTTCGTACCGACAGCCTTCATCCCCGGCATTTCCGGGCAGTTCTACCTGCAGTTTGCGATCACCATCGCGGTGTCGACGGCGATCTCGGCATTCAATTCACTGACGCTTTCGCCGGCGCTGGCCGCACTGCTGTTCAAGCCGCACCACGCCGCGGCGGCGCCGCCGCGCTTTTTCGTGGCGCGCTTCGGACGGATGCTGGCCGACGGCTTCAATCGCGGCTTCGACAGGCTCGCCCATTGGTATTCGAGCATCATCCGCGTGCTGGTCGGCTCGTGGATAACGATCGGCGCCATGTTGGCCGTTTTCGCGGCCCTCATCTACGCCACGGTCTACATGGTGCAGACGGTGCCGCGCGGTTTCATTCCCTCGCTCGACCAGGGCTATGCGATCGTCGTCATCCAGTTGCCGGACGGCGCCTCGCTGTCGAGGACCGACGCCGTCATCCAGCAGGCGTCGCAGATCATCCAGAAAACGCCAGGCGTCGACTACGCCGTCGCCTTCGCCGGCTTCTCCGGCGCGACCTTCACCAACGCCAGCAACGCAGGCGTGATCTTCGCCAGGTTCAGGCCCTTTGACGAGCGGCTGAAAGCCGGCCAGTCGGCGACCCAGGTCATCGGCAATCTGTTCGGCAGCCTGCAAAGCATCAAGGAAGCCTTCATCATCGCACTGCCGCCGCCGCCGATCCGCGGCGTCGGCAATGCCGGTGGCTTCAAGCTGCAGATCCAGGAGCGCAACAGCGCCGACATGCGCCAAATCCTGGCGCTTGCCTACGAAATCGCCGGGAAGGCCAACAAGACGCCGGGGCTGACGGGCGTGTTCACCACCTTCTCGGCGTCGAGCCCGCAATTCTTCCTGGCGATCGATCGCGACAAGGCGCGCATCCTGAACGTGCCGATCCCCAACATCTTCGAGACGCTGTCGATCAATCTGGGCACCGCCTACGTCAACGACTTCAACGCTTTCGGGCGCGTCTACCAGGTGCGGGCGCAGGCCGACCAGGCGTTCCGCCTCGATCGCGCCGACATCCTGAAACTGAAGGTGCGCTCGGCGACCGGGGCGCTGGTCCCGCTCGGCACGTTGATCGAGATCCGCGACGTCACCGGCCCGGCTCTGGTCCAGCGCTACAACATGTATGTCTCGGTGCCGCTGCAGGGCAACGCCGCGCCTGGCGTTTCCACCGGCGACGCGCTGGCATCGATGGAAAAGATCACCGCAGCGACACTGCCGGCCGGTACCTCCTATGAATGGACCGAGCTCGCCTATCAGGAGCGCAATACCGGCAATGCCGCTGTCTATATCTTCGGACTGTCGGTGCTGTTCGTGTTCCTGGCGCTGGCGGCGCAATATGAAAGCTGGGTGCTGCCATTCGCCATTGTGCTGGTGGTGCCGCTCGGCGTGCTCGCGGCGCTGCTCGGCGTGTGGTTCCGAGGGCTGGACAACAACATCCTCGTCCAGATCGGCCTCATCGTGCTGATCGGGCTTGCCGCCAAGAACGCTATCCTGATCGTCGAATTCGCGCGGCAGGCGCAGGAACGCGGCCTGTCGGCCGCCGAGGCTGCCGTCGAAGCCTGCCGGCTCAGGCTGCGGCCGATCCTGATGACCGCCTTCGCGTTCATTCTCGGCGTCGTGCCGCTGATGATCGCAACGGGCCCGGGCGCTGAAATGCGACAGTCGCTCGGCACCGCGGTGTTCTCCGGCATGCTCGGCGTCACCTTCGTCGGCCTGTTCCTGACGCCGGTGTTCTACGTCACGGTCAGGTCGCTGTTTTCACCGCGCAAGCCCCGGGCCGAGGCCGAGCCTTCGAAGCCGGCAGACGCGCCATCGGAGACGCCTGCCGAGTAGGGTTTTCGCCGCGCGCCGGGCGCGGCTTATCACCTCCAGCCACGCTGGTCCCGGGCGTTCGCGAAGGAACGGGCTCAATGCCTTCGAGCCGCTCGAGGTATTACTGACCCGACCGACGCCCATGTTCGGATCAGACTTCCACATCGTCGATGATACGGGAGAGCGTGGTGCGGCCAAGCGCACTCAGGGCGGGGTTGGTGCTCCGGTAATACCAGACCAAGCCCATTGCCTGTTGGAAAGCCCATGCCGCTCCGCGCTGCCACTCGACGTCGCTTGATCCAAGATGGCTACGCACGGTTTCGCGCCGGCTGCGGTCCAGCAGATGCCATGCGGCAACAAGATCCAAGGCCGGATCGGCCGGTCCGAAGCTGCCGGTGTCGAGCACACCAACAAGGCGGTCCCCTCGCACGAGGAGGTTCGCCGGAATAAGATCGCGGTGGCTCATGACGTCGAGACCGGACTGCGGCAGTTCACGAAGCCGAGCCCAAATGCGACGGAGCCGAGACACGTCCAAGAGCCCCTCGCTGTTCTTGAAACAGATCGACATCCAGTCGTCGTGTTGAGGAAGGCTGCCGCCCCTCCCTTCCCCATCAAAACGACGGCCATGTGTGTTCGCTGCGCGTAGCGACGCAATCAGGTTGGCGATATCCAGTGCGAAGGCCGTGGAAGCAGCGAGCCCATCTTGCGTGGCGACGTCACCTTCTATCCAGGTCTGCATTGCCCACGGTAACGGATAGAGCGGACCTGGTTGACCAAGCCCGATCGGTCGAGGACACGCAACCGGAGAATGCGTAGCAAACTCCGTCATGGCTGCGGCTTCGTTGCGCAGGATATTGGCGCACGCGACTGGCTCCATTGCGCGCAGGGGGAATCTTGCTGCTACACTCGATCCAATCCTGAAGATTGCATTGACAGTACCAATCGTGCCGACCTGCTCGATCCGCTCGTGGCGATATTCCGGGAACTGGCCGAAGACCATCTCGCGAACGATATTGGCATCGATATGGACCTGATCGCGGTGCATCATGCTGCCGGTGTCTCCCTGCGAACTCCTCACCGAACAACGGATACAAGCGCTACGTCCTTTCCCGGAAATCGTCCTAGTTGTGGCGGATTTCCGTACCCAGCACCTTCAGACACTCGCGGATGAAAGCGGCAAGTGCGGTCCATCCTTTGGCTGAAACCATGGTACCGTCCACATAGGCGTCGGTGGGCGACAGGTCGATATAGGTGCCGCCCGCAAGGGTGACCTCCGGCTCGCAGGCTGCCAGTGCGCCGACCTTCTTGCCGCGCACTTCGCGACCGTCTTCTGGTTGATCCCGTAGCGCTTGGCGAGCCGCCTCAGGCTCTCTT